>NZ_JAVTJA010000005.1:0-296984 GCF_031843785.1 Methylobacterium sp. WCS2018Hpa-22
CGTTCGTGTTCGCATCCGGGTTCGGATCGGACCGGATCGTCGGTTTCGATGCCGACCTGGCCGGTGGCCAGGATGTCATGGACCTGACGGGCCTCGGGATCACGGGGGCCAGCTTCGCCAGCGAGGTTTCGATCATTCAGGCCGGTGCCAACACCACCGTCGTGATCGGCGTCGACACGATCCTGCTCCTCGGCGTCAACGCCACCACCGTCACGCAGACCGACTTCCACCTGGCGTGACACGATCCGCTTCCTCGCGCTCCTCGGCGCGAGGAAGCTCGAATCGGCAGCATTGATGAATTTATCACGAAACGTCCGCTTCAGGGACGCGGCCAGGGGAGAACGCCCGGAGGGGGAGGATTTAGCCGACCATTCGGGATGTCGTCGCCCCTGCATGCTCACAACAAGTAACACAAAATTAGACTGGGATATCTTTCCGAAAACCTTCCCCTCATCAAAGCGTCAGCCGAGTATATACAGTGGGCTACCTCGTGAAACCGGGGCGAATTGAGCGATAGGTGGGGACAGACCAGCTTCGCTGGCACTGATTCATCAGATCCAGGCCTCGGCGAACCCTCAGTCTCTAAGAGTCCGTCCGATAAGTCACACTGCTCGACCTAACCTTCGAACGAGGATCATGACTGCGGCGGCGTAAAGGAAGGCCTGGGCCGAGGCGAGGGTCGCCTCCGGGTCCTTCCAAAGGCGGCGGTTGCGGCTGATCCAGCCGAAGAAGCGTTCCACCACCCATCGGCGCGGATGCACGGCGAAGCCGACCTGATCCTTGGGTTTGCGCACGATGTCGACGGTGATGCTCGTGGCGGTCGCGGGCCTATCGCCGGCATAGCCCGCATCGGCAAAGGCCTTGGTGATGAACGGGAAAGTCCGCCGCGATAGGCGCAACACCGGTCCGGCCCCATCCCGATCTTGTACGTCCGCAGCCTGCGGATCGAGGACGAGCGCCCGCCCGTCCGTATCGACCAGGGCCTGACGTTTGCGGCCCTTGATCTTCTTTCCAGCGTCGTAGCCGCGCGGGCCGCCGCTCTCGGTGGTCTTGACGCTCTGGCTGTCAAGCACCGCAGCCGTCGGCGAAGCCTCTCGACCGACCCGCTCACGGTCGGCCATGACGAGGTGATGGTTGATCCGGCCAAACAGGCCCGCGTCCCGCCAGCGGCTGAAGTAGCCGAACGTTGTGCGGCGCGGAGGCAGGTCCTTCGGGATCATCCGCCACGCGATGCCGCCGCGCAGCCCGTAGAAGATCGCGTTCCAGATCTCGCGCATCGTCCAGACAGGCGGACGACCGCACGAGGCCGGCACCGGCAGCAGCGGCGCGATCACGGCCCACTCGCTATCCGTTAGGTCGGTTTCGTAGCGCAGGCCGGCGCGGCTATGCTGCCGGCGAGTGGTCGGGGTCCACATGGCACTTCCAAATCAGGCTTCAGCACCCTCTTGGAATCACCGCCATCCTGGCCACTCAACCCCCATCAGGCGTTATCGGACAGGCTCTGAGCCAACGATCTTTACGTCAATCGACAGAGATTTTCCGAGGCGGTGAATTCCACCGCATGCCCTGGGCCGCCATTGTGGTCCCCCTGTTGTGGACGCCTACAGACCGAGAAGAGTCATTTGAGGCTGCCACCTAAGCAGCGCAGAACATCTGCTAACACACAGCTTGAATCCCGGAGCGAAACGGTCGTTATCGGTAAGTCTAAGTGGTAATGGGGATCCGCTGTAACGTTCGCTTGTGTGCGAACGGGACAAAAGGTCTGAATGGCGTAGTTGGTCAGATGTGGACCGATCGCTTCTCGTCCAAAGGCTAAGGTCCGCTCTCTATTCCTACCCCGAGCCGAAGTTGCCGGACGACTAACGAATGACCGCTTACGGGCAGCGTCGATGACGATCCCGACGTCAGACTTGGGCCGCGAGCCATCCGTCCGCTTCCGGGCAGAGAGCTAAAGCCTGCTTCCCACTAGATAGCGAAGTTTAAGGGGGCACCAAAATTCAACGCTCCTCGACCTGGGCGGTGCCCAGCATTCGCTACGAGCGTAGACCCCTGGCGGAGCACATAGAGCGAGCCCCCGCACACAAAACAGGTAGGTGAGATATTTTGTGCCCCCAGCGCGCCCCCGGCGCGTACAGAAAGCATCCGAGGCCATGCCTCAACAAAAAGTATCATTGAATTTATTGAGAAAATTGGTGCCGCAAGTCCGAACCAGCCAATCACCCACTATGACGGGGATGGCGTTCGTCTTTCGTGCCCGGGCGGCTTGAGCGAAGGCGAGATAGTCATGGCAGTTGGGAGCTCTGAGACCTGCGCGTAATAGCGCGGGCTATGCAAATCGCTGGCCTGCGTGAAAGGGAGTGGACGCGCGTGTTCAGCCGCAGGAGGCGACGGCGCGGCCGTCAAAACCTAAGAATTGGTGCGGACGGAGCCTGTTGCGACACGTGAGTCTCACGAAGAGTAGATAATGCGCGAGTTTCGCCCGTCTGGTCAAATGAGAAACCGAATGCGTGGCCATAGGAGACCTAACCGCATAATTCAGCCTAGCAAGGTAATTCTCGTTTAAGCTACAGTAAACTTAAACAAAAATGCGGGGCCGGGCAGCAAAATACCCAGCCCCACATAGCCTAGCCAGCAACAACCAGCAGCATCTGAATTGTAACTAGATCACAAAAAATGATGCAGAATCGATAAAGCTACTGGACATCTTTGCGAAAGCAATCGCGGTTGCAGACCCATTTCCATCTTGATCATAAAGCAATGTCTGTGAAGCCTGATTGTATATAATTCTCACATCAGCATTTGCCGCTACATCACTATTGCCTGCTTGGTAGGCTGACGCCAATAAGGCGCCATCCGAAAGCGTAGTAAATATAGAATTGTTTAGTTGGATGACATCGCCTAAATTTCCATTGAACGCCGATATCGTGTCAACGTTATTAATTCCGAGGGTAGAACTAAATACTATTGTATCGTCATCGGCTCCATACAGATTTGTTAGAAAGATAGCATCTGATCCAGCTCCGCCGTTTATAACATTCGCACCAAAGTTACCATATATAATATTTGACAATGAATTACCGGTACCATTTATTGCGCCTTCTCCAGTAAGCGTTAGATTTTCAACTTGAGAGCCGCCTAGACTAAACGTCGCGGATGACCGCACTTCGTCTATTCCACCATTTATTTCTTCGGCTATCCTATCGCCGATGTTATCTGCATAATAAGTATCGTTACCGCCGAGACCAATCATTTGGTCTGCGCCTTCGCGACCGTCGATAACGTTTTGTCCACCGTTTCCCGTAACGACATTGGCAAGTGCATTGCCGAACACGCTTCCGCCGAAGCTATTTTCTTGACTTAGCGAGGTCAGAGTTCCGTTCTCAACATTTTCATACCGATTAAGGTCAAAAGCAAAATTAGCGAGTATCGTATCAATGCCTTGACTCTTTCCTTCGACTACTTGATCCCCATAAATTGTGCCGAGCGCTTCGGGATCGTCAGGGTTGCTTTCATTAATTGTATTATTGACGACGTATGTGTCATCGCCGATGCCACCAATAAGGATGTCATAACCGCGCCCGCCATCCAACCGGTCGTTGCCCGCGTCTCCCGCAAATGTCTGTCTACCGGCTGTGCCAACGAATCGGTCATCCCCTAGGCCGCCATATACCGAACCAACGATTGTTCCTCCTTCTCGAGCGTCATAAACGTCGTTACCACCGCCCATTGCGACATCGCCGATCATGACGCCGCTGTTTACAATCCTATCTGCTGCCGAATTGGTATCGCCACCATAGAAGCTGAACAATTCTGCTTCGATGCGTCCCGTATTCCTGAGTACAAGCCCCTCAGTATCTCCGCCAGTCAGTGAGTGGGCAACGCCGTAACTATTGGCGTATATCTCGCCATCGTTGATAATGGTCGATTTGAATTTTGTTGACACTCCCGACATGAGAACGCCATAGAGGTCGCCTTGAATTTCTCCCTCTACATCCACAATGCTGTTGTAGCCATTTACTGCAACTCCCGCGCTGTTTATGCCGACTACGGCGGCGCCCGAATATATAATGACCCGGTTATCGTGGTCAGTTGATCTGTTGTCACCTAACCGAACGCCATTAATATCACCAATTATAAAGCCTCCGATTAGAGCATCATGCTCACTTCCGAGACCTTTAATACCGTCGTCATCGCTTGACGTGATATTGACGTCTCCATAGACGTAGACATCAGTAAGGCCAGTGCTTGAAGTAGTGAGCTCAACCCCCGCAGCCCCAGCTGCAGTCGCTTCAACGTCGGAACGTACGTACCTCGTGCCCATCGCCGTTTGATCCCTTTTGCTCGGCTACTATGATTAGCCGCTGCCGACAGCCTACATTGGATAACGGGCAAAATGCGAGAGTTACAGTCAGTCGAAAACTGAAAAGAATGGTTTGGACGGATTTTAAACCCGTCTGTTGCTACCGTACCTCAGCGTTGTGCTGCATCGGCTTAGCTTGTTGGCCCCATAGATTGCAGGTCGCTATAATTTACAACTGAAGCGTCTCCGTCTGTGGGTTCGCCCATTCCTTCGTCGGGCGGTCCAACTTCCGGAGGCGTCATTTCTTCCATCAGCGTCGTGAGCATGTCGCCGAGCTGCTGAAGCGTTGATTTCATAGAGCGATGCGCGGATCTTCGAGGCGAGCGGACGGAGCGGCACCGGCGACAGGGTCGGTAGGACGTGCGGCCTCGGACCTGCGCACCTCGTGGTCGAGCTGCGCCTACTCCACCTCAGCTTGAAGCTTTTGGTGCTCCAACTGAAGCTTGGCGACATCGAGCTCGTGTTGTGCTTTCGCAAGCTGAGCCTAGCGTTCCTGCGCCTGCACGGCGGCCTGCTCTCGCGGCGAGGGCGGCATCGCAGCGGGCGGCGGCGAGATGGCGATCAAGACGACGTTCCTGGTGCAGACCTTCACCATCAAGCGGAAGCGCCTCGTTCCTGGCGACCGCGAGCTCGCGCCGACGGAATTCGGGGCAATGAAGAAAGCCGAGGCGATGGCCGGCCGCATGCCGGGAACCGCCGCGATCAAGGTTATGGCCGACGACGAGACGGGCGAGCTTGAGAGCGTGGCGATCCTCGGCCAGTTCGGCGAGATCCCGGACGACTTTGCCGAAAGCCTTGAGGCGGCGTGAACGCGAAAAAGCCCGGCGCGCCGTGACGGCGGCCGGGCTAAGCGCGTAGGATCCGCGTTCGACCTATAAAGGGGGCAAACGTTGGCAAGGGACGATTTCAGCAGAACCACCATCGATCGGATGGCGAAGCGCGCGGGAATGAAATGCTCTCGGCCAGAGTGCAGAGTGCCGACTTCAGGTCCTGATGGAGGTGATGGAGTAACCAATACGGGTGTGGCCGCTCACATAGCAGCGGCGTCACCTGGTGGTCCTCGCTATGACGAGACAATGACCAGCGAAACGCGAAGCAGTATTAGCAATGGTATTTGGCTTTGTCAGTCTGACGCAAAGCTGATCGATGATGATGAAATTACTTATACGTCCGCCATCTTACGCGATTGGAAAGAGATCGCGGAACACATGGCAGCGTTGGAATCCCGAGGCTATTCGGTTCGGCGGGCTGCACCGTTTGATACTTTGGGGAAAAAGGCTCCCATATTAATTGCCGAGATGCGGGAGGACCTAACAAAAGGTCCACTAGTTAGAGAGTTCATTATCATACCTAAAGGAGTTTCTTTCAATTATGGACCTACACCACTATTCACTTATTATTATCAGGATCATGAATACATACTATCTATAATGACAATTATGGAACATGTGGGAGCAATTTACGACTCCCGAGTAAACGACGTTCCACGATACAAATTTACCGAAGAGTTCGTTTCATACTTAATTGGCGAAGAATAACTCGCTCTTCCTGGCGCAGCGCAGACGTAACTGCGATGTACTAAAGCGAAAACCCGCCACGGCGTGAGCCGGGCGGGTATGGGCGATTATACAGGGGTGTGGATAGCGGGGACGGCTACCTCGGCGGCCGTCCGTGGAGCACCGCTTCGAGCAGCTCGGAGCGCGTCGCGCGCATCTCCTCCCGGACCGAGGACACCATGCCGTCGATCCGGCCTTCGAGCCGGGTGATGACGTCGCCGGTCACGTATTTCTGCGCGACTTCGACCTTGAAGGCATTCAGGGCGTCGCCCTGACGTTCGACGTTGAGCTTCACCGAGGCGAGGTCGAGCACCAGCGGGCTGACAGCCTCCTTCTCTCGGGTCTTGAGCTTGCCAGCGATCCAGTCGACCGCCTTCAGCAGTCCAACCACGAAGGCTGCGAACGCGAAAAGGGTAGCCCACGTGATGGGGCCGCCCGAGAGGAACGAGGTGTCCATGATGCAAGCCCCCACGGGCGCGGTGGCGCGCCGGTTTTCCGGTCGCGCAGGATCAATGACCCTCCCCCTCCTCAGGGTAGGGGTGCTACTTCGAGAAGACCTTGCGGACGGCCCCGGCTATGCCGGCGACCCCGATCACCGCCATGACGATCGACCATTCCATCTGATCATAGGGCGTCGGCAGCTTCGCCACGCGCCAGTTGAACAGGAAGGTCGAGTCGAGGACGATCGCGCCGAAGTGGATCATGCAGAGCCCGAACGCCGTCGGGATCATCCAGGCGGTCCATGGTGAGAGATGCTGCGCAGCGCGCTCGGCCGCGATTACCTTCCGCTCCTCGACATAGGCGGCGAGCTGCGCCTGTCCGACCGAGACGTCGGCGGCGACGTTCTGGCCATTGACCAGGACCGCACTGTCCGACCGCTTGTTGAGGTAGCCGAACAAGCCGTCGGCGAGGCCCGGCAGACCGAGCAGCAGCTTGGCGAGGAAGCCCCACATCAGCGCGGATCTCCGGCAGGCGGCGCCTTCGCGGCGGCGAGGGTGCGCAGGTAGGGCGCGAGCACCAGGCGGCCGACCGCCAGTCCGAGTCCGACGCGCGCGGCGACCGCCGGCGGCAGGTAGGCGGCGAAGTCGACGACGCCGAGACCATCGAGGATCTCGGGCAGCGCCAGGACGAGGGCGGCGAGGTAGACCCGCCAGCCCTTCAGCTTGGACAGCCAGGCGCGGACGCGCGTTCGGAACCGGCGACGGGGCATCAGGTAGCCTTTCGCGAGAGAGCGGCGTGCAGCCAGGCCCAGAAACCGAGCGGGGCGGGAGCGGGCGCTGCGGTTGCAGGATTGACCGGTTTCGTTGCGGAAACGGGCGGTTTAGTTGACGCAACGGGCTGTTTCGTTGCCCCGGAAGCCATTCCGGTTGACACAACGTCGAGAACCGGCGCCTCACCGCGCACCCGGCTCGGCCGCTTCACCGAGTAGGGCGTGCGGAACTGGTCGTACTCGGCCTGCCGGCGCGGGACGATCACCGCCGGCTTGTTCCACATCAGGATGGCTTCGGCCGCGCCGGCATAGTCGCGGGCGTTGAGGCGGCGCACGACTGTCGACTTCGCGAAGGACGGCGCCCCGATGTTGAAGCAGAGCGACACGAGGGCGTCGAACTGGTGGTCGGCGAGCGGCACCTTCACCGCGGACGAGACCGGGCCCGCATACTGAGCGACGCCTTTCGCGAACAGCGCATCGCTCTGCGCCTTCGTGATCTTCAGCCCGGGCGTCACCTTGATGAGGCCCGAGGCCGACGTGATGCCGACGCTGATCGTCCAGACGCCGACCGAATCCCTGTACGCGGTCAGCCGTTCGCCTTCGCGCGCCAGAAGGGCCGCGCGTCCGATGGGGGACATATCCATGATGAGGGTGCCTCCGGGCACAAAAAAACCGCCCAGAAGGCGGCGAAGCGGTTGCGCGGCGACCGGCCGGCTCGGGAGGGCTTGAGGCCGCCGGCCTCGCAGTCATTCGGCGTCGACGTTGCACGCGAGGGTCGTGTCGTCAGCGCACTATCGCGGCAGAAGAAAGCCCGGTAACGAGTTCGTTATGCTGAGCATGGTAATGGATCGGCGATCGTTAGCCGCCAGCGTACGTTTGAGAATTATCCAGAGCAGTTTTCGGAGGCAAAATGAGCCAAGAAAGCGTTAATCTCGTTCAGTACGATGGTGCCCGCGCATCCGTTACTGTCGACGGAAAGAAAAAGTCTGTCGGTGGCTCATTCTACCGCGGCGAGACAATGAATTTTTCGCCATTAAAGAAGGATCTGTCGGCGAGCGATGGTCTTCGAAAATACCTTGCTCATGGTTGGATGCCGAAAGAGCCATTCATAGATGGCGAGACGAACATCGTTGCCTTCGGTAGCTGCTTTGCAGCAAACATTAGCAACTATCTGAACAATATTGGCTACAACGTCGCAACGAAAAAAGACAACCTCGCCTACATCTCGAAGTTCGGCGACGGCATCGTCAACACCTATGCCCTGCTTCAGCAGTTTGAGTGGGCGTGGAAGAACAAGACCCCGCAGACCGATCTCTGGCACGGCTACAAGGCTGCCGAGTTCGGCTATGATGAGGCGGTTCGGCTTAAGACGAAAGAAATCTTCGATGTAGCGGACGTTTTCATCATCACGCTTGGGCTGTCTGAGGTTTGGTACGACGAGCCTACAGGCGAGGTTTTCTGGCGTGCCGTGCCCGCCAAGATGTACGACCCTTCGAGGCACAAGTTCCGCGTTGCCGAGTATGATGAGAGCATTGAGAACCTTCGTAAGATTTATGCCATCATCCGAGAGCACCGCCCCGAGTCGAGCATCATCTTCACGCTTTCTCCCATTGCACTAGCTGCCACTTTCCGAGACCAAAGCTGCATCACGTCGAACGCGACGTCGAAGGCCATCCTAAGGGCTGCAATTGACCGCCTTTACCGCGAGAAGTCGCCGGCAGACCCCAAGCTATTCTATTTTCCCTCGTATGAAATCGTTCTGGAATGCTACCGGAACCAGTTCGGTCACGACCGGCGTCACGTCTACCCCCATGTTCTGAATTTGAACATGAAGGCATTCGAGCGGTTTTACTGCAAATCTGGCGTGACCGACGAAGACATCGACCAGACCTATGCTGAGTCTGTCATGATCGACGAAAGGCTTGGTTATGAGAATACCGCAGACATTAAGGCCGAATTAGCTGAGCTTAGGATAGAGGATTTCTCTCGCGGCGCTCAAAAGAACAAGACAATCGATATGCTGACGGACAAGGCAGAACCGGGTGCAAGTGCAAGCGATCCCCTTGCGGAAAAACGATCCGCGATCCGTCTTGACCGCATCAAAGCAAGAAAAGACGAGATACGTGAGCAGCGCCGTATCGCTAAGCTGGAAAGCCGCTCTCAGTCTAGTTTGGCAATGAAGATTTGAGCTATATTCATTTGACGGCCCCCTCGCAGCGGTTCCGCGAGAGTGGTTATGCCTACGCCCCGGTGGTCCGGCAGGTCTGATGCCTGCCCGCTACAGGCCTGCATGTTCCTTGACGCACCTGCGAAAGCGGGGTTGCCAGTGCGAAAGTCGCCGGGCAGAGTCCGGCCGCAATCGCGCGCCGCCGAGTCTGAGCGCCCAAACTTCAAAGAGGGAATGACGATATGACCGCGGAAACTGAGGGTACTAAGAGAACACGGATCTATCAGGCGGGCGGGTCATTCTATCGCGGAGATACGCTCAACCTAGCTCCTCGCCGGAAGGATTTAGAGAGCGAAACCGCCATTCCGAACCTGATCCTGAAAGGTTGGATGCCGGAGGCCCCGTTCATCGGGCCGAAGTCCAATATTATTGCGTTCGGTTCCTGCTTTGCCTCCAATATCGGCAAATACATGCAGAACCTCGGCTACGACATTGCCACCGCACGGGAAGGCAAGGCGTACATTCAGATGATCGCCGACGGCTTGGTGAACGTGTTCGCTATCGCCCAACAGTTTGAATGGGCTTGGGAAAACCGAACTCCAACGGTCGAACTGTGGCATGGGTGGAAGGCCGAAGAATTTGGTTACGATGAGGAAGTTCGTTTAGCGACAAAAGAATTGTTCGACAGCGCTGACGTGTTCGTTCTGACGTTCGGGCTTTCCGAAATCTGGTACGACGAGCCTACCGGCGAAACATTCTGGCGCGCTGTTCCAGAAAATAAGTTCGACAAGAGCCGCCACAAGTTTCGGGTAGCGACTTACGCTGAAACAGCCGAGCGCCTGCAGAGGATCTACGATCTGATCCGGAAGCATCGGCCGTCGGCGACCATCATCTACACACTTTCCCCAATTGGCCTTGCCGCCACCTTCCGCGACGTGTCGTGCGTGGCTGCTAACGCCGTATCGAAAGCGCTTCTTCGGGCCGGCATCGACGAAGTGCACCGCACAGCCTCTGATCCAAACTTCTTTTACTTTCCAGCATATGAGATTGTGTTGAATGCGTTCAAGACTCCGTTTGTTGAGGACTTGAGGCACCCACACTTCCACGTCATCGACGCCAACATGAAGGCCTTTGAACGTTATTTCTGCACGACAGGCATGACGGACGCGGATCTGCAAAGAGAGATCAGAGCGGCCCTTGATCTCGATCTCGCCGTAACGCTAGGCGACCGGAAAGATTACCAACACGTTCTTACCGGGCTGAAAGACAGATGGCTGACGATGGGGCGTGCCCCAACAGCTGTATCAAATATGAAAGACAAGCGCACTCGGGCCCAGGAAAAGCACGAAGAGCGTCGGCAGAAAATTCGAGATCAGCGCCGGGAGGCCAAACGAGCACTCGATGCTGGCGAGGCGACCGCCGGATAGCAAGCTTCCTTTTGTCTGCGCCATGTCACGTTCAGTTAGAACGACGTGGTATGGCGCCCCAAACTAACGCCCATCTGGAAATGATTTCTTCGGCTGGGCAGATCCAAGCGCCTGCAGGGATAGACGCCTAGCTCTGTTGGCCGAGTGATAGATGCGCTCTTGTTGGCGAGCAACCGGCTCCGCCCCTTTGGTCAAGCGCATCACCTCTTCGAATGCCGCCTCAGCTTCCAGATAGGCGCCAGAAGCATACAAGGATGAAATATTCCGGGAATGCCAAACCGCCTGCAACGGATAGGCAGCCGCAATCTCAATGATCTTCTGCTGAGCATCCGACGGGCGGCCGAGGTTGATTAGGCACCTGATGTGAAGCGCCATTCTCGGCATGAGCGGGATGGACCTGAGCAGCTTACTATCAGCGATGCGCTCGAGAACGATCTTAGGGCGCTTAGCCAGGGCATAATTTGCCAAGTTATAGGCATACTGCCAGGCGTTTCTGCGGGTTTTATGGACGAGTTTGTTTACGGCCGTGAGATCGTCAGCCAAAACCGCGCTTATGATGTCTTGTGTCTGTTGTGAGCCTCGAAATGCGAATATCGAGTTGTGCCCCGTATACGGAACGGCGACGCGTCGAACGGCCGGGCATGCTTCAGAAATGAGTTCGACGTGACCGACATCTAACGCAAGGCGCGGATCATAGGCGACCCACACCTTCCCCGAGATATCATCGCTTTTTATGAGCTTTCCGCCACGACCTATGAAGTTCTTACGGAACCTGATGTCAAAGCTATTGACGATTTCAGGGTCAATGCTTGCCTGTGGCGCAACGGCAATAACGTGTGTAGCTTTCAATAGGCCGCTAAACCTAAGCGCAGCATACCCTCCCATGCTGTTGCCATAAGTTATAATCTGTGTGTGCGGCTCAATATAAGGCCGCAACAGAACACAAAGGCTTTCCATATCATCTGGATCGTACCAATCGCGTTTGGTTGAAACAATTCCAATGCATGAAATGGAGTTCTTCTCTACGAGCTTTGCTCCCCAATAAGACGATCCGTCGCTTCTCCCCGCATCACCAGCGTCGTTGAACGTGATCAGAAGATAGGGAGTGTCGCCCTGATTGAAGAACGCGCGCAAGGCACCCGCCTCGGCGATACGCTGGGCCACCATATTGATCACGTCCCGGTCGCTTAAGTCAGGGTCGCGCGACCGTACGCAAGCATTGCCGTGAGTTCAACCGCACGGCAAAATTTCCATCGCCCGGATCAAATTTTACGATCGTCGAAGAATAAAGGGAATGCTTCGGCCTGAATTCGCAAGACTAGACCGTCAGATAGTCTACGTACCCACGGATCGTGAAAGGCTGACCGATCGGGAGGGCGGTGATCGGAACCGGCGCGACCGTCCCATTCGTCACCAGCGCCTGGATATTGATCTTCGTGGAGCTGAGCGGGACCGCAGGCTGTATTTGCGTCGCAACCCTCGTGTTGATCGTCGGCCATGTGATGGCGGAGATCGCGGTGATTTGCCCGCCGCCGAGGGTTGACCGCCCATTCGATGTGTCGAGCAGCCCCTGGATCTCAATCGCGCCGGACGTTCCGGACGCGGTCGTGTAGGTTGGCGTCACCGTCATGGCGAACTCGGCGTGGACGCGCTTGCCTTGCTTGTTGATGAAGCCGGAGACCGACGTCACCGCAACGGATAGGTCGCCTGGGACCGCGCACGAGAGCACCGGCGTCCAATTGAACTCTTCGCCGCCGAGCTTGAGCTTAGGGATGCCGTTTGCCCCCATCTCATAGTCAGCCGGGTTGAGGAACCTCGAAATGAACGGGTGGGTGCCGCCGATCAGGGTCTCGCCCAGGCCGTTTTGGCTCCAATCCCCACCCATACGGGAAACCTGCCCCGTGAAAGGCGCCCTTTTGACCAAGGCATAGCTCTGCCTGGGGCTGCCGGGGCTTATGGCAAAATCGGCCTGGTCACCGAGATAGCAGCCCTCCAGATCGACATTGGCCGCGCCGCTGCGCAGATGGATCGCGCAGCCGTTCTGCAGGACGCTGTCGGGGTTCGAGCTGAACCCCGTGTTTGACTGG
This sequence comes from Methylobacterium sp. WCS2018Hpa-22, assembly GCF_031843785.1. Lineage (NCBI taxonomy): Bacteria > Pseudomonadati > Pseudomonadota > Alphaproteobacteria > Hyphomicrobiales > Methylobacteriaceae > Methylobacterium > Methylobacterium sp. WCS2018Hpa-22. The sequence continues at coordinate 12,808 of NZ_JAVTJA010000005.1, forward strand.
ATCGCGGTGCCGATGAAGCGGATGCGAGCCGTGGGGTTCCCACCGTCCAGCTCGACGCCGACAGCAGACTTGTGGATCGAGCCACCGATCCAGCGAAGGGAGAAGTCGAGGCTCTGGATTTTGACACCGATGCCCTGACCCGCCGACGCGCTGCAATCGACCATGGCGATGACGGTGGCGCTGACGGACTTGAAATACCAACCGGCGACGCCCGCGATGCCGCTAATGGCTTTGGTGAAGTTCAGATGGCCATTCTGCCCACCGACCTCGCTTGTAGCATCGAAGAGGTAGCCATAGACGTGGCCGCCCATGCGGATCTGCTCGATGTAGGCCGCGCCCATACGAGGGCCGAACTCCATCCCGTTGGCAGTGAACTGGGCCGGGTCGGACACCTGCGTATAGATGTCCATATCCAGAACCATCGCCTCGGCGACTTTGTAGTCTGCGTTGGTGATGTTCATTCCCCACCGGATGCCGAATTCGGTGTGGCCTTCGATGGAGCCGTGAAGGATCTTGGGCCCGTTCGAGGAGATGATGTCGTAGCCGCCTTTGACCTGCAGCATACGGATCTTCTCGAAATGGACGCGCGGTCCATTCACGACGCAGCCGACCCGGCAGGCGAGGGTGAGGTTGTTCTTGCCGCGCAGGGTTAGGTCGCGGAGAGCGCGGATGCCGGTCCCCGTGAAGTTGAAGATGTACGGCTGATTTTCGTCGCGCGCGTCGATCACACAGGATTGCTGGCAAGCGCGGATGACGACACCCGCCTTGTTGCATTCGATCGGGCCGCACCTCCAGATTCCGGCGGGGATGATGATTTCGCCGCCATAGATCGGCACCGCCGCAATGGCGGCTGTGAGCGCTGCGGTGATATCGGCCCCGTTCGCCGCCGGCCCCATCCATCGACGGAGAGACACGATCTCTGCGGCCAAACTCCCTAGGCCAACCGGTTGCGTACCGATGTCCGGCAAGAACGCAATCGAAGGCAGTAGCTGACCGACAAGCTCCGGCGATGCTTTCGTGGCCAGGGCATCAGCGATCGCGCCGGAAGCAACGAGCTCGGCCTCCGTCTTGTTCGGCAGCTTGTCGACGGCCAGAAGAACCCGCGCGTCGGCGACGGGGATGTCATCCAGCCCGTCACCCGCGTTGCCCTTGATCGTTCTGGCCGGCGCCTGGACGAGGTCTTCGTTGGCGACGACACCGAGGTCGATCATGCGCCATGACGGCGGCGAGGCCACGTAGATGACCCGGACAAGACGTCCGGCCTTCAGGTAGCCCGCCGGGAGGTCGATCCCGTCGCGATTGAGGAGTTGAAGCGCCCCGTGGCCATCGACGGACAGGCTCGGCGGGCCGCTGTTGCCCCTGTGAGCGACGAAGGACAGCGACAGGCCCGCACGCAGATCCGTCAGTCCCGAGAAGGTCCGAACCACATAGGCGTTGGGTCCGCCGGTCGAGGTGATCGCGCCGCTCTGGTCGTCGGCGAGCTTTCGGACGCTCGCCATGGCACCGCGGAGCGATCGTGGGAATTGACGCGCCGACGCGCCATCGTTTGCGACGATCGTGGGATCGGCAACCGCGTTCGCTTCCGGGTCTCGCGACCAGTCGTTCACGCCCATTGGGGTATCTCCAGATGTGCAGAGGTCGCCCCTGTCGAGGCGAGCGATGAGGGCGAGGAGCCGGTCAGGTCTTGATGGCGAAGGCGACGACGGCGCCCGGAGGCATGTTCGCGTGCGCGGCACCGGAGCCGGTGTCGTTGAGGCTCAGCGCGTGCGTGTGATCCGCAGCCGCCGTGATCGTGTGGGCGTGGTTCGGGGCGTCTGGGATGGTGTGGGTGTGCCCGCCGGCGCTATCGGTCGTGAACCCGTGCTGGTGATCGCCGCCCGCGTTGATGGTCACCGAGTGGGTGTGAGACCCGCCCGCGTCGGTGTTCCCGTTTGCACCCGGGCTGCCGACTGCGATGGTGGCGAAGACGTCGTTGCCGCCGGCCAGGACAGCTGTCGAGAATTTGACGTTGTGAGAGTGCGATCCCGCTTCGGCCGCGGAGCCGGTGTGCGAGTGCGAGCCGCCGGCGACAGTCGTGCCGGAATGCGTGTGGTTACCGACTGAGCCGGTCGAGCCCCCGTGGTCATGAGATCCACCCGACCCGGTCGAGCCTCCATGACTGTGCCCGCCGGCCTCCGCAGCGGTACCGGTATGGGAGTGCTTGGGCATCTGTGCGGTCGTGAGCGTAACTGCCTGGACACCGCCCGAGCTGCCAAGCGAGCCGTCGATACCGGCCGCCCCGCCCACTCCTGTCAGGACGTTCGCTGCCGTGCCGCCGAGGTTGTCGGCTCCGAACATCGCCCGGCCGCGCAGGTCGGGAATGTTGAAGGTGGTCGAGCCGTTGCCGTTGCCCCAGGTCGTGCCGATAACCGCGAACAACGCGGAATAGTCCGCCCGCGAGACTGCGCGCCCATCGCAGGGGAGCCATCCCGGCTCTACTCCAGCGTCGGCTTGGGCGACGATCCGGCCGGGGCGCTCGATCGCAGGCGACGTGACGAAATAGGCGCCTTCGGAGGGGATGTAGGACACCGCGTAGACGGTGTCGGGAGCGATGTCGCCGGGCCCGACCGGGCGTCCCCTTGCGCGCAGGAGCGGCTTGGCGGGCAACCCGTCGAGGGAGAGGGAAGCCGGGGTCTGGTTCGCCGAGGCAACACGGAACCGCAGGGTATGAGGCCGTGCAACGGACGCAGCCAGGAAACCTTGTGCGGTCGAGACATTGTAGACGTCGCCGGCCCCGCGGCTCGCACCGAGGGAGCCGACGTTATCGTCCCGCCAGTTCGCCAGCGCGGCCATCGTGGCACGCATCGAGTCGTTGACGGTTTTGGCAGGTTGCCCCTCCACCCAGAGGATGGGCGGCGCTGCCATGTCGTTCGACGCGGCATCGGTCGAGAAGTCGATGAGACCGACCATGGCATTCCCCGAAGGCAAGCACGCATGCGTCCGGGCCCGATGACGCGCGGGGCGTCCGGGTCGGATCGAGCAGGCGATGCGGTTAAGGCGTCAGCGCCGCGTGGGCAGCAGGCCGAAGAACTTGGTGGCGTCGAAGGCGACCGGACGCGGCGGTGCCGGTGGCGGCGGGGGCAAGGCGGCTGCGGCCTGTGCTTGACCACCAGCCGCCGGCGCGCCCTCGGCGGACGCCGCCGCCAGCATCTTCATGATGCCCGCGAGATCGGGGCCGCTATCGGCCTTCACGGGCTCGGCAGGGATCGCAGGGGCCGGAGTGGAACTTCCGACCGGGCCCGACAAGTCGAAGCGCGCGCGAGGCGCGCTGGCGGCTCCCCCCGGCATCGTCGCGTTGAACTCACCCCCCAGGAACGACGCTGCCTTCTTCAGATGCGGGCCGAACTGATCGTTGACCTTGTCCGCCACCGTGCCGGGCGTGCCGCCATTGCCGGCATCGGACGCGTTGAAGCGGCCGGGCGAGCCAGCGTTGACCGTGGAATATGCGTTCATCAGCCCCGAGCCGGGCACGTAGCCCCGCGAAAGAAGGAACGCCTCTGCCTTCGGGAGCTGCTCCTCGAAGGTCTCCGAGCCGGTGACACCGAACTGCTTCTGCTCGTTCGGTCCGAACTGGATCAGCCCAAGGTGACGGTTGCCTGCTCCACCTCGAATGCCAGGGTTGAAGGTGCCCGCGCTCTCAAAGGAGATCAGGCCGCCCCACTCAACCGGCGAGAGGCCTAAACGGCTGGCGCTGGCGACGAGGGCGTCGCGGCGTGAATCCGTCATGGCAGGCTCCAGACATGCAAAAGGCCGCCCTTGCGGAGCGGCCCTCGGGTCTGGCGCGCGTAGCGCCTGACAGTGGCTGTTTCGGGTGTTTCGCCCGACGGGTCAAGTGCAAATTCACGCAAGGTCTACAGAAGGGGGCTGGGGCGATTGCGTCAAAACTATCATGCGACCCGCTATTCCGGGACGGTGCGCACTGCTATCATCCTAGAAGCTGTGCGGGATGCAAAATGTAACGATCGTGGATCATAATTTAAGGCAGCATCAGTGAAGATATGAATCATCTGCAAGGTTCTATTTCTTTACTACGTCTTTAAAATCATCATAAACATCGTCATTTAATGGAGATTGAGTTGTTGAAATCGGACATTACGGATTATGAGCGCTGGTCCAATACGGACGGTCTTTCACTTCGTTGGAACAATCGAGCTAAATTTGCCGCCCAATTTGTTCGACCCGGCCTATCTATAGTTGATATAGGCTGTGGTGCAATGGCCGTTGAAGGTATCTTTTCTGCTTCTTCATACGTTCCTTGCGACGTTGTTCAGCGTGACGATAGAACAAAAGTCATCGACTTGAACGCTGAACCAATTCCCGGCGAGTGGTTCGCGGGTGCTGATGTCGTCGTAATGCTCGGAGTACTGGAATACATAGCCGATATTGCATCAGTGCTGCGAGCCATATTTGATGCTGGCAAGCCTATAATCACATCATACCATCCAACCAACCGCAATCCAGATTTGGAAGAGCGAAGCCACACTTGGATTAGCTCATGCACAGTCGAAGAATTTGAAAGCCTTATCAGAGAGTGCGGCTTTTTAATCCAGTGGAGATATGCCTACAGTGGTAATGAGCTGGTATATTTTATATACCCGAGTAATTACTCAAAGAATATTTCAGACCTAGCCGCAACGGCTGATACGGACTTATTCCGATCAGAGCATATTACTAAGCGGCCATGCATCCTAGTTGCGGGCTTCTACGGGCGAGGCAACTGTGGCGACGAGGCATTGCTGCAAGTTATCTATGAGGAATTTTCCGCGGAATACGATATTGTAATTAGTTTAGACGAGCATGGAGCGATGCCCGGCTATTGGGATTGGTATCCATACAATCTCTGCAATCGCATTCACCAATGTAATCTAGCATTTCCTGCGCGCCCTATGGCGGGAATGATCGTAGGTGGCGGAGGACTACCTATCGGGTTTGCTGCGGACCAGATCTACTCAGCGAAGCGCGCTAACACCCCTATTGCTCTAGTTGGAACAGACTACCCTCGCAACGCAATGCTAGACAGCAAAGCAAGCACTATATCTGAATACAACTACCTTAGAATGTTTGATTATATCGCATTCCGATCGGCGGATTCCGTTGCCAAGGCGTCAGATATTGGAATAAAGGCTAATTACGGGGCTGATTGGGCCCTAAATCTACAAGCCGATAACTCGCCTGATGTTTCTGAAAACAAAAAGAGAGTATTACTGGTCGTAAGGGAATTTCCACTAAGATTAGCTCAAAATTATTATGTAGAACAGATTCAATATCTACATAGAGAATTATGCGAGATGGGTTATGAGCCTTATTTTCTACCTTTTTGCGACGAGGATGATCGATTTGTTCGCACCTTAAGTCTTGATTATCTCATGCCCTCAGAAGTGCAGTGGTGGAACGCTCGTCGAGTAAAGCAATTGATTGATCAGTCCGGTTTAGTAATCAGCATCGGACGTCTTCATCCGATGATATTCGCAGCAACAACCCAAACGCCCATTATTCAACTATGCCCCCCGCTCATGCAAAATATTGACCCTATGAAATTCGTGAAGATCGCAAAAATGTCCAAAGAGTTCACAACATCATATTATGAGTCAACCAATGATGTTGTGAATGCTGTTAGATCAGGAATCTACATGAAAGGACGCGCAGCAACGGTGCAGGCGGCAAAAACTAGATTAGCCGCAACAGTTTCCGCGTTAAGAGATTTATTTTCTTCTAATAGTATTTAATCCGCACTTGCCGGATACTATGCTGCTTTGACATGAGAAAGCTGCCGACACAGGCAGCTTTCAATGGATGATATTGTAGCGCAACGAGGGCTTGGTGCATATCGATTGAGAGCCGCACTAACAATTGTGATTATTCGACCTTAGCAGCACAACAGCGATACGGAACTAATACCCTTTATCAGGATCGCATGGTATCCCGGCACCACATTCGCGCGGATTTCGCCTGCTATCGTCCCGGCATGCCCCGCTGGTCCTCATTCCTAATCAGCATGTTGATCTTCCTGCCCACGTGCGCGGGGTTCATCATGCTGATCTGGCCGGCGTTCACGTCCAGGCCATTGGCATCTGGGTTCGACGGGGACCTGACCCTTGTCGGGGCATTGGCGGCCATAGCCAGCGCGACCTTTGCGGCGGTGATGTTTTGGGCCCCACCGCGATCCTGGGGAAGACGCTGATGCCGCGCTGGCTCCAAGTCGCCCTCACGCTCGTCCTGTTCACTGCCATCATGCTGGCGGTTGGATGGGTCGCGAAACGAGCCGTTCCAGCGGTGCTCAAACCAATTGCCGAGTATACTGGTTCAGGGTTCTTGCTTGCCGGTGGTGTTGTCATCGCGATCGCCGCACTCATGATAGCGCTTCGGCCTCGCGATCAGGCTGGTCGGATGAAGCGACTAACGCTGCGTCGATGAGCCCTCGCGCGTCGGAGCCGCGCCACCGTTCGATAGCGTGAGCAGACGGCGCGTGAAGGCCTCCGCGTTCTTACTGCCGACGGGCGAACGCGCCAGGGCGCGCAGGTCCGGCAGAGCCTTCGGATCGGTCAGCATCCGGGCGATGGCCTCGCCATTGCCCATCATCCGAGCCTGCAGCATGGCGTCACCGACACCGCGCTTCAGACCGAGGACAGCGCCACCGGCGGCCCCACTCCACCCACCGACGCCAGCACCCGCTGCCGCGCCCGTGGCGACATCCGCCACGGCTTGGCCGAGCTGCGTCTTCCCGCTCTTCAACTGGACCTGGATCGCCTGGTTAAAGGCAGTGTCCGACCCCTTGTTCGGGCGGTACCCGGTGGTCTCCAAGGTCATGAGGAGGTTATCCAGCCCCTTCACCAGCGTGTCGCCCTCCGGCAGAGCGCGGAGCACAGCTTCGAGGTTCTGGCGTTGCTGGGCATTGCCGCGCACGGCGGAGGCGAAGCCCGCACCGCCGTACTGCGCCGCCAGCCCCTTCGACTGTTGCGTCGCCTCGTTGAAGGTGGATTCGAGGTAGATGCGGGCGAGGTCGCGCGCGGCCGTGGGCCGGTTCTTGACCAGCGCCGTCATCGCCTGCGCCACTTCGCCGTGGCTACCGGGCTTCGGGTTCGAGGCGAACACCGACCGAATGGCCGCATCGACGTCCGGACGATCTGCAATGCGTCCGAGCGGCGAGGCTTCGACGCGGGCCAGCCCGTCACGGGCACGAACGACCGCCTCGACGCGGTGGAAGACGTCCGGCATCTGCTCGAGCACGTCCGCCTGATCGCGCAGGAGCACGCTGAGCTTATCCGGGTCGATGTTTCCGCGCGCGTCCGAAGCGCCGTCGAGGATCTTCGTCGCGACACGGCCCTCGTAGGCCTGACGAGCCGCCGGCGTCGCGTTGGCCAGGAACTCGCGCGCCGCCGAGTCGCCTTGGATATGGGTCGGCACCTGTTCCGTCGGTGTCGCCATGCAACCGGTGAGCGGATCCTGCTGGACGACGCGGCCGAGCGGGGTGTTGGGGGCGAAGGGCTCCAACGGGCGTGAGTTCGCCGCGAAGTTCGCGTCGGCCGTCGCCACCTCCGGAACAGCCTTCAGCTGGGCGTCGAGGGCCGAGCGCGAGATCTGCAGATCGCGGACCTGCGTAGCGTCGCCATCGCGGACCGCCGCCTGAATGCGGTGGTCGAGCCGCTCGCGAGCCTTCAGGTTGCCCTCGACGGACATATCGAGTTGAGCGCCGCCGGGCTCGTACAGATCCTTGCGTGTGCCGCTGAGCGCACCGCGCACGTCGCCCTTGGCGAAGCGGCTCTGCTCCGCAATGGCGTCGAGAGCCGGTTGCGAGTTCACCTGACCGAACCGCACGTCGGGGATCGCCTCAGTGACGGTGGTCGACTTCACATACGGGTCGAGCGGCCCTTTCATCGCGCCGACGGTGCGCTCGTAGGCGGCGAGCGGGTCCGTCTCCTCGCCGCGCATCAGCGCGCCCACGACGCGCTCGCGGATGTCCGGGTGAATGCCCTTCGGGTCGACCTCGACGCGCGCGAGATCCTCGTCGAAGCGGGTTTCGGCCAGCGACCGGGCGTTCGCATATTCGTCTGCCGCCTGACCACCAGGCGCGCGTCCCTTCGGACGTCCGGCGCTATCGAGCGGGTAGGACGGCACGCCACGCTGCTCGTTCTGCAGCTTGCGCAACAGCTCGGAGGAGATGTCACGCGCCATGCCGCCGTCGGCGTCGGGACGGAAGTAACCCTCCTCGATCAGACGCTCGCGCCAGAAATTGTCGAGACCCTTACCGTCCGGACGCGCGACCTTGCCGACGCCGGGCACCATGAAACGATGCAGGTCGGTCGCCGCAGCATCCCCATCCAGGCGCAAGCCGCCGTTCTGCGCGATGAAGCGGGCGAGGCTGACGCCGTTCGGATCGTTCCCGATCGCGCTGGGCCGCTCGAAAGCCTCGGCGGGACGAGGCGCACTGGCCTCGAACTGCGGACGTGAGAACGCCGGCTGGGTGACTACCGGCTCGCCAGGGCGCTCCACCTGGATCGTGCGCTCGATCCCAAAGTTCTCAGGCACGTTTCGAGCGGTCGCATAGTCGATGTCCGCCTGCGCTTTGCGGGCGGCCTCGCGCGCATCGACCACACCACGCATCTCAGGCTGGATGACCCGCCCGGCAGCATCGTCGGTCACACGCGGACCCACGGCGGCGCGGGCCTCGGCCAGGGCCATGCCTTCGGGGGTCTGAGCCACACCAGCACGTGCCGCGGACTGAAGGTCGAGACCGAGGCCGGACGGCGCGGGGTTCTGCGGACCGATCGCGTCAAAGGCCGACCGCGCGACGTTGTCGATCGAGGCTGGGCGGGCGGCATAGAACTCATTCATGAGCCGGCCGCCCTCACCGCCGGAATTGGCGACGACGCGGGCCAGCTGGGAGGCGCGCACGGCCCTGCCATCGGTCGCCCGGTTCCGGGATGTCCGGTGCATCACCGCCGAAGTAGACGTCCGTCCCGGCCAGGGTCTCGAAGGTCAGGATCCGCTCGCTGAAGAAGAACCGCTCCGGCTGGTAGTGCCGGATCGCCCGACTGATCGCGATCTCGATCTGACGGTCGAGGTCCGCCCGCTCGATGTCGTCCGCGATCTCGTCGATGAGGTCGCCGAGCGTCGGTTTCCCTTGCGCGTTCGGCATTGGCGACCCTCGGATTACTGGATGGATGCGGCGGCGGGGCCGTGGGCTCCGCCGCTACGTTGCAGGCCGCGAGATGCAGCCAGGATGCCGTGAGCATCATGCGTCGTTGTTCGGGACGTACTCGATGACGATGGTGGCGACGCCGGCGGCCGGGGCGCCGGTGACGGTGCCGTACAGCACGGTGTCACCGACGAGGCGGCCCTTGACGGTACCGGTGTCGGGACGCTTGGCGCCGGCGGCGGTCGCAGCGGAATCGGCTGCGGCCACGATGTCGTTGCCGCCGACGGTCGTGCCGACGGTGAGCGTGGTGCCGGCGGTGAACGCGGTCTCGATCAGCACGAGGGTGCGGCTGATCAGGGCGCCGTCCGGCAGGGAGGCCGGGAAGGCGAAGGCGCCGTCGGCGAAGGTGACGGTGCGGCGGACGGTGTGAACGACCTGCTCACGCAGTTCGCGCGCGGCGGGGCGCACGGGGGTGACGTTGGTGGCCATGTCGGGCCCTCTCAGGATGCGGGATGAGACGAAGGCGCGGAGCCGTCAGGCCCCGCGCACCGGTTCAGTCAGGAGAGGCCGCTTAGGCGGCGTCGGCGGGCTTGGCGTAGGTCGGGATGACGATCGTGCCGAAGTCGTCGCCGTTGTAGGTCGTCTTCTTCATGCCCCAGATCGCCCAGGCCGAGACTTCGAGGTTGCGCTTGTGGTCGAGCAGCTCCTCGTTCCAGCGGTAGCGGGTCTCGCCGCCGGCCTTGCCGTAGGCGATGGTCGCGGCCTGCGCGCCGAGCAGCACGGCGCGGCGGGTGAGCGGCACAGCCGTCTTGCCGTCGGGCGACACGCCGGCGGTGACGTCCTGCGCCTCGCGGAGCACCACGTTGTTGTACTCGCCGAGCGCACCCGAGAAGATCGGGGACTTGGACGATTCCATACCGGCCATCGCAGCCTTCTGGATGTCGAGCCACTGGCCCGCGGCGGTGTTGGTCCGGAGCGAGGTGACCTGCGTCGAGTGCAGGTACATCACGTAGACCTTGCGGCCGTTGACCACGATGGGACGGATCATGACCTTGCCAGTGGCGCCGCCGGTCTTGGCGAGCTCGACAGCCTTGTCGATCAGGTCGAGGGTCATGATGTCGCCAGCAACGAGGGCGGCATCGTTGGCGCGGCCGTTCGGGCGGAAGATGCGACCGACGGACGGGGCGGTGACAGCGTTGTTGGCGCTGAACTTCTTGCCGTTGGCCAGGCCGTTCACAGGGGTGAAGCCGCAGACGTGGTTGAAGAACGACACCGTCTTGCGGGTCTGGAACCAGTCGGCGAGACCGGCGCGCCCCTGCTCACGCAGGTTGAACGGCACGCGCTGGGCGTCGATGGTGTGCTCGGACTTGCAGCCGACCACGTGGCCGAGCTCGTCGATGGTGACCTTGTCGGAGTTGGTGCCGAGCTGCTCACCGTTGCCCTCGGCAACGTCGGAGGAGGAGAAGCCGTCGCCCTTGAGCTGCATGCGCAGGCCGAAGGTGACCTGGTCGCCATTGCCCTTCTTGGTCTCGGTCTTCTCCTGGATGATGGCGCCGTCGCCCTCGCCGATGAGCGGGTCGATGTCGATCGACTTGTTCGCTTCGGTGGCGAGCTTCTTCGACCAGAGCTTGATGGCCAGGGGGTCGTTCACGGCAAATGCGGTGTAAGACATGGGGGTGCCTTCTGGGCTTGTGTCCGGGGGGAGTGGGGTGCGTTGCGGGCTGTGCGTCGCCGCGCGGACGGAAGCCGGGCCCCATGGTGCCGCTGGGGACGGTGGTCGGACGGGATCCTTACCGGGGATCAGGCGAAGACCGTGACGAGGCCGAACGGATCGCGTGCCGTGCGATCAGGCGAACCGGGCCGGCGAACGCAAAAAGCCCGCGAGATGCGGGCTTCGGACAGACGTCGGATCGGGGTATCGGAGAAAGGCCGGCGGGAGGGTCCGGGGCGGACCGTCACAGCGCTGGCGACAGCGTACCTAATGCGCGGGTTTTGCCCGTCGGGTCAAGAGTGAAGTGTACTCGGTTGCTGGAAGCAACACGGCCTTAAATGCTTCCTCAGGGTGGGGAGCGGACCCTCACCCTTCATCCTGAAGCGGACGTTCCGCTTCCGACCCAACCTTGCCGTAGCTGCCGGTCTATGCTGTCCTCGGAAGCGGACGTTCGCGGGTCGGGCGTTAGAAACATTGCGGTTCGCATAATCGAGTTATTAAATTAGCATCAGCTTACACCATCAGGCAGTCTCCAGAACTAGAAGCGCCATGTAGACCGTATGCTCAACGTAAGGTGAACGCAGACGCGGTTCCGTTTGCGACAAGCTAAAGCCAGCCAGTCCGGTCACACCCAATCCTCAACAGTCGACAGCTTACATCCGGTATTGACACATATTTATTTTTCCGATTACTAGTGGTTACTGATTTTTATGGGAATCGGCGAATGACTACCGCGATAGCATCTTTTCTCAACCTAGATCAACCTATTAGCCCGCACCTTCTCAGGGTTACACAAGTAGTTCCAATAGGAATTATAGAATCGATCTCATACCCCAATTATTCAAATTCATACCCAGCCCTTATAACCACTACGACAAATAGCTTAGCCGCTACTGATTATTATCCGCATGTTAGCCCTCAATTTGATGGCTACAGCTTCTTTGGATCTAATTTCTTCACGAGCATAGTGCCAACGGAAGTGTACATTGTTGACGAAGGCGGCCCCGATCAGGCTCCTACCTATTACTCAGTTTTTCACTATGAAGGGGGCTACAACTTCGATGCTACTTTCGCCACCGCGGCAAAGCAGGGCGTATTTACCGCAGATTTCCGCGATCCTGAGACTAACGATCCAGGGGCTAAGCGATCAGAGATAGCCGGGAAAAGTCTACTCAGCATCATAGGGGAAGACACAACACTCAATATTATGGGTACAATAATAAGCTATAGTGACTATAATGCTATATTAAACACGTCTGCAACGACAGTTTTTACCGGCATCAATGGAGATACATTTAACAGTTTGGCAGCAACCATCGGCGGTATTGCGCTGGCTGGTTCAGAAGTTGTTCTTTTCGATGGCGATAATGAAATATCTAACACAATTGCCGATGCGGTAACTGGAAATTTTTCTGTTTCTGCTTCGCTTGCGCAGGGCGAACATAATCTAGTTGCGAAGGTAAAAGATGCCACGGGGAACTTCATTATTGAACTCAATACCTTGAATACTCAAATTGGAACGAATGACGCTGACTCTCTTGTGGGTGGTGTCGAAGATGACGTTCTCGCTTCGGGTGCTGGTAACGATCGGCTCTATGGTGGAGTCGGTGTTGACGTGATGCATGGTGGTCTTGGCGATGACACCTACGTAGTCGACAACAAGGCCGATAAGGTCATCGAGCTGAGCAAGCAGGGCACGGATGTAGTGAAGTCCTCCGTCTCATTTGGTCTGGGAGGCCAGTACATTGAGAACCTGACGCTGACCGGGACCGGCAACCTCAGCGCCACCGGCAACTCGCTCGCCAACGTTCTGAGGGGCAATGCAGGCGCCAACGTCCTCGACGGAAAGGCCGGCGCCGATACCATGGTCGGCGGAGTGAGCTCTGACACCTACATCGTCGACAACACCGGCGACAAAGCCATCGAACTCAGCACCTCCGCCGGTACTGACCTCGTCAAGGCGTCGGTGTCCTACTCCCTGGCAGGCTTCTACGTGGAGAACCTGACGCTGACCGGGGCCGGCAACCTCAGCGCCACCGGCAACACGCTCGTCAATGTTCTTAAGGGTAACACCGGCGCCAACCATCTCGACGGTGGCCTCGGGGCGGATACGCTGACAGGCCTAGCCGGCAATGATAGCTTCGTGTTCAGCACAAAGTTCGGGACAACCAACATCGACCACATCACCGATTTCTCGGCCATGGACGATACGATCCAGCTCTCGAAGAGCGTATTCGCAGCTCTCTCGGTCGGTCCACTCGCCTCGACTGCGTTCAAGGACCTGGGCGTCACCGGCGCGAAGATCGATGCGAACGACCGCGTTCTCTACGATCACAAAACTGGTGCTGTGTCCTACGATGCCGATGGCAGCGGCACCGCCGCCAAGGCGATCCAGTTCGCCGTTATTGACAATCATGCCACGACGACGCTGACCCACCTCGACTTCCTGGTCGCCTAAACCCACAATAGGCCTTGGCAGGACCTTCCGCGTTTGGCCAAGGCATTTTCGACGCTTGCAGTGGGAAAACTTAGGTGTCTGCAACGCTAGGCGCGAACCGAGTTGCAGTCAGCTAAACTACCGACGTTGATACGTCCTCCTCCACGAAGGGTGGCATAGTCTCAGCCTCCCATTAGGGCGCGGACGCGCACCGGGTTCTGAGCGGAGACCCTGTCGAACTCGGCCTCCGACATATTGGCGAGCATCTCGAGGGTGAGTTCGCCGGCAGCCGCTCCGCCAGCGACGGACAGGGACTTGCTCGCAGCCTGACCGCGGGAGATGCGCGCGGCCTTCTCTGCGGGGCTCTCGGCCGGGGCAGCGGCAGCCTCGGCCGGCTTCGGGGCGAACCCACGGACCTTCGCCAGCTGCAGGATGCGCTCGGCCGGCGACTGGCCGGCGGCAATAGCGGCCTGGACGAGACCGAACTCATCGTCACGGACCGCCTTCACCGCATCGGCCTCGGACATGCCGTAGACCTTCAGCTCGGCAATCCGGCCCTGGAACAGGTGCTCGTAGGCCTGCGCGAACTCGGGCTGGGCCGCCATCACGCGCTGGACGTCACCGCGGTAGCTGTTCAGGACCTGGCCGCGCTCGGCTTCCTGCGCCTGCGCCTCGCGCTCGGCCTTCTGCGCCTCGGTCATCTGAGTCTGACCGGTGCGGATATCCTGGATCTGCTTCTCCAGGTACTTGGCGTAGCCGAAGATGTCCTCGTTCGGGTCCGGGGGCGTCTCGGGCTCGGGAGCGGCCTGCGCGGCGGCAGCGGGCCTTGCCCCCTCGGTCAGAACCTTCAGGCGCTCCTCCATGCGGGCGTACTGAAGGCGCGCCTCGTCGCGCTCGCGCTCGACGGCTTTTCGGCGCTCGCGCTCCTGGTGGAAGGCGCCATGGCGGACGAACTTGCCCTTGTTCTCGTCCGCGTTGCCGTCCTCGGCATCGGTGTCGACGACATCGCCCGGAGCAGCGGCCTCGGCCGGGGCCGCAGCGGCAGCGGCGGCATTAGGGGCGGCATCGCCACCAGCGACCGGCTCAGCGGCGCCAGCGGCCTCGGGAGCGGGCTCGCCGGACGCATAGGCGTCGAAGGCAGCCTGCTCTTCAGCCGTGAAGGCGTCGCCGCTGTCCGCGGAGGTGTTGAAATCGTCGTTCATGGGTGTCCTCGTGACGTGAAGGGTACGAAAGCCGGCATGACGCCGCCGGCTAGGCGATCAGGATCAGGCCAGGAGAGGGCCGACAGGCTGGGCAGGCGGAGCGGCCATGGCCGCCACCTTCGCGAAGCCGTCGATGTGATCGTGCTGGATCAGCGCCGATTCCCGCTCGGCCTTGGCCTGCTTGAGGTTGGCGCCGGCGGTGAGGTCCTGGATCTTCGCCACGGCGGTCTGCATGGCGACCTGTTGCTGTTGCTCGGCCTGCGGATCGGTCGGAGCCTGTGCGAGCAGCTCGCGCATCTTGGCGACGAACGAGGCCGGGAACGGCGAGTACGGCAGCACCTCGAGAAGGACCTGCGGAGTGATCATGTCCTTGATGACCGGGAAGACGCTGGTGAACGTCGACCAGATCACCTCTTTCTGGTTCGGCGAGGACGGCATGTCGTCGATGATGACGTCGTAATCGCCGAGGGTCTGATCCCGGATCAGCGGGACGACGCGGGTGGCGCCATCGCCGACGATGCGCACGAGGCGCCCGTCCGAGAGGAAGTTCTGAATGAAGTAGAGGCGCACCCTGCCGATATGCTTGCGTGCGCGGCGCAGGGAATCGAACAGGGTGGCGAGGATCGTCATCGCGGCCTGCTTGCGCTGATACTCCAGCACGCCGGCCTGTTCCTGTTGCTTCTGGCCGAGCAGTTCGAGGTTCACGCCCGAGGAATCGCGGATCGACATGATCGCGAACTCCATGAGCTGGTAATGGCCGGCGGGCAGCGTCGGGAGGGGCTTCTCCTTCATCCGGCCGCTCATCAGCGTGCCGTCGGCCACCCACGTCACCGCACCGGGCTTGGCGTAGCTCGCCTCGAACTCGCCCTGATCCGGGACCGCGCCCGTCTCCATGAGGATGCCGCCCTTCGCCTGGCGGTTCAGCATGTCCATGGTCTGGGACAGCCACTTGTTCGCGTAGCGCTGGGGGTCCTTCATCATCCGGACGATGCCGAACCAGGTCCCCTTGTTGTGGTCGCGGTCGCCGGTCATGCAGGCGTAGGAGAAGCGGTCGCCGGCAGGGGCCTCGCCCTCTTCCAACACAGTCCCGCCGATGAAGGCCCGGCGATAGACGCGCTTGGTGATGCTGTGGGTCTGCAGGGTGATGCCCATGGCGGCCGCGCGGCGCACCAGGACGGAGGCCTTGCCCGGCTCCATCTCGGTCGCCTCACCGGTACCGGGATCGGTCACGGCGACGACGCGGCGACGCTCCCACCACTGGCATTCGACGATGGTCACGCGCGACGTGCCGTCCTGCGCGGAGCCGGGACGGTCGATGCGGCTGTCACCAGGCTGCAGGCCGGCATGCTGGTCGCCGTCGCGGTCCTCGGCCCAGGCCGCATCGAGGTCGGCCGGGTCGGCATCGGGGAACAGCCCCTCGGCCTCGGCCCGGTCCATCGACTTCGCGCGGAAGATCCGGCGGGCGTCGGCGAGGTTCCGCTTCCGTGCCGTCGAGTCCCAGACCATCTCAAGAGGGTCGACGCGGTCCTCGACATAGGCGCCGTCGGGATCGAGCTCGTAATCGAGCCGCATCTCGACCCAGCCCATGCCGGTAATCGCGACGTCGACGAAGGCGTCCGATTCCTCGTCCTCCGCCTCGGCCTGCCCCCCATGCCGACGCAGCTGAGTGAGCCCCGCCATGAAGATCCTTCAACTCCAAGCCGAGAACGTGAAGCGGCTGAAAGCCGTCTCCATCACGCCCGACGGCAACATCGTCGAGATCACCGGCCGCAACGGGCAGGGCAAGTCCAGCGTCCTCGACGCGATCTGGTGGGCGCTCGCCGGCACGTCGCACATCCAGGCTGTGCCGATCCGCAAGGGCGAGAACGAGGCTCGCATCCGCCTGGACCTCGGCGAGATCAAGGTCACCCGCACGTTTAAGCGCCAGGACGACGGCACCTTCCCCACGAAGATCCTCGTCGAGAGCGCGGAGGGGGCCCGCTATCCCTCGCCGCAGCGGATGCTCGACAGCCTCCTCGGCGCTCTGTCGTTCGACCCGCTGGGCTTCACCCGCATGGACGGGAAGGACCAGCTCGAGGCGTTGAAGCGCTTCGTCCCCGGCGTGGACTTCGACGCGATCGACAAGGCGAACAAGGCCGATTTCGCCAAGCGCACCGAGGTGAACCGCGAGGTGCGCACCCTGCGCTCGCAGGCAGCCGGGATCAGCGTGCCCGAGAACGCCCCGTCGGAGCGGATCGACGACGCGGCCCTCGTCGAAGAGTTGGAGCGCGCCGGCGAGCACAACACTTTGGTGGAGCGCCGTCGGGCGAGCCGAGAGGCCTTCGTCGCCGAAACGGAGCGCATGGAGGCGCGCGGAGCTGATCTTCGGGCGCAGGCCCAGGCTCTCTACGACCAGGCCGCCGAGGCGGAGGCACTCGCCGCCGGCAAGCGTCGCCAGCTCGCCGAGGCCGAGCAGCTTCCCGAGCCCATCGACACCCTGGATCTGCGCCAGCGCATCGCCGACGCCGGTCGCGTGAACGCCCTGGTCGCCCAGCGCGAGCAGCGGGATCGCATCGAGGCGCAGTCGAAGGACGTCGAGACCCAGGCCGCCGCCCTCACCAAGGCGATCGAGGACCGGACCGCCCAGCGTCGCGAGGCCATCGCCAAGGCCGAGATGCCCGTGCCCGGCATCGGATTCGGGGAAGACGAGATCCTCCTCGACGGCATCCCGTTCGACCAGGCGTCGAGCGCCGAGCAGCTGCGGACGTCGGTGGCGATCGCCATCGCGATGAACCCGAAGCTGCGCGTGATTCGCGTCCAGGATGGATCGCTCCTCGACGAGGACGCCATGCGCATCCTCGCGGAGATGGCCGCCGCCGCCGACTATCAGGTTTGGATCGAGGTCGTTCAGTCCGGCCGGTCGGCCGCCATCGTCATCGAGGACGGCGCCGTCGCTGGCGGTCTCCTCGCGGCTGCGGAGTGATCGCCATGCAGATCATCGAGCACACCGAGGGTCTGGTGCCCGGGCCCGGCCTCTACCGGATGGAGGCCAAGGTCTACCACGCGGACCCGGCACCTGCGCCGAGCCTTTCGTCGTCGATCGCCAAGCTGTTCATCACGCACAGCCCCGAACACGCATGGGCAGAACATCCGCGCCTCGGCAAGCAGCCGGAGGACGAGCGCGACCCGACCCGGACAATGGAGATCGGCAGCGTCGCCCATAAGTTCATCCTCGGGCAGGGCGCCGACGTCGTCGTGATCGACGCCGACGATTACCGCACGAAGGACGCCAAGCCTCAGCGAAGCCGCACGCTACATGCGGGTGGTCTGGAAGCCGCTCCACCGGACGCCGCTCCACGCGATCGACCGCAAGCAGGTCGCGGCGCGTCTCGCCGAGATCGCTCGGGATGCCGGCCCCTACGCGGCCAACCGCGCGAGGGCGGCGCTGTCGGCTCATTTCGCGTGGCTTATCGGGACCGGCGCCGCCGACATGAACCCCGTCGTGGGCGTCCCGAAGCCTGCGCCAGAGGAGAGGCGGGCCCGAATTCTGACAGAGGACGAGATCAAGGCCGTCCTCGGCGCGTGCCGCGACGACGACTTCGGTCGGATTGTCCGGCTACTACTGCTGACGGGCCAGCGGCGCGACGAGGTCGCTGGCATGGCCTGGGCCGAGATCGATCTGGTCGGAGCGGTCTGGAAGTTACCGGCGGAGCGGGTGAAGAACGGTCTGCCGCATGACGTGCCACTGTCCGGTGCTGCCCTGGGCCTGCTGACCAAGGCACCACGACTCGAAGGTCGTACGCTAGTGTTCGGTCAGGGGGAGGGCGGTTTCCAGGGGTTCTCACGGGCGAAGGCTGCGCACGACAAGCGATCAGGCGTCACCGGCTGGCGACTCCACGATCTGCGCCGCACGGCCGCCACCGGCATGAACGAGATCGGCGTTCTGCCTCATGTGGTCGAGGCCGTGCTGAACCACATTTCCGGCCACCGCGCGGGTGTGGCCGGGATCTACAATCGCGCGATCTACGCAACAGAGAAGCGGATCGCGCTGGATATGTGGGCGGCACACCTTTCCGCAATCGAGAGGAATGCACGACTAAGCAGATACGTCCGCCCCGGTTTTCCCGAGACGGACGCTGGTTGCGATATCAGTCTTAAGCGATGAAGAAATCGTGGTGATTTAGAGCGACCTTTGTATCAACAACGGCAAAAAGGATAGCCTTGGAAGCACCATTCCCATCGGCATCGTAGAACAATTCACCCGTTCCACGATTGTAAAGGAGGCGGTCTGACGCATCCGTAGTGCCAGAAGCAATATCTTTGAACGCACTAGCGGCAAGATCACCGAGCGCGAGCGCCTTAAACACTCCTTGTGCAAGTTCGAAGGTATCACCAGTAGCCGCATAATCGCTTATGTGATCTACGTTTGTACTGCTCAACTTAGTCGAAAACACGAACGTATCTGCCCCGGCTCCGCCGGTCAGCACGTCCTTGCCTGTACCACCATCGAGACGGTTCGCACCGGCATTGCCAACGAGCGCGTTCGCCTTTTCGTTGCCAGTCAGGCTGACGGTGGCCTTTCCAGTTGCAGCCTGAAGCGTTTCAATCGCTTGCCCGGTTGCTAGCGCATAATTTACACTGCTGATAACCTTATCGCTTCCCTGCGTCGCCGCTTCGATGACCTGATCTTTTGCGTGATCAACATAATATACATCGTTCCCAGCACCACCGCGCATGGTATCGATGCCGCCCTTACCATCGAGAATGTTTTTACCGGCATTCCCGATTAGGATATTGGCGAGTTCATTGCCGTATCCACTGAGACCGCTAGCGCCAGTCAGCGTCAAGTTCTCGACGTTCGCTCCAAGCGTGAACGATATAGAAGATTTGACTAGATCAGTTCCCTGCTTGGCCGCTTCGATGACCTGATCCAGAACGCTATCGACAACGAACGTATCATTGCCGAGACCGCCGGTCATTTTGTCAGCACCCGTGCCGCCATCAAGGAGGTCGTCCCCGCGCCCTCCGCTGAGGGTGTCATCGCCGCCCTTGCCCAGGATAGTATCGGACCCACTCTGCCCCTTCAGGACATTTGCCGCGTTGTTACCGACAACGCGAATGGGGTCATCGTCAATGATCGTGAATGTCGCTGAGGCAACGGGAGCTACGCCACGACTGGGATCGACGGGAGACAGATAAAAATTGATTGCGAATTTCTCATCCAGCTCTGCGAAGAGGTCAGGATTAATTTTGAAATCCAAGTAACCTTCGTATGTAAATCCGCTAGAGCTGAACGCGTCTCCCGGCTCACCTCCGGGATAGTTGCTGAAAAAGTCTTCCCAAAAATCACTATACTGGCCAGATATCGGTACAATTTTCCAAAAAAAGCTGTTGTAAACGGTATTTGTTTGGTCAATTTGAAATGAAACAATTTGACCGTTGGTTCCTGCTGAGCTGCTTCCTTCTACAACCTCTCGCCCGAAGCTGCTAGAGATCGTATAATTCCCACTCTTGGAAATAACTACCACGTCCCAACCCCATATTTGTTATGAACAGACCGCCACCTCGTTGACGGATCATATGGCGTAATTGCGGAGAACGCTCTGCCAAAATTCGTATGGAGTACCGAGCAACCAGAGTTCGGTTGTTGTGTTGTTTTTGCGCAACCATTCGAAGCGGACCGTCGCAAACCATCCCGCTCGGATGTATTAGGCACAGATACCAAGCGTCGGATCCCCGTCACCTTTGGCCGCCCAGCTCGCGCGTCTTGACCCAGGCATCCAGGTCCCCCCTACGAACGCCGAGTCGGCGGGTGCTGATCTGTAGGAGGGTCGGACCCTGCCCCTCCTTGCACATACGACGGAGGGTGGTCGGGCTAAGACTTAGCTCGCGCGCGGCGACCTGGAACGGTACGATGTGACGGGCGGTCTCGGCGGACTGCATCAGCGCGCTCCATGTGAATTTGTCGCCCATGCCGGGTGATCGCCATCCGGCCCGAACAGGTCGGGCAGCGCGCCTGTCACGGTGCGGTGGATCTCGTTGAGGCGATCGTTCTCCCGGTCACCGGCGGCATCGCGGGCGTCTTGGTCCGGCAGAACCTGATCCTTCTCGGGCACCAGATCGCCGTAGAGGTATCCCTGGAAGACAAGGTCGGCCGCGAGCAGGCCGATCTCGTCGCGCTGGCTCGCCGGCAGTCGCATCCACGCGGCGCGGATGTCGTCAAGGGTCGGCACCGTCATGGAACGCCTCCATTAAGCAGCATGCCGAGTTCCGTCGCACGAGCCTGCGCGATAGCGTATTGCGGCTGGTAATCGGCTGCGAGCTCGGCTTCCTCCGCGAGCCACCATTGAAGGTGAGCGCGGAGGGCAAGAGCCTCGATACGGGCCGTGCATGGTGCGGTGAGCACCAGGTCGAAGGCGGCTTGCATGTCGCTCTGAGCTTCGTAGGCGGCATCCAGATCGACATCCTCGTGAGGCGCTATTTGGAAGGCGTCCCATGCGGTACGGTGAGCGAAAATCACGTCAGGGACGGTCGGCCGATTCGCGACCTCAACATCCTGATCAGACTTGATAATTTCGACCCGCAGCATCGAAAGTCGCAAGGTGGAATCACAGCCCTCCAGGGCTGCCCCGATACGCTCGAAGCCGTCGGTGTATTCCTCGTATCGGACGTAGTGTGCGACGAGCGCCTGTAGGCCGCCCATCGTCACTGGCACCAAGGTGTTCATGGCCCGGCGGGCGTCGAGGCACCGGTCCGCTGCCCGGTTATGGGCTCGCATCGCCTCCTCGTCGTCCTCATCCAAGGTTTCGAGGATGAGGGTCAGGGCGTCGTCGGCGGCGCGATGATCCGCGATCACCGCCAGGATCGGATCGGGAGCCGTCATGGCTTTGCCCTTTCCCGCTTCGTGAAGTCCCGCGCTTGATGGAGGCGAGCGACAATGGTCTCCATCCATGAGGCGTCCTGGTTGGTCGGCCAGAACTCGTGCGCCTCGATGCGCTTGAGCAGCACGACCTCATCGGGCCGCAGGAATTTTCCGCCGACCTTCCTCGGCAGCGCTTTACTCTCGGTGATGCAGTGCTTGGCGACCTCCCACCACGGGATCACCTGTTCCGGGTGCCAGATGGAAAGGCCGAAACGACGAGTGGGTGATCTCGGATGGGTGTCATCCCGGCCGTCGAAGGCCGCCTCTCGGTAAGTGTCGGCGTAGTTGTAGCCCTCGGCCGAGGAGAGCGGCTTGTTGACCACCTTCGCCCTCACCAGGGAGTCGGTGAGGTCGTGGAAGTCTGCGTCTGCCGAGGCGAGCGTCCGCCCGATCGCCCGCACCGTCGAGACCACCTCCCCGTCGTTGTCGCTGCCGAGGAGCGGGAGCAGCTTGATCAGCTTCGGCTGGATGGAGTGAGGGATCATGACGATCCCCCTTCCATGAACAGCGCAGGCTGCTTTTCCTGGGCCAGGGCCCAGACCTCGACACAGGTTTCGTGGCCGAGAAGTTCGTAGGCCGCGTGGACGAAGGCCTGCCGCTTGGCATCAACCTTTGTCGTCGCGTTGGCGTGGGTGTCCTTGATCGCCAACGCCTTCTCAGCGCGCCGGAGTTCACCGATGCGGGCTTGAAGCACTGGCCGGCTCCGACGCTTCCTCTTGAGAGCGATCTCGGCTCGGGTCTTCCACGATGGATCATCGCTCTCGAATCCGAGGGTGATCTGGTCCTCGATCGCGAGGATAGCGCCATCGATCTCGTCGAGAATGGCCCGGCCCTGCGCGGAGGATTGGATGTCCTCCAGCCGGATCTCGGAGCCGTCGCGGAGCAAGATGGTGTTCACCCCGCGGATGTCAGTGGTCGGGAGGGAGCGGGCCCCGTTCATGCCGGCATCCCATCCACCAAAACGCATTCGGTCGCGATCTCTACGCCGCGACGTACGTCCTCCCTGGTGATCCCGCGAAACCGGATATCAAGAAACGTGCGGAAGGCGGCCCCGCCGTCGTCGCCGAACAGTTCGGAGGTGTCTTCCTCCAATAGGGCCTGCGCGAGTTCGATGGCCCGGTCTGATGTCTGAGCGCTCATGCCACGCCTCCCGTCAGCCTGCGGGGTTCTTCAAATGATGGAGCCAAGATGCCGATGACGCGGCCTCTTATCTGGCGCTCCAAAGCACCTTCCTTATAGGGGCCATTCGACCAGCCGAACGCGCTCCAGTCGTGATTAGCGATGGCACGGGCACGATCCTCAGCTGATATCTGCCGGCGCATCGAGCCGACCCACCACGCGGTGCCATCGCTGTTCAGCTCGCGGCGGTAAGCCTGAGCGAGATCGCCGTCTTCGCTGCCATTGGCGGCCGCTCGTCCCATCCATGCGACGAAGTACAATTCGCCGTGAACCGGGTCACAGTCGGTCGTGTCGACGATTGCAAATTCGCCGGGGTGCAGGTGCGGGGCAAGGCCCCCATCCTTCACCGGCTTGGCGATACATCCGTTCGGAAGAGCATCATAGACGAGGAGAGCCCGTAGTTCCTGAGTGATGACGGGAGAGGCGGTCATGCCACCACCTCGCCGCGCTCAATGAAAAGGCGGATTCGGATTTTGTTGGCTTCCCGCTCGTCCGACAAACGTTTGAACGTCTGCTTGATTTCGGGCGTGTGCGCACTGTCGACCGGCCAGGAAGTTCCGCCAGCGCCGTATCGACTGGGGGGCACAATACGACCACCAATGGCTTCGAACTCGGAGACCCAGCGTTTCACGTCAAATGCTGGGATGCCAAGATTGGTACCGGTGATCTTTGCTGCGCTGAGCAGAAGCGAAACCCAAATCTTGGGCAGCCCATCCCAGTTGGGGGCGTTGATGTTACGGACGATCGTCGCAAGGCCATCTAGTGTTGAGGCGGTTAGCGAGTGGAGCCGTAGTTCGGCGAGAGATTGTGCTTCCCGAGCTTCGGCGCGCGCGGATGAGAGTTCTTTGACCCAGAACCGGTCCTCACACTCACGCCGACGTCGGTCGAATACCTCAGCGATGGGAAGCAGTGACCGGTACCGGCGGATCCGGAACGGGGTCGTTCCGCCGCGACCGCACACCGGGACCGCTGCAAGTATGGCGGTGCGAAGCGCAGGTGCCGTCCAAGCCCGTTGATTGGACCAGGAACCATCAAGCGGGCGAACGGACTGCAAGCCTAGGTCACTTACCTGCTGTCGTGCCTGGCCAAGTCCACCATCAGTACCGCCAGGGCGTCGGCGACGGTCTCTCGCGTCACGGTGTTGGCTCCGGCAGATCGCTCCTCACGATCTCCGCTTCGATAGGTGGTCCACGGTTCGCTCAGAGCATCCATGGCGTCAGTATCCTAACGGAGGGAGCGGGATTCGGAACGCAGCTACGCACGTGTTCGCCTGGGTCACCCACGCGCGATCGGTTCGATCCGCCACGCCTTCGTCTGTTCCGCCAGGGCAGCGAAGGCCAGATGCAGGTCGCTTATGCCGAACGGGACGATCTCGGTGGTGGTCACCGAATCCGCCTCGATGCTGACCCTCGCATGCCCCCGGCAGCCAGTACGGCTGAACGCGAATTCGATCTCCAGCGTCTCCCCACCGAGATCGACGTCCAACTCCCGTTCGATACTCTCCAGCTGGATATCGAACATCTCTTCTTCCGGCGTGCCCATTGGGGCCTTCCTTCCTCGTCACGTGGACGTCTGTTTCGATTGCCCTCTCCCCCTGCAGGGAGGCTCGCTGCCTGATGCTGCTCAAGGACTTCATGCGGTCCGAGGACCTGTCCGACTCGGAGATGGCCGAGAAGATCGGCGACATCTCCGAGTACGGCGTAAGAAAGCTGCGCTTCCGGACCCGTGGCCCCTCGGTGCGGGTTGCCGCCCGTATCGAGGAGGTCACCGGCGGCAGGGTCAGATCCGCTGATCTGCAGCCGCTGACGAACCGCCGCGCTCCCGCGGAGGCCGTGTCGTGATCGTTTCCGCTCGTCCCATCCTGTTCCTGCCGTCCGCGCTCTCCCGCCAAGGCGCCGCGTCCGTCAGTCTGTCCTTCGTTCCGACCCCCAACGTCGCTTCTCATCCTCTGGTCTCCCGTCGTGGTCGAACACCACAAGACCAGAGGAGCCACCCGAGATGTTGGGCAAGTCACCCGAGAACGCGGGTAAATCACCCAAGGCCGACGAGGCTGTCGCCATGAGCTCTCAGGCTGAAGCCCGCTATTTGGTGGAGTTGATCGCCGGCCCCATGCGGCTCGGCGAGAACGTGAAAGCTGCGCTATCCCGTGTGGCCCGCACCACGGGACTGAACGACCGCCGGGTGCGGGGCATCTGGCACAACGAAGCCCGCTCGATCCGCTCCGAAGAGATGGATCGCCTCAGAGAAGCAGCGCGAGACGCTCGTGCAACGGAGCAGGCGCGCAATGAGCACAGGTCCGTCCTTTCCCTCCTCGCCACCGCCGACGCGGCCCTGGGCCTTCAGGGCCCGGACGTGGATCGCTCGGATGATCCTGCGCTGGGCTTCGGGCCTCGCGATCATGATCGCCCCCTGGATCAGGGACACTGAGCGGTGATCCCACTGACCCACGCCCAGCCGCCGCCGGCCTGACCCGCTCGTAGCGCTTCGCCGTCCTCATCCCTCACGCCCGAACACGGCGCTCCCGAACCTCGGAGCTTTGGCCGATGCCCCTTGCTGTCTCGTCACCCCCCATCCCCGAGCGCGTGAAGGCGTATCGGAGTGCCCTTTTCGATCGTTGGGTCGACGCCAAGCGGCGTGCCCATCAGAGCGAGGACATCGCTGACCATCGCGCGGCGGTCGACGCCTACACCGCGTTCATGCGGGCGCATCTGGCGTCCGACGAACGAAAGCAGCTCGACCTCGAAGACGAGATCGCCCGGCTCAGCGCCGAGAACATCCGTTTCCGTGGACGCGTGCGTGGTGGAGGACCGGCATGAGCATCGGATCCACCCCCGATACCGACGTCACGCGGGAACGGCGACCCACGCATGTCTATCTCATCGCGCGCCGTGTCGGCGTCGCCATGCATGCTCCCGTCCGAATCGGGGTCACCGACGATATCTCGGGCGAAATGGCGACCATCCAGGCCTGCTGTCCGTTTGAGGCCACGCTGATCCATGCCGTGCGGTTTCCGGACGGTCTCATCATCGCCCACCTGCTTCAGGGCAAGTTCGCGGACCATCACCTCTCGAAGGCGTTGGGCAGGGGCTGGTACGACATTGCCCCGGCCGAGGCGCTGACAGGCCTGCTGGCCCAGCTGGACGCCGTCCTGGCCCTCAATGACGTGTCCGACGAAGAACGTCTGACGCTGCTGAATTTCCTCGACGCGGGAAGCGATGCGCAAGAAGCGCTCCAATTCCTCACCAGCTACGCGGGAGCGGATCGATGAGCGCCCCCTGGATCAAATTCTATCCGTCGGACTGGCTCTCGAAGCCGGCGCTCAGGCTTTGCCCGATGGCTGCGCGCGGCCTCTGGATGGAGATGCTGTGCATCATGCACAACGCCGAACCATACGGCCATCTCGTCGTAATGGGCCGTCCTTTGACCGATTCCGACCTCGCCCGGATGGTCGGCATGAGCCTCAAAGAATGCCGGAAGTCTCTCGCAACTCTGGCGCTGCACGGCATCTACTCGGTCACGGCAGACGGAACGATCTACAGCCGCAGAATGGTTCGGGAC
Source organism: Methylobacterium sp. WCS2018Hpa-22 (assembly GCF_031843785.1). Lineage (NCBI taxonomy): Bacteria > Pseudomonadati > Pseudomonadota > Alphaproteobacteria > Hyphomicrobiales > Methylobacteriaceae > Methylobacterium > Methylobacterium sp. WCS2018Hpa-22. The sequence continues at coordinate 38,971 of NZ_JAVTJA010000005.1, forward strand.
AATGCCAAGGCATTGAAAGATAAGGAGAATGGTAAAAGAGGGGGTAACCCCGACCTTAACCAGGGGGTTAACCCCCCGGATAAGGGGGAGGATAAAGCCCAGAATCCAGAAGCCAGAATCCAGATAGAAGAGGAGGGTGGTACTACCGTTCTGCCTCTTCCTGAAAAACCTGAGCCTGACACTCGCGCCGCCGCTTCGCGATCGGCGCCGGGGGCGAAACGATATTTTTTCGAGAGTGGCGTCATCCGGCTCAACGAGCCCGACTTCCGAAAATGGGAAGCCGCGTTCCCCAGCATCAACCTTCGAGCCGAGCTGACGGGCCTGACCGGGTGGGCCGGCGACCAGACGAGCTGGTTCTTCGCCGTGCCAGGGGCACTGGCCAAGCGAGATCGGGAGGCGCGGCTCGCGGTCGAGCGCTTCAGGGCCGATGCCGAGGCCAAGGCAAACGCGCCCAAGCCGAGGCCTTGCGGCTACGTGCCGTGAGATCGGTCGATGAGATCCTCGGAGAATTCGGGATCATCCTGCGGTCGACATCCCCCGGCCGGCACTACGCGATCTGCCCTCGCTGTTCAGTCAGCGCCAAGCACGCCGCCAACCGCCGACGCCGTTCCTTGGGCGTCACGATCGACGCCGGTGGCGTCGGGTTTCGATGCCTCAACTGCGATCTGAGCGGCGGAAAGTATTTCAGCGATGAGCCTCAACCCAACGGCAATCGCCTGGCTCGAAAGCCGGGCCCTCGACAGCGAGACCGCCTCACGTTTGGGGATCTACAGCGCCAAGCGCGCTCAGGGTGGCGATCCGGTTCCTGACGCCGCCGGCAACATCCTGGTCTTCCCGTACATCGACGGCGGCGAGGAGGTGAACGCCAAGTACCGGGGGCGGGACACCGCCGGCAAGAAACGGTTCTGGCAGCGTGCCGGTGCTCGAAAGACGTTCTTCAACGTCGCCGTACTCGACGACCCGGCCGTTCAGAACGGTCAGGCACCGGTGGTCATCACCGAGGGCGAATTGGACACGGTCGCCGCCGTTCAGTCTGGTCACCCTTTCAGCGTCTCCGTGCCCGACGGCGCCCCTCCAGCACGGGACGAGCAGGGCAACCTCGTCGAGGTGCCAGACAATGCTGACGACGTGGTGCCCGAACACGACGACAAATACCGTTACGTCTTCAACAACTGGGACCGCCTGAAGCGGGTGAAGCGGTTCGTCCTTGCCGTCGACAACGATGAGCCGGGCCGCCGCCTCGGACAGGAACTGGCCCGCCGGCTCGGCCGCTCCCGTTGCTGCCTCGTCAGCTATCCAGCCGAGCCCTGCGTGGCGGATGCAGACGGCGTGCTCCGGCCGGTGAAGGATCTGAACGAGGTGCTCCAGCACTTCGGGGCCGACGCCGTCATGGCCTGTATCGAACAGGCGAAGCCCTTCCCGGTGAAAGGCCTCTACAAGCTCTCCGACTTTCCGGAGCGTCCTCCCCTCCTTGCCCTGACCACCGGATTCCGCGAACTCGACCATCACATGCGGCTCTACCGCGGAGCCTTCGTGGTGGTCAGCGGACTGCCCGGTGGCGGCAAGACTGCCCTGATGACCCAAATCGCGATGAACATGGCGACGGGGCATAACTGGCGGATCGCCATCGCCTCCTTCGAGATGCATGTCCGGCCGATCCTGGAGAACATGCTGCTTGGCTTCATGCTGCAGAAGCCGCGCAACCTCTGGACCAAGCCTGAATGTGATGGCTGCCGCCGCTTCATCGATGAGCACTTCGTCTTCATCGCCCTTGCTCCGGACGATGAGGACACCGAGGCCGACGTTCAGTGGGTAATCGATAGGGCTGCGGACGCTGTGGTCCGCGAGGGCATCTCCATGCTCCTCCTCGATCCCTGGAACGAGGTCGAGCACAAGCGCCGGCCCGGCGAGAACGTCGCCGATTACACCAACAGAGCCATCCGGCTGCTGAAGCGGTTCGCGCATAGCTACGACGTTTGCACCGTCGTGGTGGCTCACCCGACCAAGTCTGCCGGCCTCTCGGTCCGGAGCGGAGAACCGATGTCTCTCTACGACATCGCCGACGGTGCGACCTGGGCGAACAAGGCCGAGATCGGTCTCGTGATCCACCGTGCCTCGCCGCACGACCGCATCGCCAATGTCGGCATCCGCAAGGTCAAGTTTCACGAGACCGGCAAGATCGGCGACGTGTCCCTGATGTTTGACGACGAGCTCCGCCAGTTCGTGGCCTGAGCCACAAACGCACCCCATCCGATTCCAAGGGAGAACTCCATGGCTCGCACCAAGGGAAAGCGGCAGCGTGAGAGACAGCGCCGTCAGCTTCGACAGGAACGGAGGGTTGAACGCCGTGCGTCAGCTGGAACCGCTGCAGGCCTGGGCATGGGATCTTCCGCAGCTAGCGCACGCAGCGCTGCCGATCCAATCTGCGGTGTGGCCTCGCCGACGATCGACCCCACCCTGTGCTGGTACATCGCTAAGACGGTGCCACGCATGGGCGTGCGGGCCCTGGAGGCGCTACAGGCGGCTGAGGTGGTGACGTATCAGCCACGCGCCTCGGAGGTCGTCGTGCGACGCGGCCGGCGCGTTGTCCGGCGCACGCCGATGCTGATCCGCACGGTGTTCATTGGGGTGAAGGATGAACCTCATCTCGCGATCGCCAGAGACCGGCCAGGCGTCGCCGAGATCGTCTGCTACCCGGTCGAGGACAAGTCACTGGAGGGGAATGTCTCTGGACCGGTGCTCAAGCCTGCCCAGCTCGATGCAGAGGGCCTACAGCGGTTCGTAGACCGGATCGCCAAAGGCGAGATCGTAGAGCCGGTCGGGATTAAGATCGGACAGGGCGTGATGGTGACCGACGGGCCGTTCGCCTCGTTCCCCGCAACTGTGGAGCGGATTCTGCCGGATGACCGGATTGCCGTGTCAGTTTCGCTGTTTGGGCGGGCCTCGCCCATCGAGTTGAACATTGCGCAAGTCCAACTATTGTAGTATTCCAACTTGCTGAACAGACGCCGCTGTACTCTCCCACTATGGGATCGATGTTAAGCCGCGACGGAGACGGGTGAGACCGCTTCTCCACTTTGGAGGCTGGTTCAACATCTCTGACCCCATTGGGGTACTACTCGAATTCGAACAAAGTTCGACCGCTTCAACCATCATGCCGGCACGCACTGTGCCCGCAGGAACGCCGCTCTGGCAATCATCAGAGTTCGATGCGGAAGCGCCGGCTGCCTCAGATGTAATGGCGGAAAACGACCTCGCCCACGGTCTCTTCGATAGCGCTCGTTTCTGAATCATCGGCTGCGTTTTGATTGTCCACCATCGTTGGCGACATCATCAGGGCGATTAGGGCCAGCAGCCATCGGAAGGGATGGGCAATCGTTCGCATCTCATGCATCCAATCAGGAGTGAGTTCGCGTCTTCGATAGCCGGTAAGCGTTGCTTAAATATGTCGAGGACGGTTCCACCCCGTTTCTCCAGGTTCAGGGCCGCGGTAGATCGAAGCGTTAAGCTGAGTGGAGCATTGGGGTTAGGTCACTAAGCTCGCGAAGATGTCCATGCTGTAGACAGCATGGACATCTCATTAAGCTTAGGCGAAGAAGATTTTATTTAAAGGATGAAGTCAGCCGCGTGAAGCTCCGCAATACCCTTAACCAGAACTGAGAAATCAGCTTGGCCGTTGCCGTCGACGTCGCCGCTGACGATTGTATTGGTACCCGATATCACAGCTCGCAGCTCGCCAGCGTGCTTGGTGAAACCATTGTCGCCAATGAAGTGAAAAGCCTCATTGATAGTGGAGCTGGACATCGCGTCGATAGATTTGACGCTTATCTTATCGCCTTGGCTTTGACGAAAGTCGAGGATGGTATCGCGTCCGGTGCTCGACACGGTGCTGTCGGCCAGCGTCTTGAAAATGAACGTATCGGCGCCGGTTCCGCCCTTCAAAGAATCACGCCCCAGGCCGCCCGTGACGGAGTCATTGCCACCGAAGCCATCGAGATAGTCGTTGAACTTTGACCCAACAATTGTATCGGCGCCCTTAAACAAATCCTTGTTGACGGCAGCAGGATTGTTGGAGGCAATGTACTGGTTCGCCTGCTCGGTCGTTATGCTTAAGCCGGTGAGTTTGGCCGCGATTTTGCCTCCCACATAAGTCGATGCAGCTGTAGTGGTACCTGCAGTGGGATAGCCAAAGGTGGGATCGAACTCAAAGCCCACGCCAGTTACGATGGATTGCTGGCTCTCGCCGAAAGCAATTTTATAGCTTGTTGATTTCTGAGCCGAGAAGATCGGATTCTCGTCAATAAATTCGTATAGATTAAACGTCCTGGCGTCGGCCGCGATATAAGAAATCACTGTCGCCATGTTTTTACCCCCCCTTTGAAAGCAGCGAGGCTTACAGTCTTTCGCGCCTGTTTACCTGCTGTATGTAGCGAATCACCGCCTGGTCACAGCATTCGAGGATTGCCACAAATTCCCGCACGTTCCTAGAACGCATCCGCCGTACTCTATCCAGTCGTCAGGAGTGAGCACCGGAAATTCGTAGGGCGAGCGCGTTCCTGGTACTGAAGTTTTACCGACGCGTAGTAATAATGCCACGATCACCGCACGGTACTTAAGTATAAAAGTGAACGCTACATCTTCGTAAGGCCGCATGTTCGGCATATTCACCCGCTGCCGTGAGGATGAGCAGCGACGCAAGCGTGAGGCCGAGGATCTTCCCCGGCGCGCTCGCTTAAAGGAGTGCATGCGATCAGAGCCGAGAAGGCAGGCCTGACCGTGTCTCGCGCGGTCAAAGGGCTGGCGGCTATCGGAGGTGCAACGGTTCAGCCCAAGTCAGAGTTCTTAGCTTCGACCCTCAGCATCTGGGGTCGAGGGAGCAGAACATGATCGGACGTTTTGGGTTGAGCCTCATACTCGCGACCGCTGCGGCCAGTGCCGCGATGGCCGCACCAATGTCCGCTGAGGACAAGGCCGCTTTACAGATGCAATGCGCTGGCGACTTCACGACCTTCTGCGCCGGCATGCCCCCCGAGGATGGCCCCGAGACGCAGGCCTGCTTCCAAAAGAACATGTCGAAGCTGTCGCCGGGATGCCAGAACGCGATCCAGGCCTACAAGAAGAAGGGCTGATCTGGCCGGCAGGCGAACCTACGCTTCCTCTATCCGTTCTTCGGAAGCAGGCATCGTTTGATCACCCGTTGACGTCATCCAGGAAGGGCACTGAGCTCCGGGGTTCCGCTACTAGGCACGCTTCCTACTCATGCCACCGGACATGCCCTCGCAGCAGCAGCTGCCCTTCCTGGCCTTCATCCCGCTATGGCCCATCGCCATCGAGCCTTTGCCGCACATCGGCGCCTTACCCTTGGCTCCGCCGCAGCAATCCATTGCCAGCGCTGGGGCCGAGCTCATCACGACCATGGCAGCAGCCATCAGAATCAGCTTCTTCATAAAACTCTTCTCCTCGTTGATCCCTGACTTATCAGTCCATGCAGCGTTGGCGGAAGTGGCCCATCGCACCGCAGGTACCGATCACGGCAGAGATCGAGTTCGGCATCAACATCGGATGTGATGCGGGCCAAGCGCTGAACGGGCGCGAGTGATGCCCCGCCTCACCACCCTAAAGCCTCGCCTCGGAACCCTAGACACTCGCACGGCCATTCCGGCACCTGCTGTGTGGCGAAGCCGGAGAAAGATGGGCGGCAGATCGACCTCATAAACCTCCAGGATATGAGGAAAGCCAGCTGGCCCATTTTGTCTTCAGGACGGCCACGCGCGTCCAGTCAGAGAGGAAAAGGTCAAAGCCGCCATCGTATGGCGCAAAGATCTCCCCCGTGGCTCTGGCCATCCAAACCTCATGAGCTGTTTGCCCTTCGGCAATCGCCCTAAGTGACGTGTCGTGTGCACCTGAACGCCATTCGGTCAAGCTGACCTCGCTACGAAATATGCCGAGATCCTCATCATCATCGTCATACACCCACTCCAAGGTAGGCTCGCCCTCCGCAGCTTTCTCTCCGAACCAATAATAAGACGCGATCATCCAACAAGATGCGCCCTCGCCAAGCACCTCGGCCGCAAGAATATATGCTCGGGCGAGTATCGTCGCGCGTTCGGCTGCATCCTCGGCATAGCGCTTGGATTCAGGAAGAGCATGAAATCGGACCCAGGGAATTGGTCTGGCCCTCAGAAGCCATCCTATTGGCTCTTGGTTTGGATGGAACCGTGACCAGTCCGCCCGGAACTGCTCGTTCATCGTTTCGGGATCAGATCGCATCGCTCCCTCCCTTCCATTAAGCCTCGCATCAAGACATCGGATGAGCGAGATGCGGAATGATTGAGCCTCACCGCTCGCCATCTATGCGGACTTCCTTCGGGCGCTAACTCGATGCGCCCTAGCGAATTGCGCGGCCATAGCCGCGAGGTAGGCGGTGAGGCCAGCGGGCAAGATAAAGGCGAAGATGCCGTAGCCAGCGGCTCCCCCAATAGCGCTGACCAGTAGGACCAATCAAACCGCGCCGCTCCGAGCGGCGGGGACCCTGTGGCCTCTAACCCTATACGGGTGGTCGGGGCCCCCAATGTTCCTAGCGCCAGGGTCCGAAAACCCGGTAACGCGGTAACAGGTAACAGCCGGGATGAGCGATGCGAGCGGCCCGAAATTTCTCAGTCAAGCCGACTTTGCCCGTAGGCGCGGGGTCACCCGTAAGGCGGTAACTGGCTGGAAACAGAAAGGGTTACTGGTAGTTTCTGATGTAGGTTTGATCGACGTTGAAGCGTCGGAATGGAGCCTGGATCAGCGCCCTGCCACCTATCGCGGCGGTGTTACCCACCGACCAATCCGGGCCGCCCCCGGTAACACCGGTAACGCCCAGACGGGAGCGCCTCGTAAGGCCAGCGCAAGCCCTCCGTCGAGGGCTGCAGCAGCAATTCCACTCGCACCGCCGGCGGCATCCGAGGTCGAAGACGACCCGCTCGACTTCGACCCAGACGATCCCAACCTCGACCTTCAGGAGGCGGTTCGGCGCAAGGAGAACTTCCTCGGACTGCAGCGCAAGCAGGAGTACGAGTTAAAGCAGGGAAGCCTCGTCAATCGCGAGGCGGCTGAGAAACTCTTCTTCGACACTGCTCGTGATATCCGCGACGCCTGGCAGTCATGGCCGGCGCGTGTCGCAGTTGAGATGGCGGATGAGCTTAAGATAGATGCGCGCAAGCTCACCATGGTTCTGACCGAGTATGTCCAGAAGCATCTCGACGAGCTCGGAGAGCCGGAAGCAACCTTACCTCGACCTTGAGAGCCTTCTCCGAAACTGGCGGGCAGGCACGAGGCCCGCCCCTCAGGTCAACGTGGTCGAGTGGGCGGAGGAGTTCCGCAAGCTCAGCAAGGAATCGTCGAACGGCGGCAAGTTCATCACCTCGCGCGTCGAGGTGGCGCGTGGTCCGATGCTCGCGGCGACGGAGCCCGGCGTCAGCAAGATCACGCTGATGGCGTGTACGCAGCTACTGAAAACGACCGTGATCGAGAACATCCTCGGACGGTTCATTCACGTCGATCCCTGCCCCATCCTTGGGGTCCTGCCGAAGGACGATGCGGCAGAGACCTTTTCGAAGGACCGGCTGGCGCCCATGATCCGCGACACGAAGGTGTTGCGCGAGCTGTTCGGCGACGCCAAGGCCAAGGACGCCGGCGCGACCCTCACGCACAAGCAGTTCCCCGGCGGGCACATCACGCTCGTCGGCTCGAACAGCCCAACCAACCTTGCGATGCGGCCGATTCGGCTACTTGTGTGTGACGAGATCGACAAATATCCGCTCTCCGCCGGCGGCGAAGGCCCTCCGATCGACCTCGCCGAGGAGCGCCAGGCCGAGTTCTCGACGAATAGCCTTACCGTCCTCGCTTGTTCGCCCACCGTGGCGGGCCGGAGTGCGATCGAAGCCTCCTACGAGGAGGGCGATCAGCGTAAGGCCTTCGTCGAATGCCCGCATTGCCAGACCTGGCAGAGCCTCGAATGGGATCGGGTCCGCTTCGAGAAAGACGACGGCGGGAAGATCAATTCTTCAACCGCCCGCATCGAGTGTGTGTCATGTGAAAAGCCCTGGACCGAGTCGCAGCGCCTCGTAGCGTTGCGCCGGATCGAGTGGCGTCAGACCAAGACCTTCAGTTGTTGTGGGGAGCGACAGGCCCCTGAGCGCTGGGCGGCAACAGCCTTTGGGGTCCGGAGGGCCTTGTGCGCCCATTGCGGCGGAGAGGCAGTGCCGAATGAGCACGCCGGCTTTCAGGCGTCGAAGCTGTACGCACCGAAGCAATCAATCGTTCAAACCGTGGCGAAGTTCGCGCGCGCACTACGGCGAGGGCCGGGCGCCTTGGGGACCTTCTTCAACACACAGCTTGCCAGGACGTGGAAGGAAGGCGCCGAAGCTCCTGAATGGGAGGATGTCTACGCTCGCCGCGATCCGGATCCTTCCGGGACGGTCTCGTTGGCCGCTCTGGTCCTATTCGGCGGCGTCGACGTTCAGAAGGACCGGCTGGAGGTTGGTGTCTGGGGTTTCGGCCGTAACCGGGAGCGTTGGCTGATCGAGCATCGCGTGCTGATCGGCGCAACTAATCGCCCTGAGGTCTGGAAAGAGCTCGAGGCAATGTTCTCGGAGACCTGGGACCATGCCAGCGGCACCGAGATCGCCGTTCGGGATTGGGGCATCGATTCGAGCGGGTTCACTGCCGAGGTCTACGCCTTCGTCCGGTCTCAGGCTGGCCGTGGCAACGTCCAACGGCGCGTCCTACGCGAAGCACGGCTACCACACGAAGCTCGCCGCGGCCTTCGCGAAGTGGTCGAAGATCAAAGACACGGCTTGGACGCCTGAGCAGGATGCTGTCGGCAAGCCGGTTCCGATCCAACCAATCACCAATGCGCCAACGGCTCCGCTGACAGTGAAGGTGCCGCGGTCGCAGGGAACCCCCGGCGACCTCTCGACCCAGCCCTACGCTCCGTCGCCGGTCGCTTCTGCCACTGCCTCTACCCCTGCCGGCCCCCTCGTCCAGCCCGCGCCTCGGAACAGTGGCGTGCTGACGCCTGCGAAGCCGCTGCCGGAGCCGACGGTCCAGACAGGCGGCTTCTGGGCCTCGCTTCGCTCCCTCTTCACCAAAAAGGCATCGTGACATGGACGGCTGGCAATCCATCGCGGGACAGCTCGCACAGATCGGGCTTCCGGCCCTCGGTGGCCTCTTCGGTGGCCCGCTGGGCGGCACCATCGGCGGGCTTGTCGGTAAGGGTATCGCCGCTGCCCTGGGCGTAGAGGCAACCCCACAGGCCGTAGCCAGCGCAATCGAGGCTGACCCCGGCGCTGCCGCCGTGAAGCTGGCGCAGATCGAAGCGGAGACCAGGGCGCGTGATGCGGAACTGGCCGACATCGCCAATGCGCGCACGATGCAGATCGCGCTCGCTCAGACCCATTCCTGGGTCTCGAACATGCCGGCCATCGTGACGCTGCTCATCTTCGTCGCGTGGATCACGCTGACTGTGGCCCTCTACTTCGTTCAGGCGGAGATCCCCGAGCGCGTCTATCAGCTTCTCAGCCAAGCCTACGGCGCATCGAACCTCGCGCTTGGCACGGCCATCGCCTTCTGGCTCGGCTCCTCGCGCTCCTCGCAGATCAAGGAGAGCCAGATCACGGCGCTTCTGCCGGCGGCGACGCGGCGCTAGCCCGTGGGAGCTGTCGAGCAAGTCGCCGCCAAAGGCGCAGATCAGTTCTTCGACCGGGGCGTCCTCGGCCTGGTCTGTGTCCTGCTCATCCTCGCTATCATCGGGCTGTGCTTCGTCATCCGAGCGCAGGACCGGAAGCTTCAGAAGCTCAATGACGTGACGCTCGCCGACCGGGATCGCCTGATCAAGGCAATCGAGGCCGGTGAGACGGCCGTGGATGGCCTGACCGCCGCCATGCGTGGCGTCCAGACGACGCTCGAGGCTCGCGGGCAGACTGTCGGCGAGCTTTCTCATCAGATCGCGCTTCAGGGCCAGGAAGCGAGCCACAAGCTCGCCAACCTGAGCCAGGCCGTCTCGATGATCGCCGGGGCCGTCAAACGCGACCCAAACGGGGGCGCCCCATGAAATGGTGGAGGCGCATCATGCTCTTGTTCAACTGGCGCGTTGGTGGAGACGACCCCTCGGATCGGGTCGATGCAGCCTTTGCCCGCTACGACTCGGCGCAGCACCGTGCCGGCTCCGCGGGCAAGGATGTCCAGCGCGTCGCCGACGCCCAGACCAAGCGGCTGAAGGTCGATCAGGTCTCCATTCGGCAGCGCACAGCCGAGCAACAGGCCAAGGTCCACACCGGCCAAACCAGTGAGGTCGTCCATCTGGTGGACGACATGCTCCGAGGCATGGAGCGCCAGCGCAGTAGGGATGCAGGATCGTGATCTACAACGACGACCGACCTGAGCAGATCCGCGGTGCGATCTGGCTGACGGTGCTGTTCCTGGCCGTCATCTACGGCATCATCAACGCCTTCGTCCCCAACTCGGACATGAACATCGCCATCGGCGTCATGCAGGCGGCTGCAGCGACGATGGTAGTCTACATCTACGGCAGGGATGCCTGGGTGGCGCTGAAGGCCAAGCAGCCGAAGCGAACGGACTTCCTCATCGTCGGGATCGTCCTGGCGTGGCTCTCGACGGACGGACAGGCGATCTTGGCGGTCGTCTTCCGGCTCGCCGGGATGCCGGCTTGGTTCGTTAATTCCGAGATCTACGCGCCGATCCGTCTTCTGTCGGTGGTCGCCGCCGTGCTCCACATCAGCGCCCCTGGCGCGGTGGACGGTGTGGTCCCGAGGAAGAACCGGCTGGCGATGGGTGTAGGGCTCGGAGGGGCCGTCCTACTCGTCCTGGCGCTACTCTGGACCCGTCCAGACATCGGGCCGCTTCTCGAACGCACCCGGCCGTACATCTCGGACTTCTTCCAGACCGGCTCGGCTGGGGTGCCTGGAGGATCGCCAGCGTAGCCCACCCCAACATAGGAAGGCGACAGACCGATATGGCCTGATAGCGTCCAGCGTCCCGAGAAACTATGGCCACCGGATCCCGCCCGGCGAAAGCTGGAGCGGGGTTTTTCTCGTTGAAGACAAGCTCTGCCGACCTACATGCCAGCGTCCTGTCACAAGGAAGGACATCGAATGAAAGACCTGCGTTCCCTGGCGCTTGCCGCCTCGCTCATATGCGCTGGTTTGGCATCAACGGCTCAGGCCGCGCCGCTTGCACCTAACGCAGCCTCTCTCGGGCAGCCTGCTGCGGTCGAAACGGTTCAGTACCGCTACGGCTATGGTCATTCTCCGCAGCACATGTATCGCAAGCGTGTTCGCCGTCAGATGTTACAGGATCGTCGGTATGGTGCTCACCTGCGCCGCCAGGATCAGCATTACCGCCGCGCTCGCCGCTATGGGTACTGAGCCAACCACATCCGCCTAGGCATAAACCCGCCCGGCTCACGCCGCGGCGGGTTTTTCGTTTTCAATCAAACCAGCGACGGGGCGTAAATCCGTAGACGGCGAGGAGTGCCAGTATCACGAGTAGCCAGGGCATGTCGTTGGTAAGTGCGACGACCAGCAGACCGATGTAGACGGCTGCTGTGGAAACCATGATCGCAGCCACGTACAGGTTCACTGGGTTTCCATCCGTCTTCTCCTCAAGCCCGGCCGCCGTCAGGGCGGGGAAGGGGTGTCAGCGGCCGCTAAGCTGGGCATTCCCGAATCCATAGATTGCTGCGGCATCCCAGGTGCCGCCGTTTCTGTTTTGACGCGGGGCCTTCACGGGACTGCGGCATTCTGGCATCTCCCCGGCCATGCCGAAGAAGCCCGCCCTTACCGCCTACCTTGTGGCGAACCAGCAGCCGGACGGCACTGACAACGTGTGGGCGATCCTAGCAAAGACGGTGGCGGACGCGCTTGAGATAGCGGAAGCGCAGGAGCCCGGCAGGACGGAGCCTCGCATCGTCGGCACACTCGGCGCCATGAGCGTAAAGCGTATGCGGCTCAAGCCGGGCGAGGCGCGGATTATCTGAAAGCAGACATCAGGGAACACTGTTTCTGATTTGACCAACAATAATATTGGCGATCACAATTAATGTGATCGTAAATAATCAGGAAAGGCCTCATAAAGCCGACTTCGAATGCGAAGAATTTACGCACCGGTGATTAAATCGCTGCGGATTTATCCCGCACTAATCTGGTAAGCTTATGTTCCGTCTATCCAATCTGGGAAAAGACCCTTTTCCAGAGTCACCTCAAGACATCCGCTGCTACGTAGTCAAACTACGTTGCGACATTCGTGCAGGAGTAGCGCAGAGCCGCGCGCTTTTAAGGGAGTCGAGGGAGATCCTTCGTGAAATCTCGTGTCTGAAGATGAACTACGAATACTCTCCGGTAGCGCCGCCCGACACCACCGCCCCCCTAATCGACGGGCCGGAACAACTCAATAAACCTCAGTCCGTCCCATAGCTCGACCGCGTGACCGTCTACCATCGCCTTTGCGCGTTCGATGGCTTCGTCATCATCCTGAACGGAGATGCGAACCATGCCAATCACAGCTCCGGTCTTTGCAAGCAGGAGCACGCGATAGGCAGAGGGCCGTCGCTCGCTAAGGGCATCCATGCGGGATCCAAGTGTGTCGGGCATCGCATCGCTCTCCTAGTGGAGGCGGGAGCGCACGACTCTCTCAGTCATCGGAGCCAAGGGTAGAGGCCGGTGATGGGCAACCTTAGCCATTAAGTATGGATCTGCACAGAGGTCATTGCCGCTCGTTGGAGCATTACGCTCAATAAGACAGGCGATGTTATCGCTCTCCCGCTCCCGAAAGCAGCTTCTCGACCGTTGCCAAGGCATTCTCGTGAGCCTTGGCTTCCGTTGGCAAGCTACGATCTGAGCGTTGGACAAGCTTCCCATTCTTGCGAAGCGCCCACTGATACGAACCACCCTCCGCCTTCGGTGGAAGGATCTCGATAGTGTATGGGTGGATCGACGTCTCGTTCATCGTCGCACCATGCCACGGCCGCGTGACTGCTCCTAGGCCGGATTAATTCCGTCAGGTTTTAAAACTTAGATACTGCCCGCGGATTGCGCCGCAGCTGTCGTAACCGACCAGCGGAACCAGCCCGTGTTGCCCTGCGACCCGCCTCAACCGTCATTCGGAGGCGCGACGGGTCGGGTACGCGCCGCGAACGTTCGCCCGACCCGCTTTTATGGCCTGGGTTAATTGGCAGTGCCAGTCTTGCGAGGCCGAGCGACCTTCTTAGGCTTTTCTGGGACGGGGGTAGCCTTTTCAACGACGGCCTCTTCCGGCGCGACAGCCTTCGACTTGGCCGCACCATTACGCTGCTGCCCGAGACCGAGTTGCTTAGCCAGGGCAGACCTTGCAGCCGAGTAGCCGGCTGAGGTCATCGGGTAATCGGCAGGCAGGCCATGCTTCGCGCGGTAAGTCTCCGGGGTCAGACCGCGGAGCGTTAGATGCCGCTTCATCGTCCTGTAGGGCTTGCCATCCTCGAAGCTGATGAGGTGGTCTGGCGTGATCGACTTCTTGATCTGAGCCGGCGTTGCCTTCTGGATTTTGTCCGCCTCCAGCGCGCTAGATCCACCGCTGGAAAGGCCGCTGATGGCGGCGTGCACGCTGCTTAGTAGGTCGGCCAGCGCTCCGACTGGGACCGAGTTGTTGGAGACGTAGGCGGCGACGATGTCGGCCGTGAGTTCGATGTAATTTGCCTGAAAATCTCGAGTGTTGTCAGCCATAACGTTTTCTCTGAGGACAGTGGACGCCCCTTACAGTAAGTTTGGTATGAAACACAACATTTCTAACGATCAGAACTCACGTAGTTTGTTGGATAGCGGCTCCCTGAAGCGATCAACTCCGGTCAGAGCTGCGGAAATCGACATGGCACGGCGCTTCAGCAAGGCCGGCGTCATCGCGACCGCTTTTGCGCTGCCGGAAAAGGGCTCTCGCGCCCTTATCGATTAGCTCCACCGCAGGCGCAGCGCTCCACTGATGACGGCGATGGACGAGTGCAATCGGTGCTTCGGTCGCGGTGCTATCGTGCCGGCCCAGGCGGGTCTGGAAAAGAAGCGGACCTGGTCAACTAAGTTCGAGATGCGCCGCCCACGTTACACGACGCGAGTGTCAGAATTGCCGACAGCCAGGGCCTACCGCCTCTTCGCCCAGATCGGCACCGCGCCAATCGGCCGGCCGGGGACGTTCCGAAAATACCGCGTCCGCGCGAAGCGGATGAAGTCGGGATGAACCTCTGTCACGAGGTCGCCACTCAGAACCATGGCCCCGCAAAAGTCGGAGCGGATCACGCCGAGGTCAGGATGCACGCCGAATAACTGCAGCGTCGTCCAGCCCAGCCGCCCAGCCTCGTCGGCGTGCTTGTCGAGGAAGTGGAGGGACGCAGCGTGAATGGCCGGCCAAGTGGTAGGCGTCAGGCCAGAGCATGGCACCACGCTCGGCTTCAGGTTCAGGAAGGCTTCACGCCATGCCTGGGGCGAGTTCGGTTCGATCTTGAAGGCGGGCGAAGCTGACATCGCCACGGGATAGGGGAGGGCGAGCCCCGTCGCTATGTCTGGGATGCCACAGGCGGCGAGGGGGTGAAACGAAGCCGCTCGGCATCTTGGGGTGGGACATGCGACTTGACCAATGGAGCGGCAGGTTTAGAGTTGCACGCGCTTAAAACTAGCAATAGCAAGTCTTCGAAGGCCTTTGCGGTTGATGATTATTTCCTTTACGTACCATACAACAACTGTGCTAAACGTACCCGCAGAACGAAGTTAAGTCTGGCGCCGACACTTGTCGAGCGACTATCGATGCATTTATTGATGTCAATCAAATTATTTAACAAGGACGCGCAAACATTGGACAAGCATAGCGATAATGCGGCCCATCAACATGGCGGCAGAGCCAAGGCAATCATTGAAACATTAACGTTTATTATAATCGGCGCATCTTTTCTCATCTCACTTTATCAAACTAAAAAAATATCAGAGAGCTTAGATACAAGTAATAGAGCAATCAATGGAACCATCTGGGCTGCCATCGTCACTCAGAGTCTAGAGGTTAATAAAGTATTTATTGCTGAACCTCATATGCAAAAATATTTCTATAGCAATGTAGATATAAATGATGCTGACGTAAATTTTGAGAAAGCATCAGCCATAGCGACATTGATGATTGATTATTTTGCAGCTGTTATGGATTTTTACTCCGAGGATGTCGATACTACACCACAAAACGAAGTAACAAGAATTAATTGGAGAAAAAGTTTTGTAGGCATATTTAAAAGAAGTCCGCTGCTATGCAGGCATTATGACGCCAACTCAGCTTATTTTGCCGAGATGATACGCGAAATAAGTAAGGAAGGCTGCAAGAAATAGCAAACGACTTAGCTTTATCTCGTCGAAAGCCCTAGCCTTTTCATTTGGCCTTCTCCCTCTCCATCTTCTCGGCCAAGGCCTTCAGCGCCTCAGCATACACCCCAACCTGATCCTTTGGGATGAACGCGCCCGTTTGGGTCATCGTGGCGAGGCGGGCGGCTGTGGCGCGGAGGTCGGTGGGGGTGTTCATGAGGCTAGGGTAGGCGCGGGGATGCGGCGGGCAAGGGTCACTGTGGATGCCGACCAAGCCGCTATGTCTGGGATGCCGCATGCGACGGAACCGAACTTCCGAGGTCGCTGCTTACCGAAATCGATTTTCGCGTGGTGCTTACCATACGCTTACCGGAGGCGCTGGCCGGTAAGCAGGAAGTGAGCTAAGTGTTGGTGCCGCAAGAGGGATTCGAACCCCCGACCCCCTCATTACGAATGAGGTGCTCTACCAGCTGAGCTATTGCGGCGAGATCCGTAGTGCGACGGCTGGTGTCGCTTCGGATCGTTGCGGCTTCATATCCGCACGCTCGACCGATGGCAAGGCGGCCCGCGTCGTCTTCGTGATGCAACTGTGCCACGGACGGTGCATCACGGTCCCGCGATGCGCCATGCTGCCTTGACGCGGAGCGATGCGGCTTCGAAGGCTCGCGGCACGTTTCAGGAAAAGCCATGTCCCTCATCGCCCGCTTGCGTGCCTATGCTGCCGACGCGTTCGGCCTGTCCGCGAGCCCGGACGATTCGGAAGCTGTAGATGAGCGCTTGGCGGCGATTGCCCTTCTCGTCCATGTGGCACGGGTGGATGGAGTTCTCGACGGGGCCGAGTCGGAGCGGCTCTGCCGCCTGGTCGAGGGACGCTATGCCGGCAACCGCGAGGAGGCCGAAGCGCTGATCGCTCGCGCGGCCGGTGTCGATGCCCAGACCCGCGACATGGCGCTGCTCGTGGAAATGATGGGCCACGAGTTCGGCGAGACGGAGCGCGCGCGGCTGCTCTCCATGGCATGGTCGGTGGCCGGCGCCGATGGCACGGTTCATGAGTTCGAAGAGGCGTTGGTCTGGCGGCTCGGTCGCCTGCTCCGGTTCGATGACACGGCGATCCGTCTCGCCAGGGCCGGCGCAGAATCGGGGGCGGTCTCCTAGCGGCAGCTCGGCAGACGATCCTCGGCTTCGCCGGGCCGGATCAGGCCGGAAGAAAGAATCGCGGCGCGATGATCGTCAGCTTCACCTTGATCCTCCTGGCCCAACTCGTCGGAGAGGTGCTCGCACGTGCCACGGCCCTCTCAGTCCCGGGTCCGGTCATCGGGATGGCACTGCTTCTCCTGTTCATGGTGTTGCGCGACCGCTGGTCCGGCATTGCCTCACGCGTCCTCGCTGCGCCCCTCGTGGACGGCACCCTGGAGCGCTCCGGGAAAGGGCTGCTCGCCCATCTGTCGCTGATGTTCATCCCGGCTGGCGCCGGTATCGTCGGACGGCTCGACGTGCTCGAAGCTCACGGCGTGGCGCTGGCCTGCGTCGTTGTCGTCTCGACATTGGCAACCCTTACGGCGACGGCGCTCACCTTCGTCGCCGTCAAGCGTTGGGTCGCCCCGGGGAGGGAGCCATGACCGGCGATTTCGCGCTCTGGGTCTATCTCTCGCGCACGCCCCTGCTGTGGCTGACCGTGACTCTGATGGTCTATGCGGTGGCCGACCGCATCGCCACGGCAACGAACAGGCATCCTCTGGCGAATCCCGTAGTCGTCGCCATCATCCTGATGGCTGGCGTGCTTAAGCTGACCGGAACGCCCTACGCGACTTATTTCGACGGTGCCCAATTCGTCCACTTCCTGCTCGGGCCCGCCACCGTGGCCCTGGCGATCCCGCTCTACGAATATCGCGCCACGGTGATCCGCTCGCTGGCGCCAATGCTGGCAGCTCTCCTCGTAGGCTCCGTCGTAGCTCTCATCTCTGCCGTGACCTTGGGCACGGCCTTCGGCATCCCGCACGACGTCATCATCGCCCTCGTCCCGAAATCGGTGACGACCGGTGTCGCGATGGGGATTGCTCAGAATCTCGGCGGTGATCCGACCCTCGCAGCCGTGCTGGTGATGTTGACGGGTATGACCGGTGGAATCCTGGTGACGCCGCTCATGAATCTGCTCCGCATTCAGGACATGCGGGCACGAGGCTTCGCCGCCGGTCTCGCCGCGCACGGTGTCGGCACCGCACGGGCGTTTCAGGTCAACGAGGTGGCGGGTGCTTTCGCGGGTATCGCACTCGGTCTCAACGCCTTCATCACGGCGATCCTCGCACCGCTCGCCGTGACGTTTTTGCGCTGACGTCACCCCCCTATTTGGCGAGCGCAGCTTCAGTAATTTCTGTCGGGATGAAGCGGCCGTCCTGGCCCGATTTCATGTCGATGCGCGTGTCGTGAAGGGCGTGCAGCGTCGAGCGATGGCCGATGGAAACGATGGTCGTCCCCGGCAACCGCTCGCGCAGCATGCGGTAGATGCCAGCTTCGCTCGGCTCGTCGAGGGCGGCGGTGGATTCGTCGAGGAAAAGCCACGCGGGCTTCGCCAGCACGGCGCGGGCGATGGCCAAACGCTGCTGTTCACCGCCGGACAGGCGCTGGTCCCAGGCATCGATCTCGTCGAGACGGTCGGCCAGCTGCGGCAGTTGCGCGGCAATCAAGGCTTCGCGGATCGCCTCGTCGGAGAACTGGTCGGTGGTGCTGGGATAGACCACCGCGCCACGCAGGGTTCCGAGTGGAATATACGGCCGCTGCGGCAGCACCAGCGCCGACTGACCTTCGGGCACGTCGATCCGGCCCTTGCCGAACGGCCAGATCCCGGCGATCGCACGGAACAGGGTCGACTTGCCCGATCCAGACGGGCCGGTGACGAGAGTGGCGGTACCCTTGGTGAGGGTGAACGACTTGGCGGAGACGATCTCACGACCATCGGGCAGCGCCAGGGTCATGCCGGACGCCGTCACGGCCGGGCCCGGTCCACTGCCCTGCACCAAGCCGTATCCGGCACCGGACAGGGCCTCCGCCTTCGTCATCGCCCGCTTGAATGACGTCAGGCGGTTGGTATTGGCGCGGTACGACGCGATGGTGGTGTAGGAATCGATGAAGAAGGACAGGGAACCCTGGACGCTGCTGAAGGCGTTCGCCGTCTGCTGGAACTGGCCGAGGGTGATTTTCTTCAGGAAGTAGGATGGAGCGGCGAGGATGTAGGGAAACACCACGCTGATCTGGTTGTAGGACAGGGTGAAGCTGCCGATCTTGATCCGCCGGTAAATGATGGCGAGGTAGTTCTCGATGATCTCCCGGAACAGCTCGCGCAGGCGCAAGGTCTCCGACCGCTCACCGCGCAGCAGGGCAATCTGCTCGGAATAGATCCTGGTCCGCGCGAGTGAGAAGCGAAAATCGGCCTCTACCTTTTCCTGCCGGAAGTCGAGACCGATGAGCGGGCGGCCGATGAGATGGGTCAGCCAAGTTCCGACCACCGCGTAGACGATGACCAGCCACACCAGGAAGCCGGGCACTACCATGTCGGTGAAGGGAAGAACGAAATCCCGCGACAGCCCCCAAAGGATAACCATGAAGGAAACCAGGGTAGCGGCCTGGGACAGGAGCCGGATCGACAGGCTCGTCGTCTGCTGGATGAAGAGGTTGACGTCGCTCTGGATGCGCTGATCCGGGTTGTCGGCCGGTTCGTCGGTGAAGGGTATGCGGTAATGCGTGCCCCCATCGAGCCAGCGACTGTAGAGGCTGCGTGCGAGCCAAGTGCGCCAGCGGATATGCAGCGAAGCATCGACGAAAGTGTCGAACATGCCGATGATGACCCAGATCGTCGCAAGAGGCACGAAGATCCAGACGAGCTGATACCAGAATGCGTCGGCGTTATACTCTTGCAGCGCGTTGAAGAGGTCGCGGTACCAGAAGTTCAGGCGCAGTTGTAGCGCAACCTGCGCAAAGGTGATGAAGATCGAAAGCGCAACGAGGCGCCGTGCGACCCGGCCTTCGGTACTGCCGAAGAAACGGAACGGTCGGATTTCCCGGTTCGGCTCCTCGCGTGCGGCGAAGAACGGATCCGCGATACGAGTGATCGCGCGGATGGGTTCGAGATGGGAAATTCCGAACACGATACCTGCGAAGACCACCGCGCCCGTGGCCGCGAAGGCAGGCGGCAGCAGTGCCGCCAGCGTCTCCGGCAGAAAACCGGATGCTGCAAGTTGCTTAGCACCGGCTAGGAACAAATACCCGATACCGTAGACGGAAACGAACACCTTGAGATAATCTGAGAGCTTGGCGGAGGCAAAAAGGATCACCACCATCGCGAAGCCGCTGAGGCTGACGTAGAGCGGTGTCGAGGTGCCCGGCAGGATCAGAAGAACGAGGGCAAAGAGCGCCGTTATGGCGGCCTGCAGGCCGAGGCCTGTCCTGAGTACGGCCACGCGCGTCTCCTCAACTCGGTAAATTCAAATGTGCGAATTGGTCTTCGCCCGCCGGATTAGCACCCGATCGTGACGGCGGCAGTGACGGCCGGTCGTGGCGAGATCGTGGCGAGGGCTTCACCCGCCGGATGCGTCAGATCGGATCAGGGCCAATCCCAGTCGCCGTAAGCGGGCTCGCGACAGCGGTACCCCACGGGGCATTCCAGATTATCGCGGGTCGGGACGAAACGGAGCTCGGCGATTTCCGTCAGGCCGCAAAGGCTGCGATCGCTGACGAAGCGTTCCGTCTTTACCGGCTGCTCCCCCCTGCCGGACCTATCCGCCTTGCCCACGGACCAGGACAGGACCGCCGATCCGTCGCGCTTCACGAGCGCCATCGCGTCCGCGCAGGACATCCGCGGAGTGGAGGGAGGCGTCTGAGCGCCGGCCGAGGTGGCGATGACGACGCAGACGGCGATGGCGAGGCGTCTCGTCACGATGGATCTGCGCGCTGGTATGTTTCTCACAAGCTTGAGCATGGCAGTTTTGGCAAGCGACGGGAAGGCCTTGCCGTTCGCTCGCCCTATTCCCGGAGTCTATCCACCGCTATCAAACGCACCGAGACAGAATAATCACACACCTGTCCTGACGAGAGCCAACTTTGAGAATGATAACGGCCTGCATGTCGGACGGGGTGGGGGATCGAATGTCGCGGAATAGTGAGGTGGTGGGTGCCGCCGAGAAATTGGCGCGCACGGGATTGGCTCGGCCTCAGGGTCGGGCTTGACGGGAGACAACGATGGCCGCCGGCATCGAAAGCGAGGATATGAGAAACGAGGACGGCACGCCGTCAGTGACGGTGACCGGACCGTCGGGAGGGTCGCGCCGTGCCTTGATACTCCCAGTATCCCTCGCCATGGGCTGGGGCGTTCTCCTCGGCTACAGCACAGTTCTGTTGACGAACGATACACCTGTCCGCCCTGAGACCGGCACGGCACAGGCTGCCTTGAACGAGCCGGGTCCGTTCGAGAACACGGCGGCATCCTCACGCCTGCCCCGTGCCAATGCGCCCTGGTCGGATGTGGGGCTTGGCTCTGCTCACGCTGGAGCGCCTGCCCGGGACAGGCTCGCTGCATCCCCTGCCCAGCCAGGCATCCGGCCGGTCGCGCTCAAGCAGGATACGGAAGTGACGCCCCGCGCCGATGCCCCCGCTGCCGCTTCTCCACCGATCGAGGCGGCGGCTTATATCGGCGTCTGGGGGCCGAACGAGGTGGCATGCCGCCGCGGCGCGCGGCGCCGTGGATACATTCCGGCGCGGATCACCGAGAATGGCGCGCGGGCGGGAAACACCGTCTGTACCTTCCGCGACGGGCGGCGCATGGGCGCGAGTTGGAGCGTGGCGGCATCCTGCAGCGATGGCGGCCGGCGCTGGACATCCCAAGTGAAGCTGATCGTCGAAGGCGACCGTCTGACATGGTCGAGCGCCAAGGGCGACGCCTCTTACGTCCGGTGCAATCGCCGCGCAGGGTAAACACCGCCGATACTGAAGTCTCGCCGGATCTCTTCGCCATGACGGGTTGAAATGTCGGGCGAAGGTTTCACGGATTCAATTCGGCCAAATCCGTCCGCGCGACGACATTTAACCGCCCAGCGCCCGGTCTTGTCCGATCATCCGTAACGAAAAGAGGGTCGTCTTGCGACGACCCTCTCCGCTCTCGCGGCGGTAACCGCGAGAGCATCCATTCCACGTGACGATAGGGACGACTTAGAAGTCCATGCCGCCCATGCCGCCGCCGCCCGGCATCTGGGGAGCGCCGCTGTCCTTCTTCGGAGCATCGGCGATCATGGCCTCGGTGGTGACGAGGAGGCCGGCGATCGAGGAGGCGTCCTGCAGAGCGGTGCGCACGACCTTGGCCGGGTCGACGATGCCGGCCTGGATCATGTCGACATACTCTTCGGTCTGGGCGTTGAAGCCGTAGGTGATCGAAGAGGTGTTGTCGGTGATCTTGCCGACCACGATCGAGCCTTCGACGCCCGAGTTGGCGGCGATCTGGCGGATCGGGGCCTCGAGGGCCTTCAGCACGATCTTGATGCCGGCCTGGACGTCCGGATTGTCGCTCTGGAGAGCGCGGACGGCCTCACGGGCACGGAGGAGGGCGGTGCCGCCGCCGGGGACGATGCCTTCTTCCACCGCAGCGCGGGTGGCGTTGAGCGCGTCGTCGACGCGGTCCTTCTTTTCCTTGACCTCGACCTCGGTCGCGCCGCCGACGCGGATGACCGCGACGCCGCCGGCGAGCTTGGCCAGGCGCTCCTGGAGCTTCTCACGGTCGTAGTCCGAGGTGGTCTCCTCGATCTGCGCCTTGATCTGGCCGACGCGGGCTTCGATGTCCGCCTTCTCGCCGAGACCGTCGATGATCGTGGTGGTCTCCTTCTCGATGCGGATGCGCTTGGCGCGGCCGAGCATCGGGAGGGTAACGTTCTCCAGCTTGATGCCGAGGTCCTCGGCGATCATCTGACCCTGGGTCAGGATCGCGATGTCCTCAAGCATGGCCTTGCGGCGATCGCCGAAGCCCGGAGCCTTGACGGCAGCGACCTTGAGGCCACCGCGCAGCTTGTTAACGACGAGTGTGGCGAGAGCCTCACCCTCGATGTCCTCGGCGATGATAACGAGCGGCTTACCGGTCTGCACCACGGCCTCGAGAACCGGCAGCATCGCCTGGAGCGACGAGAGCTTCTTCTCGTGGATGAGGATGTAGGGGTCCTCGAGCTCGGCGACCATCTTCTCCGCGTTCGTAATGAAGTACGGGGAGAGGTAGCCGCGGTCGAACTGCATGCCCTCGACGACGTCGAGCTCGGTCTCGGCGGTCTTGGCTTCCTCGACGGTGATGACACCCTCGTTGCCGACCTTCTGCATGGCGTGGGCGATCATCTCGCCGATTTCCTTGTCGCCATTGGCCGAGATGGTGCCGACCTGGGCAACTTCCTCGGACGAGGCGACCTTCTTGGCGCGGCTCGTGATGTCCTTCACGGCAGCAGTGGTGGCGAGGTCGATGCCGCGCTTCAGGTCCATCGGGTTCATGCCGGCGGCGACGTACTTGGCGCCTTCACGGACGATGGCCTGGGCCAGGACGGTGGCGGTGGTGGTGCCGTCGCCAGCGATGTCGTTGGTCTTCGAGGCCACTTCGCGCACCATCTGGGCGCCCATGTTCTCGAACTTGTCGGCGAGCTCGATCTCCTTGGCGACGGTGACGCCGTCCTTGGTGATGCGCGGAGCGCCGAAGGACTTCTCGATGACGACGTTACGGCCCTTGGGGCCGAGGGTCACCTTGACGGCATCCGCGAGGATGTCGACGCCGCGGAGCATCTTCTCGCGGGCATCTGAGCCGAAGCGTACTTCTTTCGCTGCCATGTATAGATCCTCATCAGGTTGAGAGCCTTGAGGCGCTCACCGAAGGGCGCGCTCGAAAGGCTCGAATGGAAGAAGGAAGAGGGCCGGGTCGCTTTAGGCGACGACGCCCATGATGTCGGATTCCTTCATGATCAGGAGGTCCTGACCGTCGATCTTCACTTCGGTGCCGGACCACTTGCCGAACAGGACGCGGTCACCGGCCTTGACGTCGAGCGGGTTCACGCGGCCGGCCTCGTCACGGGCGCCAGGGCCGACGGCGACGATCTCGCCCTCTTGCGGCTTCTCCTTGGCGGTATCGGGGATGATGATGCCCCCCTTGGTCTTCTCTTCGCCTTCGATACGGCGGACGACGACACGGTCGTGCAGCGGACGGAACTTCATGAGCTGCCCTCTTGCTTCAAATTCATGGATGGCGTTGATGCGGCCGAAGGGCTCGCCCAACCCAGGCTGTTAGCACTCCCGAGCGAAGAGTGCCAAAGCAAGGGCGGAGGTAGGCTCAAGCTCCTTGCGAGTCAAGACGCGGACGACGCGTCATGCCGCGTTTGCGCAGCATGTTCTGCTCTCCGGTCGCTGACAGACGGATGACAATCACCCCATGATCAGCCTTCAGGGACCGCAAGGCGCGGTCGAGCATTCCGGCGCAGCCAATGGCGGCGGCGTGCCGAGCCATGCGATCTGGATCGACCTCAACGATCCGAGTGCCGAGGAAGCGGAGCATATCGAGGCCGCCACCGGCCTGCGCGTCCCCTCGCGAAAGGCTCTGAGCGAGGTCGAGAACTCGAGCCGCCTGCGCCGGCTCAAGAACGGTCTTTCGCTCTCCACACCGATGATCACCTTCGACAAGGTGGATTCGCAGCTGACCCCGCTCGGCTTCGTCCTGACCCGGGACCGGCTCATCACCGTCAGGTTCAATGAGCTGCGCGCCTTCGAGGAGGTCAAGAAGCGCATCGGCGACGGTGACGGCGCTTGCCAGACCGGCACCGAGATCTTCCTCCTCTTGGTGGAGGAGCTAGTGGACAGCCTCGCCGACGCCCTGGAGGAGATGGGCGCCGATCTCGACGCGCTCTCGACCCGGATCTTCGACTTCGACGTGAGGGCAGGGGGCGTCGCCGGCGACTCCGGCAAGACCCCGCGCCGCCGCGACCTGGCGCTGCGCCGCATCCTCCGCAGCGTCGGTCGGCGGGGCAAGGCGCTCGGCAAGATCCGCTCGAGCCTGCTCGGCCTCGAGCGCATACTCCCGTTCGTTGCAGGGGAGTGCGAGCACCTGCTCGGCGCCACGGAGATGCCGCGCTTCGAGACCCTGCGCCGGGACATCGCCTCCCTCGACGAGTTCGAGATCCGCTTGTCGGAAAACGTCCAGTTCCTGCTCGACGCCACTCTCGGCCTCATCAACATCGAGCAGAACAACACGTTTCGCGTGCTCACCGTCGTCTCGGTAGTGGGCGTGCCGCCGACCCTGATCGCGTCGATGTACGGCATGAACTTCAAGCACATGCCGGAACTCGACTGGGCCTATGGCTATCCCTATGGTCTGTCGCTGATCGTCATCAGCGCGATCATCCCCATCGTCTTCTTCAAGCTGCGCGGCTGGTTCTGACGCGCGTTCGATCGAGCGTTTTCGGGGTTTAGGGAAATCTTTTCGGCCCAGCGCGCAAGGATTGGGAGCATCGCCGGCAATCCGGCGACCAGAGTCGACCGCATGGCCGTAATCGTCGCCTTCATCCTGAATGCCGGGCTCAATTTCGGCCTCGGCCTCCTTCTGGCCAAGCTCATGGGGCCGGCGGATTTCGGCCTGTTCGGCCTCGCCACCACGGGTGCCGTGGTGCTCAACACCCTGGTCTTCGAGTGGCTGCGGCTGTCGGCGACACGGTTCTATTCCAATCGCGTCCGGCGCGAGGAACCTTGGATCCGCCATGGGCTGGACCGGGCCTACGCCATCCTGGCCGTCCTCCTCCTGGTCGCATCGGCTCTCTGCGCCGTCGTCGGCGCGACTGTGGAAATGAACAGGGAGGGCCGTTTCGCCATCGCGGCGGGGGCTGGCCTCGCCGCCTTCGGCATCGGCCTGTTCGATTATCACGCAGCCCTCACTCGCGCGCGATTCGACGGGGGCCTCTATCTCAAGCTCACCTTCATCAAGAACGGCCTGTCATTCCTGCTCATGGCGGGCGCAGCCTGGCTGTTTCCGCAGCCGCTCTGGGTGCTGGTCGCTTGCGGGCTCAGCCAGTTTCTACCCGTCGTGATACTTCGCAAGCCGCTGCTCGATCCGCCCGTGCCGATCGTCCGCGTTCGGATGGGGGAGACCTGGCGGCTGTTTCGCGCCTACGGGCTTCCGCTGATCGTGGCGAACGCGATCTACCAGATCACGCCGTTCCTCAACCGTAGCGCCATCGCCATGTCGTTCGGCTTGGCGGAGGCCGGTTATTTCACCCTGGCGGCGGATGTCGCCTCGCGCAGCCTCAGCATGATCGGCACGGCCTTGGACCTCATCCTGTTCCAGCTCGCCGTGCGGGTGGACGAGCACGAGGGCCATGTGGCGGCCGAGGCCCAGATCGGCCGAAATGCGGCCATCGTGGTGGCGCTCATGGTGCCTTGCGCCGGCGGGCTCTGGGCTGTGCTACCGGCACTCCAAGGGCTCGTCGTGCCGGAGGCTTATCGCGGCCCCTTCGCCCTCTATGCGCTGATCCTCATCCCCGGCCTGCTCTGCGGCACATTGCTCAATTTCGGGCTCAACCCGATCTTCCAGATCCGGCGCAAGACGGTGCCGGTCATCGCTGCCGCCCTTGTCGGCCTTGCCGTGAATGCCATCTGCCTGGTCGTCCTCCCCGCGCATTTCGGCGCTCCCGGCATCGCCATGGCGCAGAGCGCCGGCCTCGTCGCCTCGACGCTCTGGCTCGCAGTCCGGGCCCTCGCGGGTCCGGAGCGCCTGCGGATCGACTGGTGGGAGATCTTTGCCGCCTGTACCGCCACCCTGGCGATGATGGCCTGCCTGGCACCGTTCAGGCACATGGATCCGGCCATGGCACTCGCCATCTGCCTGCCTCTCGGTGTGCTGGTCTATGCCCTGCTCGTTGCGGTGTTTGACATCGCCGGATTACGCGGCCTCGTGACAACCTATCTGCGGCAGCGCGCCGTCACCCCGGCGGCGTGAGACAGAACGCACCGCTTGAAAGCGGGGCGTCCCTTCCCGCATATGGTCGTCTGAAGATGCCGTCGAGCATCGCAGCGGGCAGGAAACGATGCGGTCATACGAGCCTCAGGACGAGGGCGAGGCACAAGCCATCGTCGCCGACGCCGCCGGCCGGTCCGAGCCGATGCGGCTCGTCGGTGGGGGAACCAAGGCCGCGATCGGCCGCCCCGCCCAGGACGAAGCCACCCTCTCTTCCCTTCGTCTGACTGGGATCACCCTCTACGAGCCGGCCGAGATGGTGGTCGCCGCCCGGGCCGGAACTCCCCTCGCGCAGGTCCAGGCCTTGCTGGCGGAACGCGGCCAGATGCTGCCCTTCGAGCCGATGGACCATCGCATCCTGATGGGCTCGGCCGGGGAGCCGACCTTCGGTGCCGTGGCAGCGACCAACAATGCGGGACCGCGCCGGATCAATGCGGGAGCGGCCCGCGACAGCCTCATCGGCGTCCGCTTCGTCAACGGGCGCGGCGAGGCCATCAAATCGGGCGGGCGGGTGATGAAGAACGTCACCGGCCTCGACCTCGTCAAGCTCATGGCGGGCTCGTGGGGCACTCTCGGCCTGCTCACCGAGGTGACATTCAAGGTGCTTCCCGTCCAGGAACGGGTGACGACCTTGGCCTTCTCCGGCCTCGACGATGCGACGGCGGTGGCCGCTCTCAGTGCCGCCCTCGGATCGCCGTTCGAACTCACGGGTGCGGCTCACCTGCCGAGCGGCCTCGACGGGCCGAGCCCGCGCACTCTGATGCGCCTTGAAGGTTTCTCGGAATCCCTCGATTACCGCCTCGGCGAATTGCGCAAGCTCCTCAGGCGGTTCGGAGAGCCGGAGATCATTGAGGGCGAGATCGGAGCCGTTCTGTGGGCTGCGATCCGCGATGTCATCCCACTGACGGAACCGCGCGCATCCGCCGTCTGGCGAATTTCCACCGCACCGATGCAGGGTCCTGCGGTCACAGCCGCCATCGCGGCGCAGCGTCAGGCGCGTTGGTTCTACGATTGGGGCGGCGGCCTCGTCTGGCTGGCCACCTCGGCCGAGGGCGATGCCGGCGCCGAGACCATCCGCGACGTCCTCCGCACCACCGGCGGGCACGCCACCCTGGTGCGGGCACCGGATGCGGTACGCGCGGCGACCGCCGTCTTCGAGCCTCTGTCAGATCCGCTGCTTCGTATGACGGCCGGGATCAAGGCGGCGCACGATCCGAAGGGGGTTTTCAATCCCGGACGGATGTATGCTGGCATCTGACCCCCGTACGGTTCCCGCCCCGGCGATCCGGTTCTCGCCCGATGCCAGAACCAAGCTTTCAGCATCCGGCCCAAACGTTGACCGCGACAATCTCACCCGCAGCGGCCTCATGATCCTGAATGGCTTTCGCGCTATCCCCGCCGGGTGTGCGGAGTTTTAGAGCCGTTCCAAGGCTCGGCTTCCGCCGAAATTTTCTCTAAGCTGCTTGAAACAGCGCTGGGCGGCGACAGACCACCCAGCAAGAATAACGATATCGGGACCCTGAGGAAACGCCGTGCAGACCAATTTTAGCCTGACGCAGCTTGCCGACCCGGCGATGGCCGCTTCGGAAAAGATCCTGCGTACTTGCGTGCATTGCGGATTCTGCACTGCGACCTGCCCGACCTATCTCCTCCTCGGCGACGAACTCGATTCCCCGCGCGGCCGCATCTACCTCATCAAGGACATGCTGGAAGGCGGCAAACCGGCGACGCCCGAAGTGGTCAAGCATGTCGACCGCTGCCTCTCCTGCCTGTCCTGCATGACGACCTGTCCGTCCGGTGTGCATTACATGCACCTCGTGGATCATGCCCGCACGCATATCGAGGAGACCTATCGCCGGCCCTTGAGCGACAGACTCCTGCGCAGCGTGCTCGCCTTCGTGCTGCCCTATCCGAACCGCTTCCGCCTCGCGCTTCTCGCCGCCAAGATCGGCTCGCCGTTCCGGCCCCTCGTCGCGCAGTTGCCCCGCGTCGGCAACCGCCTCGCGGCGATGCTCGACCTCGCCCCCGCGCTCCTGCCGAACCGCACCATCAATGACCGGCCCGGCACCTTCCTCGCCGACAACCGCGCGCGGGAAGCCAGCGCCCTGCTTCAGGGCGAGGTCGCACCCGCCCGCGCCGGCCGGGTCGCCCTCCTGCGCGGCTGCGCCCAGAGCGTGTTGCGGCCGGATTTCAACGAGGCGGCGGTCCGGCTTCTCACCCGTCACGGCGTCGAGGTGGTCCAGGCGAAGGGGGAGGGGTGCTGCGGCGCGCTCACCCACCATATGGGCAAGTCCGAGACCTCCCACGCCCAGGCCAAGCGCACCATCGATGCCTGGATCGCCGAGATGGACGGCGACGGCCTCGACGCGATCATCGTCACGGCCTCGGGCTGCGGCACGACGATCAAGGATTACGGCTTCATGTTCCGCGACGACCCGGCCTATGCGGACAAGGCGGCGCGGGTCTCGGCCCTCGCTAAGGACGTCACCGAATACGTCGCCAACCTCGGCCTGATGCCGCCTCTGTTCGAGAGCGACCTCGTAGTTGCCTACCATTCCGCCTGCTCGATGCAGCATGGCCAGGGCATCCGCACCGAGCCGAAGAACCTGCTCAAGAAGGCCGGCTTCACCGTGAAGGACGTGCCCGAGGGCCATATCTGCTGCGGCTCGGCCGGCACCTACAATATTCTGCAGCCGGAGATTGCCGGGCGCCTCCGCGACCGGAAGGTAGCCAATATCGAGCGCATGCGCCCCGATCTCATCGCCACCGGCAATATCGGCTGCGCCACGCAGATCGGGAACGGCACCAGCATCCCCATCGTGCACACGGTGGAACTGCTGGACTGGGCGACGGGCGGGCCGAAGCCGGCGGTGCTCGAGGGATTGGGCGGGACGCGGGTACTGGAGGCGGCGGAGTAACCCCGAAGGAACGCCAAGACCTGACCATTTCCCCAAGACCTGCGCATTTCCTGTCGATGGTTAGGATCGGCAGCGGATGGGAAGACGGGGTTCAGGGAGTTCCGGATTCGGTCACCGGAATCCAGCGAAAGCCCGTCCCTCGCGCTTCGACATGGCCGAGCGAGGGGAACGCCGTGTGATAGCCCGCGACCAGAAGCCTCTCGGTGACGGCCATCGCGTAGATCGCCCGACGGGTCGCGATGCCCTGATCCTTGTCGAGATCGAACAGGGCGTGCCATTCGGGGTGGCTGAGTGATGCGACCTCGTGATGGGCGCAGTCGCCCCACACGAGCATCCGCTGCCCCTCGCTCTCGCAATGGAAGGCAAGGTGCCCCGGCGTGTGTCCGAAGGCGGCCACCACGTCGATGCCGGGCGCGACCGTGTCGCCGGGTCCGACGAAGCGGATGCGTTCGCGCAGCGGGACGAGGTGGCTGCGCACCACCGCGGCCGACCGGTAGGTGTTGCTGTCCGCCGGCGCCGACAGGCGCTCCTCCGCGGTCCAGAAGCGGTATTCCGCCTCTCCCACGACGTAGGCCGCGTTGGGAAATTGCGGAATGCCGCCGTCCAGGAGGCCGCCGATATGATCTGTATGGCAATGCGTGATCACCACGAGGTCGATCGTCTCCGGCGCAATTCCGGCGCGCCGTAGCGCCTGACCCAACCGCCCTCCCGCCGGCCTGGGGATGAAGCCGACCTCGCCGTTTCCGGTATCGAAGAGAATGCGTTGTGTGCCGGTCTCGATCAGCGTCGGGGTGAAGCCCGGCGTGAAGCGGTCCGATGGGAGCCGGTTCTCCCGCATCAGCGCTTGCACCTCCTCTCTCGGGCGGTCCTCGCCGACGATCGGCCATGGCCCGTCGATGGTCTCGTCCGCATCGAGCAAGGTGGTGATGGTGAAGGCGCCGAGCCGGATGCGTCGCGATGAAGGTGCCTCGGCGAGGGCAGCCGCCCCGGCCAGGGCCGGCCTCGCGCCGGAAAGAGCGAGGCCCGCGAGGGCGCCCGTGACAAGGCGTCGGCTCAATGTGATCATCGTCGCAGGATCTCCGGCTGACCCCACCGCGCCGGCGGGCCGCGAGGCGGGGATGACCGGCCTAGCGCGTTAGGAGGGGGCACCGCTTGAACGAACGTGCTGGCCCAGCGCTCGGCCCTCTTTGGCACGTCGAGGGCGGGCACACCTTCTTTGCCGGACCGCTCGCCTACAACGCCAGCCACCAGCATGGTGCGCCGGTCTATCTGGCCGGCCTGTATGGACCTTTCCGCATCCGGTTCAGGCCCGGTCCATGGATCGCTTGCCGCACGGCCTTCGTCCCGGCGGGGATGCGGCACGAACTCGATTGTGCCGGCGATCCCTTGGGCGTCCTCTATCTTGAGCCGGAGGCCGGAGCGCGGGCTCTCCTGGGCCTGATCGCCGCCGGCGAGGACATCGACGGCGCACGCGTCGCCATGCGGGGTGAGATCGAGCCGCTTCGTGCGCTCTACGAATGCCGGCGCGCCACGGTCTGGGCCGGGCAGGCCATCGCCGATCTCGCCGGTTTCGCAATGCGTCGGAACGAACCGACGCTCGATGGGCGCATCACCCGGATCATGGCGGACCTCAGCACCTGCCAGGACGCGGGCATGTCGGCGCCGCGCCTCGCGGCATCCGTTGGGCTGTCCTCCTCGCGGATGCAGCACCTGTTCACCCGCGAGGTCGGAGTTCCATTCCGGCGCTATCGCTCGTGGCTGCGCATGCGGCGGGCGATCGACGCCGTCATTCGGGGTGAAACCTTCACGGTCGCGGCCCACGACGCGGCCTTCGCCGATCAGGCCCATTTCGCCAACGCGTTCCGGCAGACATTCGGTGCACCCGCCTCGGCAAGCCTCGTCGGTATCCGGCGGCCATAAACGCCCAAGGCCTCAGTTCGGCCGGCGCACTTCAGCCAGCACGAACACCCGGATCGCCGAGGACAGGTTCTGCGCGCCCCGCGCCTCGTCGATCTCACCGATCAGCACCTGAACGGATTGCTCGCGGGCGGCGGCGATCTCGCGCAAAGCCTCCCAGAACGGCGTCTCCAACGACACGCTGGTCCGGTGGCCGGCGATCATGACTGAGCGTTTGGTAGTGCCGGTGGTCATCGAGCGCGCAACCCTCCCCCCTCTGCGGGGGAGGGTGCCTGCGGAGCAGGCGGGAGAGGGGGCGACCTCTCCGGAGATGGCGCTCCCCTCTCCCGACCCTCGCTCATGCGAGGGCCACCCTCCCCCGCAGAGGGGGGAGGGGAGACTTGCGAGCGCTTAGGGTCGTCACCCGTCCGAATCCGGTCCCACGAGCTTGTGGCCCTCGTGGCGCGAGAACTCGATGGCCTTCTTGGCCTCGGCCAGGGTCTTGGCCTTCTTCGGCCGGCCGAAGGCGATGCGGTTGTCCTCCGCCTTCGCCTCCTTCTCGGCCCGCGCCTTGCCCTTGCGGACCGAGCGCAGGTTGATGATCTCGGCCATGAGCTTCCCCGTCAGTCGACGCTCGGTGCCAGCATGGTCTCGGGGCGCACGACGCGGTCGAACTCCTCCTCCGTGACGTAGCCGAGGCGCAGGGCCTCTTCCTTCAGGGTGGTGCCGCGCTTGTGCGCAGTCTTGGCGATCTCGGCAGCCTTGTCGTAGCCGATGGAGGGGGCCAGCGCCGTCACCAGCATGAGCGAGCGGCTCATCAGGTCGGCGATCTTGTCCTCGTTGGCCTTGATGCCGACGACGCAATTGTCGGCGAAGCTCACGGCGGCATCGGCGAGGATGCGGATCGATTGCAGCACCGCATTGGCGATGACCGGCTTGAACACGTTGAGCTCAAAATTGCCCTGGGAGCCGGCGAAGCTCACCGTGGTGCCGTTGCCGATCACCTGGGCGCAGACCATGGTCAGCGCCTCGCACTGCGTCGGGTTGACCTTGCCCGGCATGATCGAGGAGCCCGGCTCGTTCTCCGGCAAGGAGAGTTCGCCGAGGCCTGAGCGCGGGCCGGAGCCGAGGAAGCGGATGTCCTGGGCGATCTTGAACAGGCCCGCCGCCAGGGCCGAGAGCGCGCCTTGTGTGAAGACGAGGGCGTCATGGGTGGCCAGCGCCTCGAACTTGTTGGCGGCCGAGGTAAAGGGCAGGCCGGTCAGCTCGGCGACCTTGGCCGCGAACTTCTCGGCGAATTCCGGATGGGCGTTGAGGCCGGTGCCGACCGCCGTGCCACCCTGGGCCAGCGCCAGCACGCCCGGAAGCGTCGCCTTCACGCGCTCAGTGCCCAACGCCACCTGCGCGACATAGCCCGAGAATTCCTGGCCCAGCGAGACGGGCGTCGCGTCCTGCAGGTGGGTCCGGCCGATCTTGACGATGGAGGAGAACGCCTCGGACTTCGCCTGGAGCGCGTCGTGCAAGTGCTTCAGGGAGGGCAGCAGCCGGTCGTTGATCTCGCGCGAGACCGCGATGTGCATCGCCGTGGGGAACACGTCGTTGGAGGACTGGCCGCGATTGACATGGTCGTTGGGGTGGACCGGCGACTTGCCGCCCCGCTTTCCGCCGAGCAGCTCGTTGGCGAGGCTGGCGATGACCTCGTTGGCGTTCATGTTCGACTGGGTGCCCGACCCCGTCTGCCAGACCACGAGGGGAAATTCCTGGTCGTGCTCACCGGACACCACTTCGGCGGCGGAGGCGGCGACGGCCTGGGCCACCTTCGGGTCGAGGGCGCCGAGATCCTGGTTCACCAGGGCGGCGGCCTGCTTCACCATGCCCAGCGCATGGACGAGGGGGGCCGGCATCTTCTCGGTGCCGATCTTGAAATTCTGGATCGAGCGCTGGGTCTGCGCGCCCCAGTAGCGATGGGCCGGAACCTCGATGGGGCCGAACGTGTCGGACTCGGTCCGGGTGGCGGACGTTTCGGTGGTGCTCTCGAGCGGCGACATCGTGGCCTCTTAGATGGCGGAGTATGCGGCCCTACTTAGACGGTGCGGGGCCAAACCGCGATGGTGCTTTTACCAAAGGCGTCACAGGTCCGTGCCGGAGTCAGGCACCGCCCCCGCGTCGAATCCAACGAGGATACATGCCGATGCCCGTGGACGCAGCGACCATGGAGCCCGATGCCCGACCGCGTTTCCGTCCTTCCGTTCCCCGCCCGCTTCGCGAACAGCCGGGGCTGTTCGCCTTCCTGAAGGCGGTGCGCGCCAATCCGATCACCACGTGGCTCGACGAGCATTTCGTTGAGCCGGTCGTGGCGCGAGAGGGTGCGATGGGCCGTGTGACCGTGGTCAGTGACCCTGCCCTGATCCGCTACCTGTTCGTCGAGAACGCCGCCAATTACCGCAAGGACGACCTGCAGCGCCGGGTTCTCGCGCCGGGCCTCGGCAACGGCCTTCTCACGGCGGAGGGCGAGGAGTGGAAACTGCAGAGGCGGACCCTCGCGCCGATTTTTTCGGCCCGCCACGTCCTCGGTTTTGCCGCTCCCATGAATGAGGCCGGGGCGAAAATCGGCCGTCGCCTAGCCCGACGCGATGGCACAACCGTCGACGTGGCGCTGGAAACGACCCGGGTCACCCTCGACGTGCTCGAACGGACCATCTTCACCGAGGGGCTCTCCAGCGATCCCGACGCTCTCGGCCGCGCCATCACGCGCTTCCTCGAATCGGTCGGGCCGGTGGACCCGATGGACGTATTCGGTGTCCCTGCCTTCGTGCCGCGTATTGGCCGCCTCCGGGCGAGGCCCGCGATCCGCTTCTTCGAGGAGGTCGTGAACGCGCTCATCGAGCGCCGGCGGGCGCAACTCGATGGTGGAACGGCGCCTTCCGATCTTCTGACGTTGCTGCTTCAGGCTCAGGACCCTGAAACCGGCAAAGGTCTCAGCGACTTCGAAGTCCGCGCCAACATCGTCACCTTCATCGCTGCCGGTCATGAGACGACGGCGAATGCGCTGACCTGGGCTCTCTATTGTCTGTCGCAGGATCACGATTCCCGAACTCACGTGGAGCGCGAAGTCGATGCGGTGCAGGGTGATGTGTTCGATGCCGACGCACTCCCCTACACCAAGGCGGTGATGGAGGAGACGATGCGGCTGTTCCCGCCCGTTCCGTTCATGAGCCGGCAGGCCATCGCAGAGGATCGGATCGGCCGGATCAAGATCCCGCAGGGATCGCTGATCATGGTGGCACCCTACGTGCTCCACCGCCACCGGACGTTATGGGACGAGCCCGAGACGTTCATGCCTGAACGTTTCCTGCCGGAGAACAGAGCGGCGGTGCAGCGATTTTCGTACCTGCCGTTCGGAGCCGGACCGCGCGTCTGTATCGGCCAGAGCTTCTCGCTCCAGGAAGCCGTCATCGTGCTGGCGCATATGATCCGTCGCGTACGCTTCACATTGCCGGCGGATCATGCCCCGGTGACGCCGTTGCAGCGCGTAACGCTCCGACCAGAACATGGCTTACGGATGCGAGTGAAGCAGCGGGCCTGACCTGACCCGCGGCACCATTATTAGGTAAGCGAAGCGCGCTTCGGCTCAGTTCTTCTTGCGGAACGCGTCGAGGCTCACAACTTCGGCGCCGGCCTCACCACCCTCGGGCTTCTTGGCCGCTGGCCGGGCCGGCTTCCCGTCCGAGCCATCCTCGGTCTTGTCGAGGTTCTGGCTCGCACCCTGCGCGGGCAGAAGCTTGGGAACGCTTACGCCGATCGCCGCGACGGCATTGCCTTTCGGCATGATCTCGCTCGGCTCCGATGCGGCGCCACGCGGCGCGTTCTTCGAGCCCGGGACCTGTGGAGCATCGTCCGAAGCGTCATCCTCAGCCGTCTCGTTCAAGTCGAACTTCAGGCCGAACTGCACGGAGGGATCGAAAAACCCGCTCAGAGCATCGAACGGTACGAGCAGACGCTCGGGTACTCCCGAGAAGGACAGACCGACCTCGAACGCATGTTCGGTGACGCCGAGGTCCCAGAACTGATGCTGGAGGACGATGGTCATGTCCTGAGGGTATTTCTCCCGCAACCGCTGGGACATCCGCACCCCCGGCGCTTCCGTCCGGAACGAAACGTAGAAATGATGCTCCCCCGCGAGGCCTTCGCGGGCCGCGTCGGTCAATACCTTGCGCACGACGCCGCGAAGGGCATCCTGAACCAGAAGGTCGTAACGGATCAGATCGTCTGCCATCGCTTGTCGCTTTGCCCGGTACCTGCCGGAATATCGCGCTGGTGGCGCACCGGGTCGGTGAATTGACGTGAAGGCTTGCCGGACTCGGGCCCAGGTTTCAATCGCGCCGTCGCCGCCGTGGTGGCCACGGGGGGCGGTGAATTGACACCGTATCCAAGTACCCAGAATTCTGCTGAAAACGCCTGGGTCCATCGGCTTTCACCGAAGTCTGTCAGGCGCCTAGCCCGGCCTCTCGACCGAGCGGATTGAATATAGAGGGAGAGGCGTCGCTTTTGAAGCCCGATCCTGTCGTGGAGATGTCCGCGGAGCGGGCAATCGCTGAAATGGCTCGCCATGAAGGCGACGGGCGGTCGAGGCGCTCGTCGTTCCATCTGGCCGCGACCGCGTTTCGGGATGCCATCGGCCTCGTCCTGGTAACGCTGTCCATCATGGTCGTCGCGGCCATCGCCGCGATGCTCATCGTTCGAGTCGGCGCAGACATCCTGCAGGGTATCGATCCGCTGGCCAGCGACGTCCGCCGACCCCGGCTCTATCCGCAACAGATGGTCCTACGGGAGGTGGCGAGCGACATCCTGCGACAATGCCTGATCGTCACCATCGTCATCGGTACGGCGATCTGGTCCGCGGGCAAGGCTTGGCGCGCCAAGCTCGCGCTCAGTCCGGTCGACGCACCCGGCCTCGCTCCTTCGAGGCTTCTCGCCATCATCCTGTTCTGGCCCTTCCTCCATATTCTGTGGGTGATCGCGACCGCGGATGCCTTTCACATGGCGTTCGGACGCAATGTCGGCCTGTCGCCCCTGCTCAGCAGGACGGGCGCGGTCGCTTGGCTCGCCTTCACGATCGTCCTGGCTCCCGTGGCGGAGGAGCTGCTGATGCGCGGGGCCATGTTCGAGAGGGCATCGCGCTTCCTCAAGCCGTGGGGAGCCATCCTCGCTACCTCGGCGCTGTTCGTGCTGCTTCATATCCAGGTCGGCAGCATCGCCCGTCCGGTCTCCCTAGTCCCCCTGGCCCTGATGCTAGGCTGGCTGCGTTGGCGGACCGGGCGGCTATGGCCATGCATCCTGCTCCACGTCTGGAGCAATCTCGCCGTCGTCGCCTACTTGCTGTGGCCGGCGTCCGCCTGACGCTCGCCTCCCGACCCGCTTCGCGGTATCGCAGGAGACAAGAATGGGATCCCGATGCACGCCTATCATCAGCTCATCGAACGCATCCTCTCCGAGGGGACGCGCAAGGACGACCGAACCGGCACAGGGACGCTCTCGGTCTTCGGCCACCAGATGCGCTTCGACCTGGCGCAGGGCTTCCCGCTTGTGACGACGAAGCAGTTGCATCTGCGCTCGATCATCCACGAGTTGCTCTGGTTTCTCACCGGTGACACCAACGTGCGGGCGCTTCAGGGCAACGGCGTCACGATCTGGGACGAATGGGCCGACGCCAACGGCGATCTCGGCCCGGTCTACGGCCGGCAATGGCGTTCCTGGGCTAAGCCCGACGGCGGTGCGGTGGACCAGATTTCCTGGCTCGTGGACGAAATCAGGCGAAACCCCGATTCCCGTCGCCTGATCGTTACGGCCTGGAACCCGGCCGACCTCGACAGGATGGCGCTGGCGCCCTGCC
This sequence comes from Methylobacterium sp. WCS2018Hpa-22, assembly GCF_031843785.1. Lineage (NCBI taxonomy): Bacteria > Pseudomonadati > Pseudomonadota > Alphaproteobacteria > Hyphomicrobiales > Methylobacteriaceae > Methylobacterium > Methylobacterium sp. WCS2018Hpa-22. The sequence continues at coordinate 76,054 of NZ_JAVTJA010000005.1, forward strand.
ATTGCCTGTTCCAATTCTATGTCGCCGACGGACGGCTCTCGTGCCAGCTCTATCAGCGCTCGGCGGACGTGTTTCTCGGCGTGCCCTTCAACATCGCGTCCTACGCGCTTCTGACAGCCATGATCGCGCAGGTGACCGGTCTCAGGCCCGGCGATTTCATCCATACCCTGGGCGACGCCCATCTCTACGTGAACCATCTCGACCAAGCGCGGTTACAGCTGACTCGTGAGCAGCGCCCGCTGCCAAGCCTCGTTCTCAATCCGGAAGTCCGCTCGCTGTTTGAATTTCGGTTCGAAGACATCGCCATCGAAGGCTACGCGCCACATCCCGCCATCCGTGCGCAGGTGGCGGTCTGATGTCTGTCTCCTCCCGCCCCCTGATCAGTCTCGTCGTCGCCATGGCCCGCAATGGCGTCATCGGCCGCGACAATGGCCTGATCTGGCGCCTCGGCAGCGACCTGCGCCGCTTCAAGGCACTCACCATGGGCAAGCCGCTCCTGATGGGCCGGAAGACCTACGAATCCATCGGACGACCATTACCCGGCCGACGCATCATCGTTCTCACCCGCGATCAGTCACTCTCGATCGCGGACGTCAATGTCGTGCTCGATTGGGAAGGGGCCATCGCGGCGGCCGGCGATGCGGAAGAGCTGATGGTGGCCGGTGGGGGGGAGATCTATGCCCTGGCGCTACCGCATGCCGACCGCATCTACATGACGGAAGTCGACATTTCTCCTGAGGGAGACACCGTCTTCCCCAGCTTCGACAGAGGTGCCTTCCACGAAACATCCCGCGTCGCGCACCCGTCCGGCGATCGGGATGAATGCGCCTTCGCATTCGTTGATATGGAACGGGTCCGGTAACTCTACGCCGCGACGCATTGTGCAAGAGCGCCCGGCGCTGTTGCCTTTCCCCTTCATGATGCCCACTTGCCAGCCTTGACAGGACGGAGTGGCGACACTCAGTACCGTGAGACGGATCGGCCTGAAGCGGCAACGCGCCGGTCCGACCTCGAACGTCACTGCCTCAGCGGGAGATATCGGCGAGCATGCCTTGGAGCAATCAAAGCGGCGGCGGTGGCGGCAACGGGGGAGGGCCCTGGGGCCGTGGCGGCGGCGGCAATGGAGGCGGGGGCGGCCCGTGGGGTAGCGGCGGTGGAGGCGGCGGCGGTAAAACGCCCCCCGACCTCGAAGAGATCCTCCGTCGTGGCCAGGACCGTCTGCGTGGCATCATCCCCGGCGGTTCCATGGGCGGCGGCAAGGGTGTGGCCGTGGCCGGCGGCATCGTGCTGTTCATCTGGCTCGCCACCGGCATCTACACGGTCGCGCCGCAGCAGGTCGGTATCGAGACGATCTTCGGCCGCTACACGAACACCACCGGCCAGGGGCCGCATTACAACTTTCCCTATCCGATCGGCGCGGTCACCAAGCCGAATGTCGGTCAGGTCAACAGCGTCCAGATCGGCTACCGCGCAGGCGCCGGGTCCCAATCGCGGGGCCGCGACATGCCTGAGGAAAGCCTGATGCTCACGGGCGACGAGAACATCGTCGACCTCGATTTCGAGGTGCAGTGGCGCATCAATCCGCTGAAGGCGTCGGACTTCGTCTTCAACCTCGAGAATCCCGAAGGGACGATCAAGGCAATTTCCGAGAGCGCCATGCGCGAAGTGATCGGTCGCCGGAATATCCAGGCGATCCTGACCAACGAGCAGTCCAGCGTGGCCCAGGAGGTCAAGGAGATCACCCAGAAGGCTCTCGACGAGTACGGCGCCGGTGTCCGCATCGAAGTCGTCCAGCTCGTGGCCGTCAACCCGCCGCCGGATGTTCGGCCCGCCTTCATCGATGTGAACGCGGCTCAGCAGGATGCGGAACGCGCTCAGAACGAAGCCCGCACCTATGCGAGCCGCGAGGTTCCGCAGGCTCGCGGTAAAGCCTCGCAGATCGTCCAGGCCGCGGAAGCCTACAAGACCCAGGCGACAGCGGACGCTACTGGTCAGGCGGCCCGCTTCCAGCAGGTCTACGAATCCTACAAGCTCGCACCGGCTGTCAGCCGTGAGCGCATCTTCCTCGAAACGATGGAGCGGGTCCTGGGCTCGGTCAACAAGGTCATCATCGACCAGAACGGAACCGGCGTTGCCGGTGGAGCAACGGGCGCGGGCGTCGTTCCGGTGCTTCCGCTGACCGAATTCGGCAATCGCAACACCAATACGGGGGCTGGACGATGAACAATCCCGCTCTTCGCACCGGCGTCCTCTTCCTCCTCGCAGTGCTCGCCGTCGCGCTCTATGCTTCGGTCTTCACCGTCGGACAGATGCAGCAGGCCCTGGTGATCCAGTTCGGCCGCGTGCGCACGGTCCTCAATCAGACCGGCACCGAGAAGCCGGGCCTGTACTTCAAGGTTCCGCTGATCGAGAACGTGGTGCTCTTCGACAAGCGCGTCCTCGATCTCGATCTTCCGGTTCAGACGCTTCTGACTGCCGACCGGCAGAATCTGGAAGTCGATGCGTTCGCCCGCTACCGCATCGTCGATCCGCTGCGCTTCTATCAGTCGGCGAATAACGTCCTGCGCGCCAACACGCTTCTGGCGAGCTTCACCAACTCGGCCCTGCGTAACGTGCTCGCCCGTTCGACCCGCGACGCCATCGTGCGGACCGAGCGTTCGCATCTGATGAACGTCATCCAGGGTGACGTGAACAATCAGGCGAAAGAGCTGGGCGTGGAAATCGTCGACCTGCGCATGACTCGGGTCGATCTTCCGGCGCAGAACTCGACCGCCGTCTACAAGCGGATGATCACCGAGCGTAACCGCGAGGCCGCCGATATCCGCGCGAACGGCGATCAGATCTCTGCGACCATCAAGGCGAAGGCGGACCGCGACGTCACCGTCGTCCTGTCGGAGGCCAACCAGACGGCTGAAACCCTGCGAGGCCAGGGCGAGGGCGACAGAAACCGGATTCTCGTGGAGGCTTTCGGCAAGGACCCTGATTTCTTCGCCTTCTATCGGTCGATGCAGGCTTACGAAACTGGTCTGAAGGGCCCCGAGACACGCCTCGTCATCAACCCGAACTCGGATTTCTTCCGTTATTTCAACGATCCGCAGGGGCGTGCTCCGGCAACTGCACCGCGCGCGTCGGGTTCGGCGGATGCGGCTCCGACGACCGGGACCGTCCGCTGAAACGGGCGTCCACTGACTGACCTACCCTTGATCGTCCGCTTCGGCGGACGATCTAAGCCTCGTCTCAACAAGAGGTCGACCATGATTTCCGCCGCGAGCGCCAGAACGGCGCGACGTCCCCGAGCGTTCCACCAGACGGCACGCTCGGCCTTCGCCGCCGTGTCGTTCGCCACCGCGGTGGCGTTCACGGGCCTCGCGACTCCGGCCCTGGCGAAGGGACCTGAATCCCTTGCCGATCTTGCCGAAAAGGTGACCGACGCCGTCGTCAACATCTCGGCCTCTACCACTGTGGAGTCGAAGACGCCCGGCCGGACGATGCCGCAGCTGCCTCAGGGCACACCATTCGAGGATCTCTTCGAAGAGTTCTTCAGCAAGCGTGGTCAGCGCGGTGACGGGGATTCACCGCGCCCACAATCGCGCAAGTCGAACTCCCTCGGCTCGGGATTCATCATCGACGCATCGGGCATCGTGGTAACGAACAACCACGTCATCGGAGACGCCAACGACATCCAGGTGATCCTGCACAACGGCACCAAGCTGAAAGCAGAGATCATCGGCAAGGATCCCAAGATCGATCTTGCCGTTCTGCGGGTGAAGCCAGAGGCCGACAAGCCGCTGAAAGCTGTGCCCTTCGGCGATTCAGAGAAGATGCGTCCCGGCGACTGGGTCATCGCCATCGGCAACCCGTTCGGCCTCGGCGGCTCGGTCTCGGCCGGTATCGTTTCCGCGCGGGGCCGCAACATCGAGTCCGGCCCCTACGACAACTACATTCAGACCGACGCGGCCATCAACAAGGGCAATTCCGGTGGCCCACTGTTCAACATGGATGGCGAAGTCATCGGCATCAATACGGCGATCCTGTCGCCGACGGGTGGCTCGGTCGGCATTGGATTCGCCGTTCCTTCCGCTACGGCGTCGCAGGTCATCGACCAGCTTCGTGAGTTCGGCGAGGTTCGTCGCGGCTGGCTCGGCGTGCGCATTCAGAACGTCGACGATGCCACCGCCGACGCCCTCGGCCTCAAGGGCGGTGCCAAGGGCGCGCTGATCGCAGGCGTCGATGAGAAGGGTCCCGCCAAGACGTCCGGCCTCGAAGTCGGTGACGTCATCACCAAGTTTAACGGAACGACGGTGAAATCCTCCAGCGACCTTCCCCGCATCGTCGCCTCCACGCCGGTGGGCAAGGTGGTCGAGGTCATCGTGGTCCGAAAGGGCGCCGAGACGACGAAATCCGTCACCCTCGGCCGTCTGGACGATCCCGAGAAGCCGCAACTCGCCAATGCCAAGCAGCCTGAGGCGGAGCCCGCCATCCGTCAGGCCCTCGGTCTCAACCTGTCCGGGATCACCGACGAGCTGCGCCGCCGCTTCAGCATCAAGGACAGCGTGAAGGGCGTGGTCGTCACGCGCGTCGACCCGAATTCCACCGCCGCCGACAAGCAGATCAAGCCCGGCGAGGTCATCGTGGAGGTTGGTCAGGAATCGGTCTCGTCTCCCGCCGACGTGACGAAGCGGGTGGATCAGCTGAAGAAGGAGAACCGCAAATCGGTTCTCCTCCTCGTGGCGGCCGCATCGGGTGATGTGCGCTTCGTGGCGATCGGACTGGAATAAGCGCTGTCTCCATCGAGAGCATCAGCCCATCTCGCACGCGGGATGGGCTTCGCTATGCCGTCGAGCCGGGACATTCGTCTTGTGCGACTCGCCGGCCGGCGCGTAGGCTGATCTCGACGCTATAGAGACTAGCAATTGATGACGGCGGTCGCCTTCGACACCTTGAAATTCGCCCGCTCCCTTCGCGAGAAGGCAAAGCTGTCGTCCGAACAGGCCGAGGGCCTCGCGGAAGCATTCACCGAGCTGTTTCAGGGCGACATCGCAACGAAGTCCGATATCGGATCGGTTAAAGTCGACATCGAGGCACTTCGCTTGTCGACACGAGTGGATATCGAAGCTCTTCGGCTGTCCACGAGATCAGACCTTCGCAAAGCCCTGGCTCGGCTGGAAGCCAAGATTGAAGCCACGAAGGCCGACATCATCAAGTGGATGTTCGGGACGATCGGCTTTCAGACCCTGATCATCCTCGGGGCCGTCATCGCCCTGGCACGGATCGTCCGCTGACGGCGTAGTCCTACGCGACGAACTCGTTCGCCCCGTAACCCTGCAGGTAGAGAAGCGCGGTCAGGTCGCCGTGGTCGATGCGGACATCGGCCGCCGCCGCGACCTTGGGCTTGGCTCGGAACGCCACCCCGAGCCCGGCCTCGCCGAGCATGTCGAGATCGTTCGCCCCGTCGCCCACCGCCAGCGTGTCCTCACGGTCGAGGCCGAAGCGCGAGCGCAGGGCAATGAGCGTCGCGCGCTTGGTCTCCTTGCCGACGATAGGCTCCAGCACCTCGCCGGTGAGATGGCCGTCCTTCACCCCGAGGGTGGTGGCGTGAGCCTCATCGAAACCTATCGTCGCCGAGATCGGTCCCGTGAACAGGGTGAACCCGCCGGAGACCAAGCAGGTATGCGCGCCGTTGGCCTTCAGCGTCCGGACGAGGACGCGGCCCCCCGGTGTGAGGGTGATGCGGTCCCGGATGAGATCGTCCACCACGCCGACCGGCAGATCGCGCAACAGGGCGACCCGCTCGCGCAGGGCCGGCTCGAAGGCGATCTCACCGCGCATGGCCCGCTCGGTGATAGCGGCGACGCGGTCCTTCAGGCCGATCGTGTCGGCGAGCTCGTCGATGCATTCCTGTTCGATCATGGTGGAATCCATGTCGGCCAGGAACAGGCGCTTGCGGCGGTGGGCGCCGGAGACCTGCACGGCGACGTCGAACGGTTCGGCGGCGAAGGCCGCCCGTAGCCGCCGCGCCGTTGCGGAAACCTCTTCACCGGAGCCGGGAAACAGGATCTCGGCCGCCACCTCGCCATGGAGGATGCGCGGTTGATGATCGGTCCGCAGCACGGAACGGGCTTCCGCGAGAACCGCATCGGTGATGGCGGGCCGGCTCTCGTTTGCTATCAGGGTCGCGACGAGGGTCATCGGGGAGTGTCCACGCCTTGCCGCCGGTCACGGACGGATCACACAGACAGGCGCCCCCGGCGGCGATCCTCATCGCAGGGCCTACCGCCTCGGGCAAGTCCGGCCTCGCGACGGAACTCGCGCGCCGTCACGACGGCGTCGTGGTCAACACCGATTCCATGCAGGTCTATGCCGATCTGCGACGGTTGTCGGCGCGGCCGAGCATCGAGGAGGAAGCGCTGGCGCCCCACCGCCTCTACGGGGAGGTGGATGGCGCGGTGAATTACTCCGCCGGGCACTTCGCCCGCGATGCCACGCGCCTCCTCGTCGATCTGAACGGCCGGCTTCCGATCTTCGTCGGCGGCACCGGCCTGTATTTTCGCGCCCTGGAAGAGGGTTTGTCGGACCTGCCGCCGGTCCCCGATGAGATCCGAACCGCGCTTCGCTCACGGGCCGAGGACCGGTCCACCGACCTGCTCCATGCCGACCTCGCGGAGGTCGACCCAACTGGAGCGGCGACCCTGCGCCCCACCGACCGCGCCCGGATCATGCGGGCGCTCGAAATCTTCGCCGCCACCGGAAGACCGATCTCGGCGTTTCATGGCGAGCGCGTCGCCGGGCCGCTGGCGGGCAAACGTCTGCTCAAGCTGTTCCTCGCCCCGGAACGCGAGACCCTGCGCGCCCGGATCGACCGACGTTTCGTGGCGATGATCGAGGAGGGCGCCCTCGACGAGGTCGCGGCTCTGCGGGCACGCCGCCTCGATCCGCTCCTGCCGATCATGCGCGCCCACGGCGTGCCGGGCCTCATCGCCCATCTGGACGGGACGATCCCCCTCGCCGAGGCGATCCAGCGCGGCCAGGGCGACACGAGGCGCTACGCCAAGCGGCAATTCACCTGGTTCCGCCACCAGATGGGCGAGGACTGGGCCTGGACCGATCCCGACGCGGCCCTCGCCGTGGCGACCAGCCTCATTTTTCCAGGCGGGCGATGAGGCTCGACGTGTCCCAGCGGTTGCCACCCATGGCCTGCACGTCGGCATAGAACTGGTCGACGAGGGCGGTGACCGGGAGCTTGGCGCCGTTGCGCCGGGCTTCGAGGAGGAGAATGCCCAGATCCTTGCGCATCCAGTCGACGGCGAAGCCGAAATCGAATTTTTCGGCATTCATCGTCCGGCCGCGATTCTCCATCTGCCAGGAGCCGGCCGCGCCTTTCGAGATCACGTCGAGCACCGCATCCACGTCGAGCTCGGCACGCTTGGCGAAGTGGATCGCCTCCGACAGGCCCTGGACGATGCCGGCGATGCAGATCTGGTTGACCATCTTGGTGAGCTGGCCGGAGCCCGCCGGTCCCATCAGGCGTGAGGCCTTGGCGAAGCTGAGGATCGCGGGCTCGACCTTGGCGTAGGTGGCCTCGTCCCCGCCGCACATCACGGTGAGCGCCGCGTTCTCGGCGCCGGCCTGTCCGCCGGAAACGGGAGCGTCGATGAAGCCGAGGCCGAGTTCGGACGCGGCCCGGGACAGTTCGCGGGCGACCTCGGCCGAGGCCGTGGTGTGATCGACGAAGATCGCGCCCTTCTCCATTCCGGCGAAGGCCCCGTCCTCGCCCAGTGTCACGCCGCGCAGGTCGTCGTCGTTGCCGACGCAGGCGAAGACGATCTCCTGTCCGGCAGCGGCCTCGCGCGGGGTCTTGGCGAAGGCGCCCCCATTGGCCTTAACCCAGGCTTCCGCTTTGGCGGTGGTTCGGTTGTAGACGGTGACGTCGTGGCCATTCTTTGCGAGGTGACCCGCCATCGGGCCGCCCATCACACCCAGGCCCAGGAACGCGACCTTCGCCATCATCCGTCTCCATCCGTCACTACGTTTGCGGCGGGTCTAGATTCGATGGCGGGAGGGGTCAAACGCGAGACGGTTTCAGCCGCCCGTGACGCTCATATGGCGCGGTACGGCAGCCGGTCGGGCGCGCTCGATGACGAAGTCGTGGCCCTTGGGCTTTCGCGCGATCGCATCGATCACGGCTTGAGTAACGAGGGCGTCGTCCGGTGAGGCGCGCAGGGCCTCGCGCAGGTCGGCCGCGTCTTCCTGGCCGAGACACATGTAGAGCTTCCCCGTGCAGGTCAGGCGGACACGGTTGCAGCTCTCGCAGAAATTATGGGTCAGAGGCGTGATGAAGCCGAGCCGCCCCCCGGTCTCGGCGATGCGGACATAGCGGGCAGGGCCACCGGTGCGGTCCGGCAGCGGAATCATGGTGTATCGCTGTTCGAGACGTGCCCGGGCAACAGACAGGGGCAGGAACTGGTCGGTGCGGTCACCATCCACTTCACCGAGGGGCATCACCTCGATGAGGGTCATGTCCATGCCATCGCCATGGGCCCAGGCGATCATGTCGGCGATCTCGTCTTCGTTCACGCCCTTCAGCGCCACGGCGTTGATCTTGACCTTGATCCCGGCCTTGCGGGCCTTCTCGATGCCGTCGAGCACGACCTTGAGGTCGCCGCGCCGCGTCACGGCACGGAACTTGTCCGGGTCGAGCGTGTCGAGAGACACGTTCACGCGCTTGATGCCGAGTTCGGCGAGTTCCGATGCAAAGCGACCGAGCTGCGTGCCGTTCGTCGTCATCGTCAGCTCTTCCAGGGCGCCTGTGCCCAGATGGCGCGACAGACGACGGAAGAGATGCATGATGTCGCGGCGAACGAGCGGCTCGCCGCCGGTGATCCTGAGCTTGCGCACGCCCCGGTCGATGAACACGCCACAGAGCCGGTCGAGTTCCTCCAGCGTGAGCAGGTCACGCTTGGGCAGGAACGTCATGTCATCCGACATGCAATAGACGCATCGCAGGTCGCAGCGATCGGTCACGGAGATGCGAAGATAGGTGATCGCCCGCTGGAACGGGTCTATCAAGGGCGCTTGCGCTTTCGAAGCTGCGGGTTCGGCATAGGCAACACCCATGGGAGACTCGTGGCTCTTGGCTGGGGAGATTTCTGAAGCGTGGTCGCGCGAGGAACCTAGCATTCCTGGCATATGAGGCGTTGGTGGCCAGGGAGCAAGCGCATGCCGACGCATGCCCCGTACGCTCTACACATATATTGCATCCGAGACGGTTACAGGCATGAGAGTTCCAGTATGAGCCAGCATCACGCCGATCCCCTCCCCACCGGACAGCAGGTCGCCTCACCGGAGCGGTGGCCCACCGAGATCCGCCTGTCAGGCGACAAGCGGACGCTGAACGTCTCCTTCGAGGATGGCGGCAAGTTCGCGCTGCCAGCGGAATATCTGCGCGTCTCGAGCCCCTCGGCCGAGGTTCAGGGCCATTCCCCCGCCGAGCGCAAGGTGATCGGCGGAAAGCGCGACGTGGCGATCCTCTCGGTGGAGCCGGTGGGCAATTACGCGGTGAAGCTGACCTTCGACGACATGCACGATACCGGGCTGTTCGGCTGGGGCTATCTCTACGACCTCGGCCGTGAGTACCGGAACCGGTGGGCGACGTACCTGTCCGAGCTCGAAGAGCGCGGCCTCGTGCGCGATGCCGCCCGGCGTCCGGCCACCAATCCGGCAAAGAGCGAGCCTCCGAAGAGCGAGGGAAGCTGCGGAAGCGGGTGCGGATGTCACTGACCGCCACCGCGGACCCGAACGGTATCGCGACCCCGACCCCCGCCACCAGCCGCCGCATCCTGGCGCTGGCTTTGCCGATGACGCTCGCCAACGTCACCACCCCGCTCCTCGGTTTCGTCGGGGCGGCGGTGATCGGGCGCCTCGGCGATGCCGCCCTCCTCGGCGCCATGGCACTGGGCGCGGTGGTATTCGATGCGATCTTCTGGTCCTTCGGCTCGCTTCGCATGGCGACGGCGGGGCTCACGGCTCAGGCGGCAGGTGCCCGCGACTCGGCCGAGATCGACCGGATCCTGGCCCGCTCGCTTGCGGCCGGAATCCTGGTGGGGCTCGTCATTGTCGCCGCTCAGGTGCCGATCGCGACCGGGGCCTTCGCGCTCAGCGGCGCGAGCCCGGCAGTAATCGCGGGTCTCGCGACCTATTTCCACATCCGCATCTTCGCGGCCCCATTCACGCTGGCGAACTATGCCATCCTCGGCTCGGTGCTCGGTCGTGGGCGGACCGATCTCGGACTTCTGCTTCAGGTGGCGATCAACCTCGCCAACATCGTCCTGACCCTCATCCTCGTGCTCTGGGCGGATTTCAGCGTCGCGGGAGCCGGCATGGCCACGCTCGTCGCCGAAGCCGCCGGAACCGGCATCGGGCTCGTCCTGCTGGCCCGGCTCGGCTCGCGTCCGTTCGCGGTGCCGTTCGCCGTCATTCGCGATCCCCTGGCATTGGCGCGCATGCTCAGCGTCAATGCTGACGTCATGATCCGCACCCTGCTGCTGGTCGGTGCCATCGCCCTGTTTTCCGCGCTCGGTGCGCGCTCGGGCGACGTGATCCTGGCGGCGAATGCCGTCCTGTGGAATCTCTTCCTCATCGGAGGGTTTTTCCTCGACGGGTTCGCCACCGCGGCCGAGACGCTGTGCGGGCAGGCGGTCGGCGCGCGTGACGAAGCCGGTTTCCGCCGCGCGGCCCGCCTTAGCGTGATCTGGTGCGTTGCCTTCGGCCTAGCGGTGGCGACACTGTTCCTGGCCTTCGGCGCGGCCTTCATCGATACGGTCACGACGAGCCCGGAGGTGCGCGAAACGGCGCGTGCGTATCTGGCGCCCGCCGCACTCGCACCTCTCGTTGCCTCCGTGCCGTTCGCCTTCGATGGAATCTACATCGGCTCCACGTGGACACGGGCCATGCGCAATCTGATGATCGCGGCCACCGGCGTCTACGCCGTGGCGATCGGCATCGCTCACACCGCAGGCTTCGGGAATATGGGTCTGTGGCTCTCGTTCCTGATTCTGCTGGCGGCACGCGGCGCCAGTCAGGCTCTGGCCTATCCGGGGCTCGCCCGCCGGACCTTCGATACTGCGCCTGCGGCAAGGGATGTGCGCGCGCCCTGATCGTCGGCGTCCGAGCCGGATTGCTGCCGTTCAGCTTTGATCGATACACTGATCACGTCTCACCTGCCGGGGATCGGCGCCGGTATCCATCCGCGCCGCCTCATCGGAGTCCTCCGTGCCCTATTCCACCCTCTCCGACGTCGCCCCCGCCATCGATACGTCGTCGCGCTTCGCCTCCTCGGTTCCCGACACCGTCATCGCGATTCCGGTCTATAACGAGGCCGAGCGGATCGAGGCCTGCCTGCGCGCCATCGACGCGCAGGAGGGCGTGCGTCCCGGCAGCCTCGGTCTTTATCTGTTTCTCAACAATTGCAGCGACGGCACGGGTCGGATCGTTGCCGAACTCGTGCAGGACATGTCGATCCCGGTCCGGGTCAGGATGGTGACCTTCAATGGCGCCCATGCCGGATGGGCGCGCCGCGCGGCCATGGAAGCCGCTGCCGAATGGATCGGCCCGGACGGCACCGCCGGAACGATCCTAACCTCGGATGCCGACAGCCGGGTGCCGTCGGATTGGGTTGCGCGCAACCTCGCAGCCTTGGATGCCGGGGCCGATGCCGTAGCGGGGCGCATCCAGATCGATGAGGACGAATGGGCGGCACTGCCCAAGTCGCTTCGCGCACGGGGCAAGCTCGAAGATGCCTACAGCGATCTCCTCACCGAGTTGGAAGCACGGATCGATCACGATCCGCACGATCCCTGGCCGTGCCACCGGACAACGATCGGCGCCACGCTCGCCGTCCGCCTCTCGGCCTACCGTAAGGTGGGGGGCATGCCGATGATCGCTCTCGGCGAGGACGGCGCTTTCGTAGCAGCCCTGCTGCAGCACGGGCTGCGAGTGCGGCACGCCAAGGACGTGGTCGTCACCGTTTCCGGCCGCCTGGTCGGCCGCGCGCCCGGTGGCGTCGCCGATACGATACGCGCGCGCTGCGAGGTGCCTGACAGCCTCTGCGATGCACGTATGGAGGCGGTTCCGCGCGCGCTCTACCGCTATCTGTGGCGACGCCGCCTTCGTCGGCTCCACGCCACGAGCGCCTTGGCGACCACCACGGCCTGGGCACGGAAACTGTCGGTCCCCGTTGCGGATGCCGTGCGGATCGCCAAGCAGCCTCTCGTCGGACTCGCGGTCGCCGAGATCGAGCGTGTCAGCCCCAAACTGGTCTACCGTCCGCTCGGCCCTCGGCAACTGCCCCGCCATATCCGCCTGGCGACGGTCGTCCTTACATTCCTGCGCGCTGCTTCGGCCCTGAACCGCAAACTGCCGTCCCCCGAACTGCCTGAAGCCAAGACACTGCCTGAAGCCAAGACAATGGCGGTCGATCCCGCCTCTCGCTGAGCCTCGCGCTTCGACAAAGACAACGCCTTCAGATCGGCCTGCCTGCGATCCCCAGGCCGACTTTCTCGCCTCTCACCGAAAGAATGCCTCGCTTCAAGATGGCGTCTTCGAGTTCGTCGAAGGCCTTCGTGAGATGGGTCTTGGCCGTCAGGATGGTCGAGGCGCGTGGACGAGGCTGCTCCATCATCAGGCCGACAAGGTCGTCCGTACTTTCCAGGACGATGCGGTGAAGTACGTGGATCGCAGGGTCGGGTTCGATGAACCGCATCGCACTATCTGTCCACCGCCTCAACTCGCCAGATAAATCCTCACCCACGGAAGCATAAGCTTCGATCTTCATGCGAACGTTCACGAAACTCGTCGCGATGTCTTTGTGCAGCTGCGTCATGACAACAAGATCGGTCGGGGTTGGACTTCATAGGTCGTGAGGATAGTCTCTGTTCGTCAACAAAATATGCCATGCAAAATCACGCGCAAAGTCGCACCGATCAGCCAAGATTGGTGCTGGCCAGATATCGTGCGGCGTTCATGCGAACCACACGTTGTGCCGTTGTGACGGAGAGGGCCTGGAAGGCCGCCGTCATGCCATGCATCACTTCGGGCGCCGTCTCGCGCTCCGATTGCGAGGTCATGAACAGCTTGAGGATTTTCCGGCCGAACCGTACGGAGCGGACGAGATGATGTCTCCGGCAAAGCCCCCCAGCCAGCGCATCCCATTGTTCACAGATTGGTCGCGCGTGCGTTAACGCCCGGCCGTCGCCCGCCGCGAACCGACCATCCGGCGTGGGATGAGCCGCAACGGTATCGAAGGTGCCTTAGAAAATTCCCGATGATGGGTGATTCCCGCCATCGGGCTGAAAAACCGACGCCAGCCCTGTCCGTCACGGTAAGGTGGGGCGAACGCCCTGGCTTCCTGTCGGTGCAACACATTGGAAGTATTCTGATATATGGTTTTTCTCAAGAACCGGCTTTGCTTCCGACGATCGCTGGGCTACGCGCTAGCGACAATGCGCAAGATCACTCACTCCGCACTGATTTCCGCCTCCATGCTGGCCTTCGCGGCCCTGGGCACCGGCTTCGCCTCGGCCAAGGAGACGCCGATCGGCCCTCCCATGCTCAAGGACGGGCTGGAAGTAACGGCGGTCTATCTTCAGCCGATCGAGATGGACCCGCCGGACATGATGCGCGCCGCCGCGCAATCCGACATCCACCTCGAAGCCGACATCCGCGCGGCCAAGGACAACCGCAACGGCTTTGCCGAGGGCGATTGGCTTCCCTCCCTCGACGTGAGCTTTGAACTGACGAAGCTGGAGGGCGAGGCCGCCACGGGTCCGAAGGTGAGCGGCTCGCTGATGCCGATGGTCGCCAATGACGGCCCGCATTACGGCGACAACGTCAAGCTGAGCGGCCCCGGCCGCTACCGGCTCAAGCTCACGGTGGCGCCTCCCGGCAAGAACCAGCATTTCGGCCGCCACGTGGACAAGGAGACCGGCGTGGCCGAATGGTTCAAGCCTTTCGACCTGATCCAGGACTTCACCTTCGCCGGCACCGGCAAGAAGGGCGCGTATTGAGCACCGTGATGCAGCACGTCCGCAGCCTTGCACTCGCCTGCGCCCTCATGGCAGCCGGCATCGGCTTTGCATCGGCCAATGACATGCCGGTGATCAAGGTCGAGATGAAGAACGGCGTGATCATCCCCGAGATCATCGAGGTGCCGGCTAATACCCGCTTCAAGCTGGAGATCACCAATACCGGCACCTCGCCGGTGGAGTTCGAGAGCATGGAACTGAAGCGCGAGAAGGCCCTGGCCGCCGGCTCGACCTCGGGAATCGTGTTCCGCACCCTCGACCCCGGCACCTACGACGTGTTCGACGACTTCCACCCAGAAGCCAAAGCCAAGCTGGTGGCGAAGTAGCCCGATGGCGGCGAGCGTCTCGACGGACCTGCGTGAAGCCTGGATCGACCAGCGCCTCGCGGAACTCGGCCATTGGCTCCAGCGCCACGGCGGGATCATCCGCAGCGTGCAATGGGCTGTGGTCGCGGTCTATCTCATCCTCGTGGCCGTGCCGGCGTTCCTGCCCCTGCCGGACCGGACCGCCCATCTCTGGAACAACCTGACCGTCCTCGCGCAGTTCGCGTTCTGGGGCATCTGGTGGCCCTTCGTCCTCGTGAGCATGGTCCTCGTCGGCCGGGCCTGGTGCGGGGTGCTGTGCCCAGAGGGCACGCTCACGGAATTCGCCAGCCGCTGGAGCCTCGGCCGTGCGGTGCCGCGCTGGATCACTTGGGGCGGATGGCCCTTCATCGCGTTCGCCGGAACCACGGTCTACGGCCAGATGGTCAGCGTCTACGGCTACCCGAAGCCGGTGCTCGCCGTCCTCGGCGGCTCGACGGTGGCGGCGATCGCGGTGGGCCTCGTCTATGGCCGCAACAAGCGCGTCTGGTGCCGCTATCTCTGCCCCGTGAACGGGGTCTTCGCGGTGCTGGCCAAGCTCGCGCCAGTGAGCTTCCAGGTCGACCGCCCCGCCTGGGCCGCCTCCGACAAGCCGCAGGGCTCGACCTTCAATTGCGCGCCCCTGGTGCCAGTGAAGACCATGCGCGGGGCCGGCTCCTGCCATATGTGCGGGCGCTGCAGCGGCTATCGCGGCGCGGTCCGCCTCGCCCGGCGCTCCCCCGCCTACGAGATCGTCCACGTGGCCGGCACCGAACCGAGCCTCGAACAGACGATCCTGATCCTGTTCGGCATGATGGGCCTCGCGGCCGGTGCCTTCCAATGGTCGTCGAGCCCCTGGTTCATCGACGCCAAGCAATGGCTCGCCACCTGGTTCATCGAACACGGGATGGTCTGGCCGCTGGAGACCACCCTGCCGTGGTTCGTGCTCACCAACTACCCCGAGCACAACGACGTCATGACCCTGCTCGATGGCGGCCTGCTGCTGGCCTATATCGGCGCCGCGACGATCATCCTCGGATTCGGCCTCTCCGCCCTCGTGGCCCTCGGCACTCGCTTTCTCGGCCCCTGGTCGTCGTCGCGTTTCCACCACCTAACGCAGACGCTGATCCCCATCGCGGGATGTGGCGTTTTCCTCGGCCTCTCGGCCCTCACCGTCACCTTCCTGCGCGGGGAGGGGCTCCCCCTTCCCTACGTCGCCGAGATGCGGGCCGGGCTGCTCATCGGCGCGAGCCTGTGGAGCGCGTGGCTCGCCTGGCAGGTGGCGGGGCTCACCACCGGCGGATGGCGCCGGGCGGGCGCGACGGCCTGTATCGCCGCTGCCGCCTCCCTGTCGGTTTCCGGCTGGGTGCTTCTGTTCTGGATCTGGTAGGGCGCTCACACAGCCCGCCCGCGACATCGAAGGAAATCTCCGCATGATCGGAGCATTCGTCATCGCCTTCCGCGAGGTCATCGAGGCCGGCCTCATCATCGGCATCGTGCTGGCGGCCACGCGCGGCATCACCGGGCGCGGCCGCTGGATCGGCCTCGGCGTGGTCGGCGGGCTTGCCGGCGCCTGCCTCGTGGCGCTCTTTGCCGAAGCGATCTCCGACGCGTTCGAGGGCGCGGGTCAGGACATCCTCAACGCCGCCGTCCTCGCCACCGCCGTCGTCATGCTGATCTGGCACAACACCTGGATGAGCCGCCACGGGCGCGAACTCGCGGGCGAATTGAAGGCCGCCGGAGAATCCGTGCGCCGGGGCGAGACCACATCCGCCGCTCTGGCCTTCGTCGTCGGCGCGGCGATCCTGCGCGAGGGCGCGGAGCTCGTCCTGTTCCTCTACGGCCTCGTCGCCTCGGGCACGTCCGGCCCCGACCTGCAGATCGGGGCGCTGGCCGGGGTGGGCGCCGGGATTCTTATGTCGGCGGTGAGCTATTTCGGCTTGGCCGCGATCCCGACCCGCTACGTCTTCTCGGTCACCAGCGCGCTCATCATCTTCCTCGCCGCCGGCCTCGCCGCGCAGGCGGCGCAGTTCCTCACCAATGCCGGGCTCGTCACCGTGCTCGACCGGCCGCTCTGGAACACCGCCAACATCCTGTCTGAGGGCAGCATGGTCGGCCGCGTGCTCCACGCCCTCGTCGGCTATACCGACCGCCCGACGGGGCTGCAGGTCATCGTCTATCTCGGCACGATCCTGGTCATGGTCGCCCTCATGCAATGGTCGTCGGCGGACAAGCGTCGGCGGACACTGCGGACGGCGTGAAGCGGAGACACAGGCCGTGCATGTGACTCACGATTCGGCGGCCCCGGCGGCCGCCCCGATCAGCTTCGACGAGTTCCTCGCCGTCGACATCCGGATCGGCACGGTGGTCTCCGCCGAGCCTTTCCCCGAAGCGCGCAAGCCTGCGATCAAGCTCGTCATCGATTTCGGTCCGGCCATCGGCGCCAAGCGCTCCAGCGCCCAGATCACCGAACATTACCGGCCGGAGGATCTGGTCGGCCGGCAGGTCGCCGCGGTGGTGAACTTCCCCCCGCGCCAGATCGGCAAGTTCCTCTCGGAGGTCCTGACGCTGGGCTTCGCCGATACGAACGGTGCCGTCGTACTGTTCCGCCCCGACCATGCCGTGCCGGACGGAAGCCGCCTGTTCTGAATGTAGACTCACCGCCGGCGGGGAGCGGTCGCTATCCAGGCGTCCACTCGCGCGGCCATCCCGGCCGGATCTCCGCTGAGCGCGAGGATCTTCTGCCTCGAGGTTTCGCCCGCCGCGATCCGGATCTCGGACCGTCGCAGTGACAGGGCCTCCGCCAAGGCAGCGATAAGAGCCGTATTGGCGGCGCCCTCCACCGGCGGCGCGGCGACCCGCATCTGTACCCAGACACGTCCATCGGCGGTCTCGACCAGCCCGTCGAGGCCCGTTCGGCTCGCACGTGGCGTCAGACGCACGGCGAGCCGAATTCCCTCCGAAGTCAGGGTATAGGGACACGCCTCGGTCATGGCAGGGCCGAGGCGTGGCAACGGCTCTCCGCCGACGGCAAGATTCTTCCAATTAGCCGCAACACCAGACCCCTTCCTCAGTGCGATCCCGGCGCGAGGCAAAAGCGGAGCATCGGCGAAAGTCTTCTCTTCAGCTCTTTCCCGCGAGACCCATGCGGCGGTCTTCGGCACGCATGGCCGCTTGTCAATCGCGCGTCATTGGCGCGCATTTTATATCCGGAGGGCTGTCGCGGCAGCCGTGTTGCACTAAGCTGCACCGCATCGCCACTGGAATGCGTTCATGTCCGATCTTCGCCTGCGCCGCAGCGTCCTTTACATGCCCGGCTCGAACCAGAGAGCCCTCGACAAGGCGAAGACGCTGCAGGCGGACGCTCTGATCCTGGACCTCGAAGACGCGGTCGGGCCGGACGAGAAGGAATTGGCCCGGGATCAGGTCTGCGCGGCCGTGAAGGGTGGCGGGTATGGTAGCCGCGAGCTCGTGATCCGCGTCAATGCTCCCCAGACTCCCTGGGGCGAGGCGGATTTGAAGGCCGCGATCCAGGCCTGTCCCGACGCCATCCTGATGCCGAAAGTGTCCTCGCCGGCGGTTCTCGAGAGCATCGCCAACCATCTCGAAGCACTCGACGCCCCCGAGAGCATCGATGTCTGGGCGATGATCGAGACACCGGCGGCGATCCTCAACATCCAGGAGATCGCCAAGGCCCGGCGCGACCGGCGCACCCGGCTCACCTGCTTCGTCCTCGGGACGAACGATCTTGCGAAGGACACCTGGGCCCAGCTCGTGCCGGGCCGGGTGCCGATGCTGCCCTGGATGATGTTCACCCTCGCCGCCGCCCGCGCCGAAGGACTCACCATCCTCGACGGCGTGTGGAACGATATCGGCGATGTGGAGGGCTGCCGCACGGAGTGCCGGCAGGCGCGCGACCTCGGGTTCGACGGCAAGACGCTGATCCATCCGAACCAGCTCGAACCGGCCAACACCTCCTTCGCCCCGACCGAGGAAGAAGTGCGCCGCGCTACCCTGGTGATCGACGCCTTCGACAAACCGGAGAATGCGAAGCGGGGTGCCATCAAGGTAGAGGGTCGCATGTACGAGCGCCAACATATCAGCATGGCGCGCCGCGCGGTGAACTGGTCGGAATCTATTGCCGCCAAAGGGTATTGAGGGCGGGCCTGCGTCGCGAAGGCTCGGCCGGGCGGGGAACAAGGCGTGGTGAAGCGGGCTTTCCCGCTCATCCCGCCTCACCCCGGTCCTTCGCCGTCGCGTTACCGCCCACGGACGGGTCGGGATGGTTCGGGCAGATCGGGTGAGGTCGGCACCGGAGGGCGCCACCGCCTTCCGCCGACGTCTTGCCCAAGGATTCTTGCCCCTCATGAGCCCGATCCTCGAACCCTTCACCCTCGGCGACCTCACCCTCAAGAACCGCGTCGTCATGGCTCCGTTGACCCGGAGCCGGTCCTCCGACGAGGGCATCCCCCCGGATTTCGCGGTCGATTACTACGCCCAGCGGGCCAATGCCGGTCTCATCATCTCGGAGGCGACCAACATCTCGCCCCAGGCGGTCGGCTACGCCCTGACGCCGGGCATCTGGACCGATGCGCAGGTGGAGGGATGGAAGCCCGTCACTGCGGCGGTTCACGCCAACGAGGGCCGCATCTTCCTGCAGCTCTGGCATACGGGGCGCATCTCGCATCCCGACGTGCAGCCGAACGGCCAGTCGCCGGTGGCGCCCTCGGCCCTGAAGCCCGAGGGTATGGCTTTCACCAAATCCGGCATGAAGCCGCATGAGACGCCCCGTGCGCTAGAGACGGACGAGATCCCGGGCATCGTCGAGGATTATCGCAAGGCCGCCGAGAATGCGAAGCGCGCAGGGTTCGACGGTGTCGAGATCCATTCGGCCAACAATTACCTGCTCGAACAATTCGTGCGCGATTCCACCAACAAGCGGACCGACCAGTATGGCGGCTCCATCGAGAACCGCCTGCGCTTTCCCCTCGCCGTGGTGAAGGCGGTCACGGAGGTCTGGGGCGGCAAGCGCGTCGGCATCCGTCTTTCGCCCGCCACCACGGAGCCGGGCAAGACGCCCCTCGACAGCGATCCGAAGGGAACGTTCGGCGCCTATATCGACGCGCTGAACGCGTTCGATCTGCTCTACGTCCACACGATCGAGGGCGTGACACAACAGACCCGCGACGTGCCGGACGAGGTCGATTTCGGGCAGATCCGCGAGCGTTTCCAGGGCGCCTATATCGGCAACAACCAATACACGCTCGAACTTGCCGAAAAAGATCTCGCCGAAGGGAGAGCGGACCTCTTCAGCTTCGGCCGGCCCTATATCGCCAACCCCGATCTCGTGGAGCGTCTCCGCATCGGCGCGCCGCTGGCAGAAGCACCAAAAGCCTATTGGTATGGAGGGGGAGCCAACGGCTATTCCGATTGGCCGGGCATGAACGGCCCCGTCGCGTTCCGGCGCTGAGGCTTTGTCCCGAAAGGCGGGCCTCAGCCCTTCGGTGAGGGCGGGGGCTCGCTGGCCTTGGCCTCGACCTGCGCGCCATCGGCGTTGGCCGGTTGGGGCACGGACACTTCCGGGTAGCGCTTACGATACTCTTTGAGGAAGGCCTGCAGCGTATCCGCTTTGGTGGCTTTCTGCGCGATATCCCGGAAGGCCTGGCTCCGCACGGCATTCGGCTGGGTGAGCAAGGCGAAGGTGCGCGCGTCCATGCTGTCGGCCATGGGGCCGGCGAATTTCGCCCGCAGGCGCTCGAGCCCGAGCACCTCGTTCGACAAGCCGTAGGCAATGGCGGCGCGGATGATGTCGGAGCGCATGGCATCGTCGAGAGGTTTGCGCATGCGCCATGCCTCGCCGACCATGGCCTCATGCGCCTCGCCGGCCTCGCGCCAGCGGCGACCAACCCAGAGAATGTCGGCACGCAGCCGGTCCGCGTCGGGGCCTGACTCCGCTTCGATGGTCTCCAATGCCAGATCCGTGCGTGACAGGTCGGACAGGGCGCGGGCGCGGATGAGGGCGCGGGCGCGGCGCAGATCCTCGGGAAGTTCGGGCTGGTATGTGGCGTCGATGACCTGAAGCGCCTGAAGGGGCTTCTCGTCCATCATCCTGATGGTCGCCAGCCGCGCAGCGACGCTGGCGCGGGCCGGCCCGGACAGCCGGTGATCGACCTGATGTTGGAGAAGTTCACCGGCTGAATCGAGGAGATCGAGTTCGACCAGCTTGTCCGCGAGGCGGCGCACGATCTCGTCGCCACGGCGGCCGATCGGGGCGAAATCCTTGAAGTCGAAATACAGCGCCAGCGCCTCCACGCCGGACATCTTCGCGCCCTTCTCCGTCAGGAAGAGGTCATCGAACAATTCCTGAGCGCTGTCGTGGAGTTCACGGCTGATCGGCGATCCCGGCGCCAGCGCATCCGCCTTGCGTGACGCGGCAAAGGCCTGCCGCCAGCGCCCGGCTTCCATGTTGAGCTTGGCGAGCGCTGCGATCGTCCTCTGCTCGATCTCGTCGCCATGCCAGGTGAGGAGGAGGGTTTCCAGCCGCTCGATCGCCTCAGCCACCGGCATCTTGTCGAGGGCATGGGCCAGGATCGCGGCGCGAAGGGTCGCCACCGCCGCGATGGGCCGGTCCGCCGTATCCGAGAGCCGCGTGTAGGTGTCGAGGGCAGCACTGGTCTGACCCGTCACCTCGTCGATGCGTGCGCGCAGGAAGGCGAGCCTGTCGGTGACGGAGCGATCCGCCGCGCGCGCCAGCGCCGTCGTGATCTGCCGACCCGCAGCGGCCCAGTCGCCGTTCTCGATGGCAGCCTCCGCTGCCGCCGCGCGAAGCAGTCCCTGCAAGTCGTCAGGATAGCGCTCGATGATGCCGGCCGTATCGCGAAAGGCTGTATCGGCGGCCGGCCAACGACCCGCCATCGCATCGAGGTAGCCTTTCCAAAGCCGTGCTTCCGGGTCCGCCCGGAGGAACTCGTTCTCCAGCGCCTTTCGCGCATCGGCGTAGCGCGCCATCTGGATGTTTGCCACGGCGGTGAGGATGGCGAGTTCGCGTTGTCCGGCCAGAACCGGATCTTCGCTGGCCGCCACCTGAAGGACACCGAGGGCTTCCACGTCGAGCCCGTTGGCGAGCATACCCCTCGCGAGGATCAGTCGCAGCGGTCCACGCGCCGGCCGTGGGGCATCCACCACGTCGTTCAGTTGCTGGCGCAGGTTCTCGCCGATATTGCCGCTCCTCGCCGCATCCCAGGGCGTGCGCTCTATGGCGAGATCGCTCACGGCGGTGAGGGCCGGCTCGGCAGGACGCGCGACGCCGGAAACCGACATGCCGCCCTCGCGGCCGATCACGACGCCGTCCATATCCGGCCGCACCAGCAGGTCATCGGCTTTCGCAAGGACGGCGACGCCCTGACGACTGGGCAGCAGCTCGAAATCCACGAACGCCTGGCGTTTGGGGATCCCGGCGGGCTTGGGCCCATAACCGGTCACGACACCGATCCGCTCGCCGTTCCGCTCGATCCATGTCGCTCCGCCCGGATGCGGCAGGCGTATACCGATGCCGATCCGGCCGCTGGCTTCCGGGTTGCGGATCGCCGAAAGCGGTTCGCTTGCCGACAGATTCTCACCGGCGACGAGTTCCCACCCGGTCGGTGCGTCGGCATCGCCAATCGGAACGAGATCGAGAAGGCGCTCGCGGGGAACCCTGAAACTCAGAACGATGAAGGCACCCTGCCGCCGGGGCTGGCTGACGGTCTCGAAGACCGGATCGCCAGCGGGCACGACGACGGTTTCGGCGGTCTCGAAGACGAGGGTAGCGATGCCTGCGCGTTCGAACAAAGCCGCCGCCGGCTGTCGGCTGAACGGGAAGGCGAAGCCTGGGCCGGCTGGCCGCAGGATGATGGTTCTCTGCGGGGCCGTCACCTGCGGGGCACCCGCCTGCTTCTGCATCGTCGCGGTGAGCGGCGAGGCGGGTTTCGACGCAGGTTCGGCCTTCGCATCCGCGGCCTTGCCGTCGGTGGAGGACTTACTGTCAGGGGAGGGTTTGCCATCGACGGGCACGGCCTTGGCGTCCGATGGCACAGCTTTGCGGAGAATATCCAGCGTGACGCCGTCATCGTCCCGTCCGGTCCGGATCTCGTAGCCGGCGGCGGGACTCACCATGAGACGGGCGCCGTCCGCGTCGTTCTCGACCGTCAGAGCCTCGATGGCAGGCTTCGTCCGTCCGCGGGGAGCGCCGTCATCGATGCGCCAGGCCCCGGGAATCGTCAGCCGTGTTCCCGATCCGGTCTCGTCGAAGCGAGCGACCGTATCCGGCGGGAGCCGCAAGCTGAGGCGCGTCAGCGTCGGGAGACGCGAGAGTTCGAGGGCGAGTCGCCTCGGTTCCACGATGGGCGTGGCCGCCTTCATGGCGGCTTCTGCCAATTGCGCCCGGCGGACGAGGTCGGCCACGATCTCCGGTGGCAGGGGAGGGGGAAGCCCGGACCAATCCTCAGGTAGTAGATCGATGAAGACGTGCTCGCCCGCCGCCTGGACGTTCAGGCGATACGGCTTCTGCAAGGCGATACGCATGCCGGTCCCGTCAGGGTCCCGCCGCACCATCGAGACGAATTCGGGAATATCGCTGACGATCTTTTCCGGCGCGGGAGTGGTGGGCTCGCCGAAATTCACCAGGAGGACGAGGCCGGACATCCTGGCCTTCACCGGAACCGCCGAATTGAAGGTCATGGCGATTCGGGCGTAGCGCCCGACCTGATTGGCCTTCACCGTCAGGAGCCGCGCGGCTTCCGCCTCGCTGGCCCAGACGAACGTCCCCGCCACGATCGAGGTCGCCATGAAGCCGGCCATGAGGTGGCGCCGACGTCTCGCGATTCCGGCCCCCATTCCCATTGCAGTTTACGCCACACCCGGTTGCGCGGAGAGCCGAAGACAAGCCGCCGCGAAACGATACACCGTCGGTGACTCTCCCCCTTCGAGGCTAACGCCCGCCTAACGGCCGCCTGGCGCGCTGTCTCAAAACTGCGCGTCGCTCGAGCGATACTGGCGGGTGCATTCTTTCGAAGCGCGCTATCGTCGGATCCGCGCTATCTCGCCCTCCGAACAAACAAAAAGCCCCACTCGGCTTTCGCCAAGCGGGGCAGTGTTCAGAAGGACATTCCTTGGGAGGAATGATCCTTCATATCATGTGAGATCCCACATTTACCACATCGACCCCAAACATCTCCCCGGCTTTCGAAGCTGGGCTACCCTGACGCTCGAGCATATGTCGGCGTTGCCCAGGGCGGACGGGACAGATCCGGTCGATGATGGGCCTTACAGACCGCCGTTTCCGCCGCTGCCACCGCCAGCGCTTCCGCCCCCGGACCGGCGTGAAGGCTGGCTGGAATTGCCGCCCGCCGCCGAGCTATCGCGACCGCTGCGGCCACCAGTATTGTTCGACATGCTGGGGGTGCCAAGGCCGCGCTTCGAGTAGCGCGAGCGCGCATCGGCGGACGTCGTCATCTGAGCGAGCGCGAGAGAGGAAACGGCGAGCGCACAGAATGTGATGGCTAAGGTCTTCATAGGTGCTCCTGCGAATGCCCGGAGGTAACGCGGGAGCGAGCGGAAATATCCATACTGGACAACGGAGATCGCGATAGTAAAAGCCCCGCCCGGCATAGGCCAGACGGGGCGAAGTCGTCATATCCCCCTCGGGGCCGAGGGTATGGGTTAGACGCTTCACGGCACCGGAATCATCCCGGAAAGACGGCGACTGCGCAGATGTCGCACCTCCCCGGCGCGTTACCGCCCTAGATGACGCAGGCTATCGATGGGTTCGGTAACCGATGTGGTATTTGTACGGCCTCGTACTGCTCGCTGGCGTCGCGAACGCTGTGCAGGCGGGACAGAACGGTGCATTGGCGAAAAGCTTCGGCGGCTCGCTGAGTGCGGGCCTCGTCGTGGCAGCGGGAACGGCCACTTGCGTGCTTCTCGTAGGGCTTGCATCGGGCAAGCTCACGCTGCCGACCACGGCTCAGGTCCTCGAGGCCCCCTGGTGGGCATGGTTCGGCGGAGTGCTGGGCGGCGGCATCGTTGTCGCGCAGCTTATGGTGGCGCGTCAGATCGGGGCGGCTCCCTTCCTCGGCATGCTCGTGACGGCGGGCGTCGTCGCTTCGATCATGCTCGATCATTTCGGATGGGTCGGCTTCGAACGCCATCCGGCGACCCTGTGGCGCATCGTCGGCGGCCTACTGATGATCGGAGGCGTAGCCCTGGTGGCAAGCTCCTAGCCCATCGGGCCGAACCCTTACAGCGCCGCCCGTCTCCCGCCGGGCCGGTCACTCTCACATTTCGTCCTCAGGAACACCGATGCACCGCTACTTTCCCGTTCTGATCGCCGTCTTCGCCCTACTTGCGGCAGGAATTCTATATGCGTTCGTCCGAAACGGAGACACGGCACATACCGCGCCCGTCCAGCAGACGGCGCCTCGCTGATGCGTCGCCTCATGCCCATGGTGCTGCTGGGTCTGGCTGCGATCCTTGCGGTGATCTGGGTCGGCGTTTGGAATTTCGAATCGCTTCGCACGGAAAGGGCCGAGAATGGCGGAGCCCCCGCCGTTCCCGCCTGCGATCCGGACAACAAGGTCGGCAAGGCAATCCTGCCGAACTGCCCGGATGCGTCGATCAGGGCGACGTCCAAACCCTGACACGTATGCCGACGGCCGAATTTTGACCCATCCGGGACCGACGACGGTCCCGGATCGACGGTCTGTACAAGCGGATCGGGCTGATACCCGATCCGGTCACTGCTTCACGACGAGGCCCGGAAGGGTTTTGCCGTTCGCGCCGAAATTCTCCAGCGCCTTGGCGCAGTTGGCCGGAACGTCCTGCGAATAGACGTCGGCATAGGCCTTCACGCGCAGAATGAGTTCGCCGCCCGCCAAGGCATCGGGCTCGAGACCGAGGCTCCGCACCACCGTCTTGAAGGTCTCGTAATTCGGTTTCGCCTCGGGGCAGGACGCCGAGACGAACTGCAACAGCCCAGCGAGCTTGGCGGCGGTGTTCTTCTGGCGCTCTTCCTTGGTGTCCGGGGGCGCTGGCGCATCCGGGGCGGGCTGTGCGGCGAGCGGGAGCGTCAGGCTTCCGAACAGGAGCGAGGCGAGCAAGATCTGCTTCATGGGTGGCGTTTTCCTACCTATCTGTCGCATCGCCTGACTGTTTGCCGTCAGTGCGAGAGCGCGCTGGCCCGGGCGAGGGCGGCACCGAAGCCGTTGAGCGGCACGGTGATCGTCGTGGGTTCGGTGGCGTCCTGCTTCGGTGCGAGAATGAGCAGGTTCTTCGCGGTCTTCATCGTGTCGGTGGCGAGGGTGGGCAGGCTCACCGGGACGAGGCACCCTTCGGAACTGCAGGTGTAATAGGGGGCGCCCTTGCCGAGGACCGCCTCGTCGATCTTGAAACTCAACCCCGCCTCGATCTGGAACCCGAACGGCATCAGGATCAGTCCATCGGTGCGGTCGTTCGCCGGCGGCTTGAGCTCGATGGCGAATTCGCGGCGATTGTCGCGCTTCGATCCCTGGGCCTGGACCACCGAGCAGATCGTCGCCTGATTCTCGCGGGAACAATTGATGCTCCAATCGCCGTAGCTCTCGCTCAGCGCGCTGGCTCCTTCCGGCCACGTCGCCTTGGCGGGGGCGATGGGCGCAGGCGCGGCTGTGGCGGCAGCGGCCGGTTTCGGTGCGGGCTTGGGTTTCGGCTTGGGTTTGGGCTTCGGCGTCGACTCGGCGGCCGGTGCGTCCTGCTCCGGCGCGGCCTCCTGGGCGTAAGCGGCGTTCCAGGCATCCCCGATCGCGGCAAGCGAGATCATGCCGACCAAGGATAAAACATGTCTCCAACGCATCAAGCGGGCATCCGGCGTTCGAACGAAGTCACGCCTGCCGCCTAGCCCTCCCTGCCTCCGAGCGCAATGCACCGGTTGGCATCGCGATTTGTCGCCCACCGGCAATCCGACCCGTTCGCCTTGCCTGATCTACCCGCCGGGTTCAGCGCCGCTTGTCCGGGCCGGTGCCCTGGTCGATGGCCGGCAATTCGTTGGGGCCGAGGCCCATGACGACGGGCTGCTGCGTCGGTGTCTGGCCACGCGCGCGGTTGGCCAGGGCCACGGTCAGCTTCTCGGCGGGCTCCGATTGCATCAGGGCCAGGACGTCGGCCATCTTACGCGGGTTCATCGCCAGGACGATGGGTACCAGCACGTCGAGGGCAAGACGGTCGAAGACGCGGGCGGCATCCTTCGGCTTCATCGTCTCGTACATCGTGACGATGTTCTTCAGGGCCGCCCTCTCGGCCTCGGCCTGTTGGGCGCCGGCCCCATCGGGCCTCTCTTCGTTGCGTTTGAGATCCTTCACGCCCTCTTCGAGCTTGCGTTCGGCGGTGCCGAGCATCTGCTCCCGCAGGCTCAGGGTCTCGTCACGCTGCTTGAGCGCGTCGCGCCGGGCAGACAATTTTTCGAGGATGGCGCGCTCGCTGGCCGGCATCGGCTCCGCGGGCGGCGGTGGCCGTGGAGCAGGCGGCTCCGGCTCGGCCGCCGGCTTCTCCGGCTCTTTCGGTGTCACCGAACCCGTGGTCTGCGGGTCGGCCAGTTCGTAATTGGTCCGCGCCTTGGCGAGGACCCTGGCGAAGTCCGGCAATTGCCCGCCCGCCGAGGCCGCGCTCGGCCCCATGTCGTCGACGACGATGGCGCCGAGCTTGAGCACGAGCAGTCCGACGGCCGCCATCGTCACTGCATCGATGAGGCGCAGCTTGTAGGGCCGAACCTGGCCGGGACCTTTACGGCCCGGCCGCAGCTTTCCGAGGTGGTTCTGCCCCGCGCGGACGAGGAAGCCGGACTTCTTCATGCGGCGCGGCTCCGCAGGCGTCCAAGGGCGCGCTCGGACATGGCGAGCGCGGCGGCGGCGGCGGCTCCGAGACGCTCACCGTTAGGGCTCGATGCCGCGACCGGCGCCTGCTCGGGCTGGGTTCGGCTGGCGCGGAGCTCTGTCGGGCGGATGTCGGAGGGGCGGATTTCGACGGGCGGCACCGCGGCTAACTGCGACGGCTGGGAATGCGCGACGATGGCCGAGATGCGGGCGATCACGGTCTGGCCGGCCTGGACATGGGCGGAGAGATCGGCGGCATAGCGCTCCGCCGTGCCGAGACGGTCGGCCAGGGTGCGGTCGCATTCGTCGAGGGTGGCGCGCAAGCCGATGATCGCCCGCTCGGCGGTGGAACTCGCCACCACGAGATCGCCGATCGTCTGGCGCAGGGCCGCTTCATCGGCCTTCATCCGGGTGATGCGCCGGCTCAAGCTCACCGACGAAACGATGCTGGCGACGAGCAGCACGGCAACGAGGATGTCGGCTGCGAGGGTGACGAGGAGGCTCATGGCGCGGTCACCCGTCGTTGCGGTTGTTGATGGAAGCCTCGAAGGCCTGGAACGTGGTGCGTGAGCGCCGCAGCGGCCGCGTGAGCTGCACCGAGATGTTGTCGTCGACCCGCCCGATGCGCCCCTGCGTCAGGGCCCAGTCGCCACAGCGCACGGAGATCAGGTCCGTGGGCTTGGTATCGAACATCAGCGTGTCGCCGACCTTGAGCGACAGCACCTTCTTCAGCGGCAGCATCATCTCGTGGAGGACCGCATCCATCGTCGCGTCGGCCTGCCAGATCTCGGTGGCGAGGTGGCTCTCCCAGACATGATCGCGGCCGAGCTTCTCGCCCATGAAGCTCTGCATGAGCAGTTCACGGATGGGCTCGATCGTGGCGTAGGGGAACAGGATCTGGAGCTGGCCGCCGCGGCCGTCCATGTCGAGCTTCAGGGTGATCAGGATGGCGGCGTTGGCCGGCCGGGTGATCGTGGCGAAGCGCGGGTTGGTCTCGATCCGGTCGATGCCGAAGCGCACCGGGGAGAGGGGCTGGAACGAGAGTTCGAGATCGCTGAGGATGATCTCCACGAGGCGCCGCACCAGCTGCATCTCGATGGTCGTGAACGGACGCCCGTCGAGCCGGGTCGCCGAGCCGCCGCGCTTGCCGCCCAGCAGCAGGTCGAGGGTCGAGTAGGCGAGGTTCGATTCCACCGTGACGAGGCCGGAATTCTCCCAGGCATCGGCCCGGAACACCCCGAGCAGGGTCGGCAGCGGAATGGCGTTGAGATAATCGCCGAAGCGGACCGAGGTGATGTTGTCGAGGGTCACCTCGACGTTGTCCTGGAAGAAGTTGCGCAGGCTGGTCGACAACAACCGGATCATCCGGTCGAAGACGATTTCCAGCATCGGCAGGCGTTCGTACTGGACGACGCCCGAATCCACGATGGCGCGGACACCGCCGGCGCCCGATGCCGACAATTCGCGCAAGGAGAAGCCGAGGACGCCGTCGATCTCGTCCTGGTTCAGGATGCGGTCGTTGCCGGCGAGTTCGGGGAGATTGTCGGTCTCCCCGTCCTCGATCATCGTCGCCCATTCGGCGGCGACGTCGCTGGCATGCGTGCTCGTGCCCTGCTCGGCGAGAGCGGCGCCCCACTCGTCGGCGAGCGAGGTTTCGCCGCCTTCGGCGTTCTGCGCGATCAGGGCGGCTGCCCAATCGTCCTCTTCGAGCTCGTCTTCGGGACCTGCCATGACCGTCTCGATACCGGTTGAGGGGGATTACTGGACGATCACGTCCTTGAAGAGCACGGCCTCGGCCCGTGCCGGATGGATCGCGACATTGACGCGCCGCAGCAATTCCTCGCGGAGCCGGTAGAGGCCAGCCGAGCCGGCGAGATCGCTGGCGCGCAGCTCACGCATGTAGACTTGGAACGTGTCCTCGATGCGCGGCATCAGCGGCTTGACCTCATTCTCTACCTTGGCGTCCTTCAGTTCGAGGGACACCTTGACCTTGGCCACGCGCGGCTTTTCCTGGCCGGGGTCGTTGGCGAGGTTGATCGTCATCTCGCGCACGTCGAGGAAGACGAGGGGCTTCTTCACCTCGACGGCGGCGTGATCGTCGCCGCCCTTCTTCTTCATCATAAAATATCCACTACCACCGCCGGCCAGCAGCAGCACGGCCGCACCGATGATGATGATCTTCTTCTTTCCACCCTTCGGGGCTTCGCCTTCGGCGTCTTCCCCGTCGGCGGAAGGGGTCTTCGTCGGCTTCTTGGCCATGGCGCGCCCCCTTCGGATCTCGTCTCAGGGTGCGTTCGGCGATGTGTGCCCGCGACCCCTTGGAGGGATATATCTGTGGCTACGGTTAACACCTCGTTAAGGAGGCAAATTCTGCCGGGCGGTTCTTGCCGTGGGGAGAGGAAGATCAGCGAACGGGAGCAAGCCGGACTCGCACCAAGCATCTGAAACTGTTCATCAAATCCATTTTTCGGCGGATGGCACGGGCCGTGCGGACATGATTAACGTCGCCGCAGCCCAAGGCCTTTCGATCCATGCAGAACGCGCTGTTTGTCGGAGTCTCCAGTCAGGTCGCCCTGCAGCGTGAACTCGACGTGATCGCCAACAACATGGCGAACGTCTCCACCACGGGCTTCAAGGGCCGCAGCTCACGGTTCCAGGAATACCTGATGCCGGTCGCGAGCGCCGACTCGTTCCAGCGGCAGGATCGGCGCGTCTCCTACGTCATCGACCAGGGCACGGCCCTCGACCTCGCCCAGGGGCCGATCGAGCAGACCGGCAATCCTCTGCATGTGGCCGTGCGCGGTGAGGCGTTCCTCGTGGTCCGCACTCCGACCGGCGACCGCTACACCCGCAACGGTGCGTTCGAGACCGACCCTCAGGGCAACCTCGTCACCAGCGACGGCTATGCCGTCCAGGGCGAGGGTGGGCCGATCCAGATCAACCCCCAGGAAACCGGCATCGCCATCGGTCCGGACGGAACGGTCTCCACCAATCTCGGCATCCGTGGTCGCGTGCGGATGGTGACTTTCCCCAACCCGCAGGCCCTGACCAACGAGGGCGCCAACCTCTATTCGTCCCAGGCAGCCCCGGTGGCCGCCGGTGTGAACGGCCGCCTCGAATCGGGTGCCCTCGAACGCTCCAACGTCAAGCCCGTCATCGAGATGACCCGGCTGATGGACGTGAACCGCACCTACACCATGGTCTCGGGCGTGATCTCGCGCCTGGACGAATTGCGGGGCACGGCGATCCGCCGCCTCGCCGACGTCGCGTAAGGAACCCAGGCGATGCGCGCCCTCTACGCTGCCGCCACCGGCATGGCGGCCCAGGAACTCAACGTCCAGGTCATCTCGAACAACATCGCGAACCTGCGGACCACCGGCTACAAGCGCCAGACCGCCCATTTCCAGGATCTGCTCTACCAGAACCTGCGCCGGGCCGGTTCGTCGACCTCGGACCAGAATACCCAGCTTCCCGCCGGCCTCGCCATCGGCTCGGGCGTCAAGACGACCTCCACCGCCCGGACGATGTCGCAGGGTCCGCTGGCATCCACGGAGAAGGAATACGACGTCGCCATCCGCGGCGAGGGTCTGTTCCGGGTCACGATGCCCGATGGCCGCATCGCCTTCACCCGCGACGGCTCGTTCGACCTCTCCGCACAGGGACAGCTGGTGACCCGCGACGGCTACCTCGTCGATCCGGGGATCACCGTCCCCAACAATGCGACCAGCGTGACGATCAGCGCGCAGGGTTCGATCCAGGCCACGGTGCCGGGTCAGACCGCGCCGCAGAATCTCGGCCAGTTCCAGCTCTCCCGCTTCGTCAACAAGGTCGGCCTCGAATCCATCGGCGACAACCTATTCGTCGAAACCGCCGCCTCCGGCCCCCCCATCAACGGCCTGCCGGGCGCCGAGGGCTTCGGCAACCTGCAGCAGAGCTACCTCGAAGAGGCGAACGTGAACGCCGTCAACGAGATCTCGTCCCTGATCGCCGCGCAGCGCGCCTACGAGATGAACTCGAAGGTCGTCACGGCGGCCGACCAGATGCTCTCGACAACGTCGCAGATGTTCCGCGCCTGACGGTGCGGGCGCCTCACTCCCCTGACGTCCCGGCCTCGTCCTTCCATTTTACCCCGCCTCCGAAAGCGTCATGCCATGTACGCCCTGAGACAGATCCCCGCCGCCGAGTCACGGCGCGCCGCCACGCTCACCCCCGGCATCGTGGTGCGCGCCCTCTTCGCCCTGGCGGCCCTCTGCTTCATGACCGTGCAGGTTCTCGCGGAGAACAACGGCCAGCGGCTCCGCCTCCGCGGCGACGTCACGGCGCGCGGCGACATCCTGACCCTCGGTGATCTCGTGGAAGGTGCGCCGGCAGATCTCGCTCAGCGCGCGCTGTTCCACGCGCCGGCGCTCGGGGCGTCCGGCACGATCCAGGCTCGCCGCATCGCCGACGCGATCGCGCCCCTCGGGCTCGGCGAGATCGAGACGGGCGGGCGGGCTCAGGTCTCGGTCCAGCGCGCCGCTCGGCGCGTGGGCCCGACCGAGATCGAGGCCGCGATCAAGCGCGTGCTGGAGACGTCCTACGGGCTCGATCCACGCAACCTCGCGATCCGCATCGATGGAGAGAACACCGTTCTCCTCGCCCCCCTCGATCTCGACGGACAGGCGACGGCCCTCGACGTCACCTACGATCCGCGCCTGAAGCGGGTCGCCGCCCTCATCACCCTAGGTGAACGTCAGGCATCCCTGCGCGTCGCCGGACTCGTGCAGGAAATCCGCGAGGTCCAGATTCTCTCCCGCACGCTCAATCGCGGCGACACGGTGAGCGCCGCCGACGTCACCATCGAGCGCCGCCCCCGGGAGGCGACGCCCCCCGACGCCCAGGCCGGGTCGGTCGTCTCCATCGGCCAGGTCGCACAGCGCAGCCTGAGTGCCGGCTCCATTCTTCGATCCGGCGACGTCGCACCGGCGGATATGGTCCAGCGTGGCGAGGCCGTGACCATCGTGTTCGATGCCCCCGGCCTCAACCTCTCCCTGCGCGGCCAGGCCAACGAGAACGGCCGCCTCGGTGCCGCGATCACCGTCACCAATCCCGTCTCCAAGAAATCCCTCGCCGCCACCGTGATCGGCCCCGGCCGCGTCTCGGTCAGCTCGCCCGCCAGCCTCGGCCGCCAGGCCAGCGCGGCGTTCGACGCCGCCCGCTGATCCCACCCGATCGCCTCTAGGAAAAAAGCTGGCTCCCATGACCAACCGCACCACCCGCCTCACCTTCAAGCCGCTCTCGCTTGCCGCTGCCGTGCTGGTCTCGTCGGCCCTTGGCGCTTGCAATACGGTCGATCGGCTGTCGCAGGTCGGCGCCACGCCTACGCTCTCGGCCATCGAGGACCCGACTTCGCAGCCGGGCTACCGCCCGGTGCGCCTGCCGATGCCGGACGTCCAGCCGGTCTCCTACGCACCGAACTCCCTGTGGCGGACGGGATCGCGTGCCTTCTTCAAGGATCAGCGCGCCGCCCGGATCGGCGATCTCGTGACGATCAAGGTGAACGTCACCGACCGCGCCAACCTGAACAACGAGACGAAGCGCTCCCGCTCCAATGCGGAAGGAATGGGCCTTCCCAACGCTTTCGGCCTGGAGAGCAGCGCCGCCGTCGCCGCCGCCGGGATCAGCCCGGACAAGCTGATTGCCGGGACATCGACCTCATCGAGCGATGGTTCGGGGTCGGTCCAGCGCAACGAGACGGTGACGACCAACATCGCGGCGATCGTCAACCAGGTCCTGCCCAACGGCAACCTCGTCGTGGAGGGCAAGCAGGAAATCCGCATCAATTTCGAGGTGCGCGAACTCATCGTCGCCGGCGTGGTCCGGCCGGAGGACATCGAATCCGACAATACGATCGATTCCTCGAAGATCGCCCAGGCCCGCATCGCCTACGGCGGTCGCGGTCAGATCACCGATGTGCAGCAGCCCCGTTACGGCCAGCAGCTCGTCGACATCCTGCTTCCGTTCTAAGCCGGAAGAGGCCGGTCAATGGTCGGTGCCGGGCCGGTTCGGGCGCGGAGCGGTACCGTGATTGTCGACGAAGGCGGAGCGTTCGGGATCTTTCTTGAGCGCGGCGACACGGCGGCGCTGCCACATCGCCACCCCGATCACGAGAGCGAAGGTGGCGAGCGCAAGCACCAGGATCAGAACTTCATTGTCCATTTCGGGATCCTTGATCGACGCGAAGTCGTATCAGTAATCACGAGATGAGCGCGAAGGTTCCGGCGCTGAAAATCAATGCCCTGCCAAGCTTACGCCGGATATCGGGCCCCGATCATCGGATCGAAAGCTCGGGCTCCGGTATCCGCAATGCTTGATCACCGATGCCATCCCCGACAGAGCCGGTTGATGACGTGAGGTTCGGTGCTACTCGTCCCGATAGACGCGCTCGCGCCGCTCGTGGCGCTCCTGCGCTTCCAGGGACAGGGTGGCGATGGGCCGGGCATCGAGCCGCTTCAACGAGATCGGCTCGCCGGTTTCCTCGCAAAATCCGTAGCTTCCGTCCTCGAGACGGGCGAGCGCCGCGTCGATCTTGCCGGTGAGCTTGCGCTGCCGATCCCGCGCCCGCAACTCGATGGCCCTATCGGTTTCGGACGACGCGCGATCGGCGAGATCGGGATGGTTCTCGTTCTCGGTCTGAAGTGCGACGAGTGTATCCTGAGCCTCGCGCAGGATATCGGCCTTCCAACCCACCAGCTTGCGGCGGAAATACTCACGCTGCCGATCGTTCATGAACGGCTCGTTCTCAGACGGAACATATCCGTCTTCGATCTTGACTGTCGCCATCCTCGCCCCTTCGCAAGTCCGTCACAGCCGGTACGCGGCGATGTTTCGCGTGCCTATACTTGAGGGCGCCCCACACTACAACGCACCCGACGTCCCGAACCTCATCTGATTTCATGATGCGTATACCATGCGACAAACACGCAACGGGTGCATCCCCCCGGTGGCGGGTCCGTCGGCGGCGATTCCAACCGGTCACCAAGGAATTTCGGGGTCGGGTCACGGCGCGTCAGATTGGCCCATAGCGGTGGCAATCGAGACCGTACGCAGTCGGACAGGTTGCGCGAATGGCTGTCGCCGGAGCAGTCCCGCAGGTATGCGGCTGGACCGTCGTGACCTATACCTGTCTCGTTCGCGCTGGTCCGGTGACCGACGGCTCGATCTCGCCTTAAGCGTGCAACCGAGGCCCTAAGAGTGCCGGAAAGCCGATCTTTGCCGAAGCCGATCAAAGAACATTCGGAGATCTTCGTAGGCGGCAGCGAGATGGCGGCCCTGATGCGGGCCAAGGACTGGTCACTGACCCCTCTCGGCCCGCCGGAAGGCTGGCCGGAGGCGCTGAAGGTCGCCTTGCGGATCCTGCTGACCTCGAGATTCGAGATGTGGCTCGGCTGGGGGCCGGACATCGCGTTTTTCTACAACGATGCCTACCGCCCGACCCTCGGCCTCAAGCACCCGGATTCCCTGGCCAAACCCACCCGGATCCTTTGGGCCGAGATCTGGGACGACATCGAGGCACGGATCCGCAGCGTCTACGATCACGGCGAAGCGACCTGGGACCGTGGGTTGCTGCTTCTTCTGGAGCGCAACGGCTATCCCGAGGAGACCTATCACACCTTCTCCTACAGCCCCGTCATCGACGATGACGGATCGGTGGGCGGCCTGTTCTGCGCGGTCAGCGAAGAGACCGACCGGGTCATCAGCGAGCGCCGGCTCGGTATCCTGCGCCTTCTGGGAGAGAGCCTCGCGCGTGCGGAATCCCGCCCCGACGTTCTCAGTGCGGTCGAGGCCAGTTTAGGCGAGGCGCGCCGCGATCTCCCCTTCAGCGCCATCCATCTCTTCGAGGGGAGCAACCTCGCCCATCTCGCCTCCACCACCGGAATATCCCGGGACCATCCCGCATTGCCGGGTGTGATCGATCCTGCGGGCCCCCTCGCCGAATGGTTCGGCGGCACCCAAGGCGAGAGGATCATCGATCTCGATCAGGCGCAGAACTGGCCCACGGGCGATTGGTCGAGGCCGCCGGCGAGGGCAGTGACGCTGCCCCTCGTCGGACAGGGTGGAAGCGCACCGCTGGGCATCGTCACGGTCGGCCTCAATCCGCACCGGCCCTTCGACGCGGATTATCTCAGCTTCCTCAAGCTTCTCGCCGGCCAGATCTCGTCGAGCCTCGCCAGCGTTTCCGCCTACGAGGCCGAGCGGCGGCGCAACGCCGTCCTGGCCGAAGCCGTCCGCATGCGGCAGGAGGCGGCCGAAGCCCTGAGGCAGGCCAACGACGCCCTTCTTTCCGAGGTGCGGCAGCGGACGGCCGAGCGCGACCGCATGCGGTCTCTGTTCAAGGACGCGCCCGGCTTCATGTGTGTCCTGAGCGGCCCGACGCACGTTTTCGAGTATACGAACGAGGCCTATCTCCAGCTCATCGGCCATCGCGACATCATCGGGATCGCCGTCCGTGAGGCATTGCCCGAGGTCGAGGGCCAGGGCTTCTTCGAGCTCCTTGACGAGGTCTATGCGACGGGTAGGCCCTTCATCGGGCGTAACATGACCGTGACGGTTCAGTTCGGACGGGAGGGCGGCCTCGAACAGCGCGTCGTCAACCTCGTCTACCAGCCGATCACGGAAGCCGACGGAACGGTCAGCGGCATCTTCGCCGAGGGTCACGACGTCACCGACCGGGCCCAGGCCGAGGATGCCCTCAGACGCCTCAACGAGACGCTGGAACAGCAGGTCCAGGCCCGCACGAAGGAGGTGCAGGAGCGGACCGAGGAGCGCGACCGGGCCTGGCGCCTGTCACAGGACCTGTTGATGGTCACCGAAGCCGACAGCCGGATCGCGGCGGTGAACACGGCGTGGACGACGCTTCTCGGCTGGACTTCCGACGCTCTCACCGGACGGTCCTTCGCGGAACTCGCCCATCCCGAAGACCGCGATGCCGTCTGCTCGACCTTCTCGGCCATTGTCGCCGAACCGCTCACCGCTCCTTTCGACCTCCGCCTGCGCCATGCCGACGGCAGCTATCGCTGGTTCGCCTGGACGGGGGCGTTCGAGGACGGGCGGATCTATGCCAGCGGGCGCAACACCACGGCGGAGCGCGAACAGGCCGCCGCCCTGGAACTCGCCGAGGATGCCCTGCGCCAAGCCCAGAAGATGGAGGCCGTGGGCCAGCTCACCGGGGGCATCGCCCACGATTTCAACAACCTCCTGACCGGGATCGTCGGCTCCCTCGACCTGATGCAGACCCGCCTGTCGCAGGGGCGGATGGAGAATATCGAGCGCTACGCCAAGGCGGCGATGTCCTCGGCCAACCGGGCAGCCGCGCTGACCCACAGGCTTCTCGCCTTCGCAAGGCGCCAGCCGCTCGATCCGAAACTGGTGGATGCCAACGCGCTCATCGCGTCGCTCGAAGATCTCCTGCGCCGGACGATGGGCGAGACGATCGCTCTCGACATCGCCATGGGGAAGGGGCTCTGGCCGACCTTGTGCGATCCGCACCAGCTCGAGAACGCCATCCTCAATCTGGCGATCAACGCCCGCGATGCGATGCCGGATGGCGGCCGGCTCCGCATCGAGACCAGCAACACCGAACTCGACCGAGCCTATGCCCGGCTGCATCCGGGGGTGGAGCCGGGCCCCTATGTGTGCATCGTCGTGTCGGATACCGGCACCGGCATGCCGGCCGATGTCATCGCCCGTGCTTTTGACCCGTTCTTCACGACGAAGCCCCTGGGGCAGGGGACCGGCCTCGGCCTGTCGATGATCTACGGCTTCGCCCGACAATCCGACGGGCATGCCAAGATCGATTCCCAAGTGGGGAGCGGCACGGCAGTGAAGCTCTACCTGCCCCGCTCCATCGAAGCGGTCGTGGAGGTGGACGCGGTCGGCGCCGTCGCGGAACTTGCTCGCCTCGGCGCCGGGGAAACGGTTCTCGTCGTCGAAGACGAGACTGTGGTCCGGGACCTCATCGTCGATGTGCTGGAAGACCTCGGCTACCGTGCGATCTCCGCCGCCGACGGTTTGTCCGGCCTCAAGATTCTCACGACCCAGGAGCGCGTCGACCTGCTCGTGACCGATGTCGGCCTCCCCGGCCTCAACGGTCGCCAACTCGCCGATCAGGCGCGTGAAACCCGGCCCGGCCTCAAGGTGCTGTTCATCACGGGGTATGCCGAGAACGCCATCTTCGGCAACGGCCAGCTCGATCCGGGCATGCAGATGATCACCAAGCCGTTCCCCGTGGAGATCCTGGCTGGGCGCATCCGCGAGATGATGGAAAGCTGATCGGAGGGCGCGTCGTCGAGCGCTCGTAGCCCCTCAGCTGTCCTGCGCCGATTGCAGTTTGGCGAGTTCCACCGCCGCACGCAGCTCGATATCGGCGATGAGCCCATCCAGGCGCGGATCACCGCTCGTTCCCGCACGTTCCGAGAGACGACTCGCGATGGACTGAAGTTCACGTGTCGACACCCGCCCCATCACCAGCGACGCCTTGAGCCGGTCGAGACCGTCCAGAAGGTCATGGCCGCGCCTGGCGAAACGACGGCGACGCTCGCCGGGCTGCTCGTCCTGGCCCTGAAGGGTCAGGATCGCGTCGAGCCCCGCCAGAGACGTGGTCGATGCGGTGGAGGCGGCGGTGGAAGTCGCCGCGGTATCATGGCCTAGCATGAAGGATGGCGACGCATCCGCCTTGCGAATGGTCGGCGAGGCAGCGGCCGAAGCCTGCGAGACGAGGCGGTTATCGACGCGCATGGGCCGTCTCCGAAAATCAGGGCGTCGTTTCGCGCATCGGCACGACGATCGTTCCGCCCAGCAGATTCCGCCCTCGATGGTTAATCATCGGTAAACAAGCCGGCAGAACCTGCCGGGTCGGCAGGGAAGGCCGCCCCTTCCATGCCTTGGCATCACCGGAGATAATTAACAAAACCATTTATTATCAATAGCTTATCCGACAAGATCGATTGGCACGGTCCTGGCAGACCCACCGGTATGTCCGACTTGACCGACATGCTCCGTCGACCAGCAAAGCGACTCATGCCACTCGCGATCGCCCGGCCCAAACGTTCCGCTCTCCTTGCCTGCGCAGCCGCGCTGCTGACGCTGGTCTTCGCCATGAACGGGCAGGCTTCCGCCCTGTCACGCGTGAAGGATCTCGCGAGCATCGAGGGGGTCAGACAGAATCAGCTGGTCGGCTATGGGATTGTCGTCGGTCTCAACGGTACCGGCGACACGCTCAACAACATCCCGTTCACCCGGCAATCGCTTCAGGCGATGCTGGAACGCCTCGGCGTGAATACGCGGGGCGCCACCATGCGCACCCAGAACCTCGCGGCCGTGATGGTCACGGCGAGCCTGCCGCCCTTCGCCACGCAGGGAAACCGCATCGACATCACGGTGTCGTCGCTGGGCGACGCCAAGTCGCTCCAAGGCGGCACGCTCCTGGTCACGCCCCTGCTCGGTGCCGATGGCGAGGTCTACGCCTTGGCGCAGGGATCGGTGGCCATTGCGGGCTTCTCGGCCGAAGGCGATGCCGCGAAGATCACCCGCGGCGTTCCCACCAATGGGCGCGTCCCCAACGGGGCGATGATCGAGCGCGAGACGGCGTTCAAGATGAACGACATGCGCTCCCTGCGCCTGTCCCTGCGCAACCCCGACTTCACCACCTCGAAGCGGATCGCGGCCGCGATCAACGACTTCATGGGCGCCGACACCGCCGAGCCCACCGATCCGGCCACCGTGACCCTGCAGATTCCCGCCAAATACAACGGCAACATGATCCGCCTCGTCACCGAGATCGAGCAGCTGAAGATCGAGCCCGACCAGACGGCGCGGGTCGTCGTCGACGAGCGCTCGGGCATCATCGTGATGGGCCGCGACGTGCGCGTCTCCACCGTCGCCATCGCGCAGGGCAACCTCACCGTCACCATCACCGAGCAACCGCAGGTGAGCCAGCCCGCACCCCTCTCGAACGGCACCACCACCGTCGTGCCTCGCACAGGGGTCAAGGTCGATACCGGCGACGGCAACAAGCTCGCCATGGTCAAGGAAGGCGTCACCCTGCGCGAGCTGGTGGATGGCCTCAACGCGCTGGGGGTCGGGCCCCGTGACCTGATCTCGATCCTCCAGGCCATCAAGGCCGCCGGCGCCCTCCAGGCCGATATCGAGGTGATGTGATGCAACCCCTTTCCTTCCTCCCACCCAAGAGGCGCTGACCATGCTGTTCGCCCCCCTCGCCGCCAAGGCCGCCATTGGCGTCGGCCGCGCGCTCATCGGCGACATCGCCAAGACCGTCGGCAACGGCCTGAAGGAAGACGCGGCCAAGGAAAGCGCCAAATCCGCATCGACGTCAGCGACTGCCAGACTGTCGGCGACGGCCGCCAAAACCCCGGCGGAGGTCAAGGCCCGGAAAGCGTCCAACGAGTTCGAGACGATGTTCCTGGAACAGACCCTGGAGCGCCTCACCACCTCGGAGGGAACCGACGGTCCGCTAGGCGATAACGGCACCGGCGGAGCGGTCTACCGCTCGATGCTGACCAAAGAATATGCGGGTCAGATGGTGAAGAGCGGCGGAATCGGCATTGCCGATCAGGTTTACCGTGAGATGATCAAGATGCAGGAGGCCGGCAATGCACCCCGGATCTGAGACCAGAACGCTACGGATCGTCGACAAGGCCGGCGCGGACGCGCTGATCGCCCATATCATGGAGACGATGCAGTCGCTGGAGGCCATCCTTGTCGAAGAGGGTAGCCACGTAAGGGCCGGTCGGCTGCGCCAGGGGCTGTCGGACACGGAGCGGAAGACCGCTCTCGGTGCGTCCTATATGCAGGGCCTCGAAGTCGCGAAGGCCAATGCCATCGCGCTGGCGCGCTTTGCCCCGGACTCGATCGAGGGACTTAAATCCGCGCACCAGCGCTTCGCTCAGGTGGTCGAGACCAGCCAGATCGTCCTGGCGACGGCGCGCACGGTGTCGGAGAGCCTGGTCAAGTCCCTGGCCGAGGATATGAGCCGGTCGAGGACGGCGACCGTCTACGGCCGTCCCTCGCAGCCGCCTTCGCCCTACGGCAGGGGCGCAGCTGCGCGGAGCCAGCCGCTGGTTCTGTCCCGCAGCCTCTGACGGCTCAACGCCCGCCCGCGTCGATCCTCACATAGGTGCGGATCGGACCGTAAGCCGTGTCCACGCGCGTATCCACGGCCAGTCGGCCGCCGGTGATCGGCCGCGAGTCGGGACCGTCTTCGCGAGAGCGGAGAGCGAGGCCCGTCGTCGCCCGACCACCAATGCGAATGCACGTGTCCGAGCCGGGAATACGAATGAAGCCAGAGCCGTGGCGGGGGCAGGGTTTCGCCGCTTGCTGCGACTCGGGGCGGAGTGGCTCGAGCGCGAGAGCAGGCGCGGCCGACGTCAGGACCATACCGAAGAGCAGGCCATAGGTCCCGATCGTCCTCGCCATGCCTCTCCCTCGCCGCCATTCCCGAGCGATCATGCTGGATAGCTCAGCTTTAACGATGGATCGATGCCACCTCGCCACAGAGAGACGGTAACCTTTCGGTAAACAAACGTCCTTAATGCTTTCTGACACAGTCAAACGGGAAGCATGGGTCATGGCGGATAAGGTCATCGGGGCGGCGGCGTCCGATCGGTCGCCGGAAGCGCTGTTGAAACAGGCGGTGAGCGGCGCCAAGACGAGGCCGGCGCCGGTACCGGAGGCACGCAAGCGCCTGCCGGCCATCGATCCGCTTCTCGCCGGTGTCGCCGCGGCGGCTCTCGTTCTCGGCCTCGCCATGGGTGCGGGCGCGATGAGCCTCGCATCCCCGAACGGTGACCTTTCCTCGGAATCCCTGACGCAGATCAAATCCCGTCTCGATGCCCGCCACGCGGATCTCGGTCGTCTGCAGACCGACATCGAGAAACTCGGCAGGGTCCTCGCTCAGGTGCAGGATGCGACCGAATCGGTTCGCAGCGAAGCGAAGAATCGCTCCGCGACGCTCAACGACCGGATCGGAAAATCGGAACAGGCCATCGTGACGAAGATCACGAGCCTCGCCGATCGCCAGGACCAGACCGAGCGCGACCAGACGGCGAAGATCGCGGCCCTAACGGCTCAGATCGAAAAGCGTGCCGTGGCACCCGCTCCGGCCGCACCGGTGGTGGCGCCGCAAGCCGCAAAACCTCATCAGGCTGAGCCGACTGAAACCGGCTCGATCCCGGATAAACCGAAGGTCGCCGCCCCGGCCGTGATCGAAACCTGGGCCGTGCGGGAGGTCTATAACGGGGTTGCCGTCATCGAAGACCGTCGCCATCGTCTGGTGGAAGTCGGTCCGGGCGATACGATTCCCGGTATCGGCAAGGTCGATGCGGTGGAACGGCGCGGTCGTGGCTGGACCGTCGTGACGAAGCAAGGGCTGATCACGAACCAGACGTGGTGATGGGAACGAAATGAGCGCGAGGGTGCGGCTTCAGGAAACCTGAACCTCGATTTCCGGATCACGCAGAGAATGCGGAAAGCGCGGCTCGATGGTCATGGGATGGACCATCGCGCTGGCACGCGTGATGCGGGTCCGACCATGCGTCAGAGCACGGTCCTGGCTTTCCAGGGTCGGAAACAGGATTGCCGCCAAAAGGGCTTGGCCTTCGAGATCGGCGTCGAGATTCTTGGCTTCGAACACTGGCATTGCGGTCACCGGACCTTGAGCCGTGCGGATTCGCAGGGGTCGTTGGGCTCGTATAAGCGAATAATGGGGATTGCGGCAACAAGTTCCCGATCACCCTGATTATTTACGCTTAATTTGCTTTTGCACTGCCACGAAGTTTTCGCAGTGCGAAAGCGCACCGGATCAAAGCTCTAACTGCGACGACCCAGAGTTCTCGCCATTCGAAAATCTTATCCGAGTAAAGCCATCGCTTCTTTGGCAAGTCTCCAATGCAGACCGCCCCCTGGCCGTGAACACGGAACCGTCATCCGGTCAAAATTTACGATTAAAGACAAGTATTCTTCTGCTCATTGCGTCAGGAACCGTACGTCCCGGCATCCTAGACATGACCGTGACTTAATAAGACGTCAAAAAAATAGAATCGACGCTGAGCACACCTATATTCGGACCTCGAATTCAATCACTGGGCATGGTCACCGCAATGGTTCGAGCAAGCTCGGCAGCTCGTTGGGGATCACGGCGATGATCCTGGGAAAGGTCGCCCTGTCGAGATCGGGACGTCGCCTCCTCTGGGTATTCGACACGAAAAAGGGCGCTTTCGCGCCCTTGATCGACGTCTCCATTCGGACTTCGCTGGTGTCAGGCGACTGCGGTCGCCTTCACCGGGATGCCCTTTTCCGTCAGGAACTGCTGCAATTCGCCGGATTGGAACATCTCACGGGTGATATCGCATCCGCCGACGAACTCGCCCTTCACGTAGATCTGCGGAATGGTCGGCCAGTTCGAGAACGCCTTGATGCCGTCGCGGATCGCCATGTCGTCGAGGACATTCACGCCCTTGAACGGCACTTCCAGGTAATTGAGGATCTGCACGACCTGGCCGGAGAAGCCGCACATGGGAAATTGCGGCGTGCCCTTCATGAACACGACCACGTCCTGGGAATCGATTTCGGTCTTGATGGCGGTGTTGGCGTCGGTCATTGCGATGTTCCTTGTTACTGGCCTGATCTAGTGATGGTCGGGCGCCGGTTTCAATACGGCTGCAAGACGCTCGAGACCGCGGTCCATATCGAAGTCGAGCGAGGTGAGTTCCTCGGGCGTGAAAGGCATGATGTCCGGGAGGCCGCCGGGCAGGGATTCTCCAAACACGTTGAGCGACGCGTCGGCGAGCTTTACCGATATGCTCCACAAGCGTTGCCAGTCGATCCGCTGACGCATCGAGGGCCTGTAATTGCGCGCGGCCGACGCATGCCAAACGATGACCTCCTTGCGCCATGACCGGGTCGATTGAGCCATAGGCGCAGAGACGTGCTTCAAAATGTGAATGAGCACCTGGGAAAGCGCGCTCTCGACACGATCGATCTCGGATCGCCCGACGCTCTCGATCTCCTCGACTACATTATGCCAATCGAGAACATTCGATAATTTCGGGCGCTGTCCAAGCGCGCGCAGAGCTACAGCCTGTTCCATCGCCCAGGCCACGGCACCGTCGTCGTAAAGGCTCGGCTGGTCCATGGGGACGCCTCGTTGATCGCCCTTAATCCTGCGGGACGCCCGTCGTGAGCGCAAGGGCGTGGAGCACGCCCCCCATCCGCCCCTGGAGCGCCCCGTAGACGAGCTGGTGCTGCGCCACGCGAGTCTTGCCCTTGAAGGCCGAGGAGATGACCGTCGCGGCGTAGTGGTCGCCGTCGCCGGCAAGGTCCTTGATCTCGATCGTGGCGTCGGGCAGCGCCTCGCGGATCATGGCCTCGATATCGCGCGCATCCATCGGCATCGGACTTAATCCCTTTCGAGTGACGTTCAGACCGCGGCAGGCCGGGTCGCCATGTAGGTCGGCAGCCAGCCTTCATGCGCCTCGCGGAGATCCGCGACGGATATGGTTTCACCCGCGGGCAAGGTCAAATCCTGCCCCCCGGTGAGGCCGATGACAGCGGCCGGGATGCCTTGCGCGTTCGCGCTGTAGAGAAGGTCCGGCACGTTTTCAGGATCCACGCTGAGGAGATAGCGGGCCTGGTCTTCTCCGAAGAGATAGGCATGCGCAGGTAGACCCGCCGGCGCTTCCGGCAGCGTCGCGCCGATGCCACCGGCGATGGCCATCTCGGCCAAGGCCACGGCAAGGCCGCCATCTGACAGGTCGTGCACCGTGTCGACGAGTCCGGAGACGATGAGGCTGCGGACGAAATCGCCATTGCGTCGCTCGACCGCGAGGTCGACCGGCGGCGGCGCACCGTCTTCGCGGCCGGAGACCACCGAGAAATAGACCGACTGGCCGAGCCAGCCCTCCGTCGCGCCGACCAGGACCAGCATGTCGCCGTCGCGCTTCAGCGAGAGGGTGGCATGCTTCGTCACGTCGTCGAGGAGGCCGACGCCGCCGATCGTCGGGGTCGGCAGGATGCCGACGCCGTTGGTCTCGTTGTAGAGCGAGACGTTGCCGGAGACGACGGGGAAGTCGAGGGCGAGACAGGCCTCGCCGATGCCCTTGAGGCAGCCGACCAGCTGACCCATCACTTCCGGCTTCTCCGGGTTGCCGAAATTCAGGTTGTCGGTGATGGCGAGAGGCTTGGC
Source organism: Methylobacterium sp. WCS2018Hpa-22 (assembly GCF_031843785.1). Lineage (NCBI taxonomy): Bacteria > Pseudomonadati > Pseudomonadota > Alphaproteobacteria > Hyphomicrobiales > Methylobacteriaceae > Methylobacterium > Methylobacterium sp. WCS2018Hpa-22. The sequence goes on from NZ_JAVTJA010000005.1 coordinate 120,593, forward strand.
GCCCACCGCCGTGATGTTGCGCCAGGCTTCCGCCACGGCCTGACGACCGCCCTGGACCGGATCGGCCTCGCAATAGCGCGGCGTGACGTCGGCGGTGAGGGCGAGTCCCTTGGGGCCGTCCTCGACGCGCACGATGGCGGCGTCGCCACCGGGCTTCTGCACGGTGTTGCCACCGATGAAGTGGTCGTATTGCTCATAGACCCAGCGCTTCGACGACAGGTCGGGGGAGCCGACCAGCTTCTTCAGGGCCTCGGCATTGCCGATCGGCGCGGGCACGTCGGCAGCGGCGATGACCGGCTGGTGCGTATTGGCGATATGCGGCCGGTCGTAGAGCGGGGCTTCGTCACCGAGTTCCTTGATCGGCAGGTCGGCCATGGTCACGCCGTCATGCTTCACCACGAAGCGCAGCGTGTCGGTGGTGTGCCCGATGATCGCGAAATCGAGGCCCCATTTCACGAAAATGGCCTCGGCTTCCGCTTCCATACCGGGCTTGAGCACCATGAGCATGCGCTCCTGGCTCTCCGAGAGCATCATCTCGTAGGCGCTCATATTCTCTTCACGGGCCGGCACCTTCTCGATGTGGAGTTCCACGCCGAGATCGCCCTTGGCGCCCATCTCGACGGCCGAGCAGGTGAGGCCGGCCGCACCCATGTCCTGGATCGCGATGACGGCCCCCGTCGCCATCAGTTCGAGGCAGGCTTCGAGCAGCAGCTTCTCGGCGAAGGGGTCACCGACCTGCACCGTGGGCCGCTTCGATTCAGAGGCGTCGTCGAATTCGGCCGAAGCCATGCTGGCGCCGTGGATGCCGTCGCGGCCGGTCTTCGAGCCGAGATAGACGATCGGATTCCCGACGCCCGTCGCCGCCGCGTAGAAGATCGCATCGGTGCGGGCGAGGCCCACCGCCATGGCATTGACGAGGATGTTGCCATCGTAGCGCGGGTGGAAGCCGACGGCGCCGCCCACGGTGGGAACGCCGAAGGAATTGCCGTAGCCGCCGATGCCCGCCACCACGCCGGAGACGAGGTGGCGTGTGCGGGGATGGTCCGGCGAGCCGAAGCGGAGCGCGTTCAGCGCCGCGATGGGCCGGGCGCCCATGGTGAACACGTCACGCAGAATGCCGCCGACCCCGGTCGCCGCGCCTTGGTAGGGCTCGATGAAGCTCGGGTGGTTGTGGCTTTCCATCTTGAAGACGCAGGCCAGACCGTCCCCGATATCGATGATACCCGCATTCTCGCCCGGCCCCTGAATCACCCACGGCGCCGAGGTAGGCAGCCCGCGCAGATGCTTGCGGGAGGACTTGTAGGAGCAGTGCTCGTTCCACATGGCCGAGACGATGCCGAGTTCGGTCAGCGTCGGGTCGCGGTCGATGAGGGCACGAAAACGCTCGTACTCGTCCGGCGTCAGGCCATGCTGGCGCACCAGTTCAGGGGTGATCGGAACATCGTTGCGGAACATGCGAGCCCTCTCGACCGCTCAGGCTCCACTCGGGCGGCCTCCCATGGACGGAAGTCGCGCGAGGTGAACCTAGTTGGATCGGCTCTAGAGTGTAAGCGCCTGTGCTGGCAACACGTCATCGCGGCGTCCGGCCATGCGCTCTCGTGGAAAAGCGCCGTCAGGCCGCTTTGGACGGGGGCAGGACACCCGCTCCGCGACAGCGGTCGATGATGCTGTGGATAGGCTCCGGCCCGGCGACGAAGGCGACGTAATCGAACGCCTCCGGGTTCAGGCTCGACATCAGAAGCTGGAAATGCATGCGGAACAGGTTCCACTTGCGCCGGGCGATGATCTTGCGCTCGATCAGATCGGTAATGCGGACATGGATCTCCACCGGCTGGTGCCCGGCAAGCGACGGGACACCGGAGGCGGTGAGCACGTCGCGATCGTGGACCGAGAGCCAGTCCCATTTCGCGCGCACGTCGATCCAGCGAATCGCCGGTGCCGCCGCCACCCGGGAGAGCGCTGCGCGCATCTCTTTGGCCGGCGCATCGAGGGTGATCCAGGGGATCACGCTGCCGATGCTGACGAAGGAGACGGGCGTGCCGCGCAAGCCGAAATCCGGATCGCGGGTGAGGATCCGGTCGAGGGCCTCGATGCCGAGAAAGCTCGACGAGGAATGGCCGATGACGACGATCTCGGAGGCATGGCCCTCGGCGGCCTGGATCTCGGTCGCGAAGGCGTCGAGGCGCACGCGCATCCGGGTCTCGGCGCCGCTGGCATGGTCGTAGGTGAAGGCGGTGTCGTCCACCAGATGGGCGACGTAGAACGGCTTGCCCCGTGTCACCGCCATCAGGCCGAGATGAATCCCGTAGGCGAGAATGGGGATCGCCGCGAGGCTCCAGGGTCGCCATTGCTCCGGTCCGAGCCAGGCCGGCAAAGCCGCGAGGACGAGGGAGAGGACCACCAGGGCGGCATAGATCGCGTGGACGCCGATGATCACGCGGGCGAAGCGCTTCGCCTCGCGACGGAATCGCTTCGGGTAGCCGTCCCGTAAGAGCCGCCACCAGAGTGCGGGCACCTCGACGAGCCGGCGCAGGGTCGAACGTGGAAACCGGGCGCAGACGATGTCGTCCCAGCGCAGCAGGGTGTAGCGCGTCGGCGCGCCATCCGCCTCCACGCGCCAGTCGAGACGCAATCCGTCGGCGGACCGTTCCGGATCGCTCACGGTGATGGTCATGCCGCGCCGGACGGCGGTCAGCCGGCTCTCCCGCCGGAAGAGGCCCCAATAGGTCTCGGGCTCACGCGGGTCGAAACCCGGCATGTAGAAGACCTGGCGAGGCAAGGTGTCGGGGGCCGGCGGGTCGGAGGCGATGGGGCTGGTATCCGTGACTGTGTGGAAGACAGGCGCGAGTGGGGCGCCGAATCCGCTGCCTACACGAACTGGCCGGCACGATACGAGTGCGAAACCGCATCAGGCTGTGTCGGTCGAGAGCGCTCTCCGCCGACGTGGATGCCAGTTCGGCGGAAAAGAGCGCGGCACAACAAGGGGCTGGAGCTGTGTCCGGCCCGACATGCTCGGGCCCAGCGCTAGCCGTGCGTAAGGTATTCCGCGATGGCGGTGACGAAGCGGTCGCCATAGGCGTCGCGCTTGCGCTCACCGACGCCATGCACCGTCCGCAAGGCGTAGAGGTCGACGGGCTTGGCCTTGGCCATCTCGATCAGCGTGCGGTCGGGAAAGACCATGAAGGCGGCGATGCCTTCGCCGCGGGCGATGGTGGCACGCAGGCCCCTGAGATGCTGGAACAAAGCTTCCGTCGCCGGATCGAGATCGAGGGTCGCATCCTCGCGCGCCGCGCCGCTGCGCTTGCGGTCACGCGGCTCGGCCACCTTCGGCTCCGGGTCCGGCCGCATCTGGATCGCTTCGCGGCCGAACAGGATGGCTTCGCCCTTCTCGGTCAGGGAGAGCCCGCCGAACCCGTCATCGTTCTCCGCCACGGCCCCGGCTGCAAAGAGCTGGCGCAGCATTGCCCGCCATGCCGGGAGCGGCTTGTCGGCACCGACGCCGAAGGTCTTCAGCGCCGTATGGCCGTTGCGCCGAATCGTGTCGGTCTCCTTGCCGTGGACGACGTCGCAGACATAGGCGGCGCCGAAACGCTGCCCCGTACGGACGATGGCCGAGAGCAGCTTCTGCGCCGGCACGGTGGCGTCGATGAGCGAGATGCCGCTGCGGCAGAGGTCGCAACGCCCGCAGGGCTCGCTCGCCTCGCCGAAATAGCCGAGCAGCGATTGCCGCCGGCAGGTCGCACCCTCGCAAAGCGCGATCATCGCCTCCAGCTTGCGCCGCTCGACCCGGCGGCGCTCGTCCGGAACGTCCTTCTCGTCGATCTGCCGGCGGCGGAGCGACATGTCGTCGAGGCCGTAGATCGTGAGCGTGTCGGCGGGCAGGCCGTCGCGGCCGGCGCGGCCGATCTCCTGATAGTAGCCCTCGACATTGGAGGGCATGTCGGCGTGGCAGACGAAGCGCACGTCCGGCTTGTTGATGCCCATGCCGAAGGCGACGGTGGCGGTCATCACCACCCCATCCTCCTGCAGGAACGTGTCCTGGTTCTTCATGCGCGTGCCCTGGTCGAGGCCGGCATGGTAGGGGAGGGCGTTGAACCCATCCTTGGCGAGCACCTCCGCGAGCTGCTCCGTGCGCTTCCTCGACGAGCAGTAAATGATCCCGCTCTCGGAGCGGCGGTGGCGCAGGAAGCGCTCGATCTGGCGGGTCGGGTTGTCCTTCGGCGTGAAGGTCAGCCGGATGTTCGGCCGGTCGAAGGAATGCACGAAGGCCTTCAGGTCGCGGCCGGCCGGAAACAGCCGCTCGGTGATGTCGGCCCGCGTCGCCTTGTCAGCGGTGGCGGTGAGCGCCACGGTCTGGACATTCCCCAACGCCTCGCGCGCCTTGGCGAGATCGCGGTATTCCGGGCGGAAATCATGCCCCCATTGCGAGACGCAATGAGCCTCGTCCACGGCCAGCCGCCGGACGCCGGCCCCGCGCAGGGCATCCATCAGCCCTTCCATCATCAGCCGCTCAGGCGAGACGAAGAGGAGCCGCAGATCGCCGCTGCGGATCTTGCGCCAGGTCTCCCGCGACGTCGCCTCCGCCACCGATGAGTTCAGGGTCGCTGCTTCGACGCCGAAACCGATCATCTGCTGGACCTGATCGTGCATCAGGGCGATCAGCGGCGACACGACCACCGTGAGTGAGGATTCGACCAGGGCCGGCAGCTGATAGGTCATCGACTTGCCCGAGCCCGTCGGCATCACCGCGAACACGTCTGTCCCATCGAGGACGGCACCGATCACCTCGTCCTGTCCGGGCCGGAAATCGTCGTAGCCGAAGGTCTTCTTGAGGGCGCGTCGAGCTTCGTCGAGGCGGTCGGTCATGCAGGGCCCGTCATCGCAGTCAGGGAAGGGCGGCAGGCGGACGTCGCGCCGGCCATCCTCGGCACGGCAATGCCGCCGTCGCGGCCGTCATTTGCCAGGATGGTGGCTTTGACGGCCTCGGGCTCCGAGGTCAATCGTCGGGATCGCCGCCTCGCCTCGATCGCGAACGTGTCAGCGGGATGCGATCGCGACAGCGGCACCGGCCATGACCGTTCCGGCTCCACGGTTGAGCAGTCGCCGCGCCCTGGCAGAGGTCATCACGCGCCGGGTCCGTTCGGCCGCCAGGACGTAACCAGAGAGGATGATGCCGAGGACGAGAACGATGGTGGCGCCAAGTTCCACCAGCCCCAGAGCATCGATCCGGTCGAGATCGACCACCGTCGGCAGCAGGGCCAGGAAGAACAGGATCACCTTCGGGTTGCCCAGGGTGATGGCGAGGCCGCCCGCGAACAGACGCAAGGCTCCCTCGTCAGGAAGAGGCTCCGCGTCGATCACGCCGACCCGGGATGTCCAGGCTTTGAAAGCCAGGACAGCGAGATAGACCGCGCCGGCATATTTCAGGGCGACGAGAAGCGGCGCGAAGGTCTGCGCCACCAGGGCGAATCCACTCGCCGCCACGGCGAACCATATCAGGTCGCCGACAATGAAGCCCGCGACGAAGGCACCGATGCCGCGGGTGCCCTCGGCGAGGACACGCGCCACCAGGGCTGCGATGCCGGGTCCGGGAGAGGCTACGGCGGCGGCATAGATGGCGGCAAAGACGACAAGATGCGCGATGGGAATGACGCCTGCTCCGGTCGACAGTTGCAATACAGGGCATACAAAGACTTCACATCTTAAGTCACCCGAAAGGAGATGTCTGCTCAGATTGGGCAAGGGTCAGCGGGTCGTCATCGCGGGCCGATGAAAGACCGGCGAGTTTATCCCATGATGGTCCTTCCCTTCCTCGGTTTCGCTGGCGCCACGGGGGCGGCGATCGCCGGGAGACGCGGCCTGGCCTTGCTGCTCTGGGGCCTGTCCCTGGGCGTGCTGCTGGCATTGTTCCGCGAGCACGCCACCGACGCCCTGCCGCTCGTCTTCTGAAGGCCCCGGAATGTCCGCATCGTCCCTCGCCCGCGCGCTGAACGCAGCGGGACTCCTCGGCTGCAGCCTCATCCTTCTCGTGGCGTTCTGGTTCCAGATCGTCCTCGGAGAATTGCCGTGCCCGCTCTGCGTGCTCCAGCGCGCCGCTTTCACGGCAGTCGGCCTAGGGCTCGTCCTCAATATCTGCGACCGGCCGAGACCGTCCCATTATGCCATCGTCATCCTGAGCGCCGTGGTGGGAGGCGCGGTCTCCGCCCGTCAGACGGCTTTGCACATCATCCCCGGAACCGGGACCTACGGCTCGGATCTGTTCGGCTTCCATTTCTATGTCTGGGCGCTCATCGCCTTCACCGGCATCATCGTCGCCGTCGCGATCCTGTGCCTGTGGGATCGGCAGTTCACTCCTGAGGCCGCCGTGTCGCGCTCGGAGACGGTCTCGGTCCTCGGGCAGCCCACCGGAACGGCGCCGACAGTTCTTCCCGGCACAAGGGCCGGAGCGCTAGGCCTATCCGTGGTCCTGCTGTTCCTCGTCGTGGCGCTGGCCAATGCCGGCTCGACCTTCGCAGAATGCGGGTTCGGCCTGTGTCCCGACAATCCGGTAAATTACGAGATGTTCGAGCGGCTGATCGCGCGGTGATTCAGGCAGGCACGATACGCCCGTCGGACACCGAAACCATGTCAGCCCGGCCGTCCAGCTCGGCAAACAACGCCGGATCGGCGCCGGTCATCCAGACCTGCCCCTGCAGGGCGGCCAGGGCATCGAACAGGCCCGCCCGCCGCCGCGGATCGAGATGCGCCGCGACCTCATCGAGCAGGATGACGGGAGCGATGCCGCACATGGCCTGAACCAGGCCCGCATGGGCCAGGACGAGGCCGATGAGCAGCGCCTTCTGCTCACCTGTCGAAGCGGTCGCGGCCGCCACGTCCTTCGGTCCGTGGCGGACCACGAGATCGGTGGCCTGCGGGCCGACCAGGGTGCGCCCGGCGGCACGGTCGCGGTGGCGGCCCTGGCGCAGGGCGGCGCGGAACCGGTCCTCCGCCTCCAGGGCCGGCCAGACGGCCACGAGATCGTCTAGGTCGCCTTCCAGCCTCAGCCCCGCCCATGGAAAGGGCTGCGCGTCGTCGCGGGTCTCGGCGATGAGACGATCCAGCCGCTCGGCGGTCTCGCGCCGCGCCAACGCCACAGCGACGCCGAGTTCGGCGACTTCGCGCTCGACCGCATCGAGCCATTGCCCGTCGCTGGGCCGTTCTTCGAGCAGGCGGTTGCGGGATCGAAGTGCCCGCTCCAGCGCGTTCACCCTGGCGCCGTGCGTCGCGTCGACGGCAAGGACCAGACGGTCGAGGAAGCGGCGGCGGTCGCCGGCGGGGCCGCGAAACAACCCGTCGAGATCCGGCGTCAGCCAGACCACCCTCAAGAACTCGGAGAAGGCAACGGGGGAACCTACCGTCTCGCCGTCGATCCGGCACAGACGCGTGGCCCGGCCGTCGCCCACGGCGGGCTCGAAGCCCGTGCCGATGCGATGTTCCTCCTCGCCCTGTTTGAGCGCGAGGGAGACCGCGAACCCGCCGGAGCCGGCATTGCGCGCCATGCTCGACAGGTCCGCGCGCCGCAGGCCACGGCCGGGGGAGAAGAGCGAAATCGATTCGAGGAGGTTGGTCTTCCCCGCCCCGTTCTCTCCGACGAGCGCGACGAAGCGGCTCCCGACGGCGAGGTCGAGATCGGCATGGTTGCGGAAGTCGCGGCAGATGACACGGGTGAGGCGCAGACCGACGACGGACGGTTCGTCGGTGGATGGATCCACGATGCCCGAACTTTCTAGGGTAATCGGCGAAACGACCTCGATCACACCCGCATCGGCATCAGCACATACAGCGCCGAGGCGCCCTCGCGGTCCTGGATCAGGGTCGGCGAGCCGGGATCGGCGAGCTTGAACAGAGCTGTGTCGCCCTCGAGCTGGCTCGTGATGTCGAGGAGGTAGCGAGCGTTGAAGCCGATATCGAGGGCGGAGGCCTCGTAATCGACGTCGAGCTCTTCCGTGGCGCTGCCGGAATCCGGGTTGTTGACGGAAAGGGCGAGGCGGCCCTCCTGCACGGCGAGCTTCACCGCGCGGCCGCGCTCGGACGAGATCGTCGAGACACGGTCGACCGCACGGGCGAACTCGTCGCGCTGCACCGTGAGAAACTTGTCATTCCCCGACGGGATCACCCGCTGGTAGTCGGGGAAGGTGCCGTCGATGAGCTTGGAGATCAGCGTCACGCCGCTGGCGAAGCGGAAGCGGATCTTGGCCGGCGACAGGTCGATCTCGACGGTCTCGCCGCCATCCTCCACCAGCTTCTGAATCTCCGCCACGGCCTTACGCGGCACGATGATGCCCGGCATGCCACGGCTGCCGTCGGGAGCGTCGATCTCGACGCGGGCGAGGCGATGGCCATCGGTGGCGACCGCACGCATCTTGAGGGCGCCGTCGACATCGATCGTGTGGAGGTAGATCCCGTTGAGGTAGTACCGCGTCTCTTCCGTGGAGATGGCGAACTGGGTCTTCTCGATCAGACGCTTGAGGTCGCTCGCGCCGATGGCGAAGCTGGTGCCGAGTTCGCCGGCGGCGAGATCGGGGAAGTCACCTTCGGGCAGGGCACCGAGGGAGAAGCGCGAGCGGCCGGAACGGATCGTCATCTGCCCGGTCTCGCCGCTGGTCTCCAGCGAGACCTGCGCCCCGTCGGGGAGCTTGCGTACGATGTCGTAGATCACATGGGCGGGCACCGTGGTGGCGCCCGGATCGACGATGTCGGCCGGCACGGATTCCGTCACCTCGATGTCGAGATCGGTCGCCTTCAACTCCAATCCGTCGGTTCCGCTGCGCAGGAGCACATTGGAGAGGATCGGAATCGTATTGCGCCGCTCAACCACACGATGCACGTGGCCGAGCGATCGAAGGAGGGCCGCGCGCTCGACAGTGACTTTCATCGCAACAACTCGTGGTCAGTCGGAAAAACGTCGCCGACCCCGAAAACGATGACGGATGGAGCCGGCGGCTTGGCCGGTGAACTTGGCGAAGGCCCTGTCCGAACGCAAGAGCGCGAAACGCTCTATCCAGGGCAATGCGGAAGAGACGTCCTCCAGGGCAACCGCTCCGAGCGCTTGCCCCGGCTTTCTTCGACGCCCTCGGTCGGCAATGCCGGTGACCGCGAACCGGAGCTTTCGCTCGAGCTCGAGGCGAAGCTGCTCATGCGGCTTCGCCTCGTCCAGGCTTTCAGTCCTGCAGCATCCGCTTGAGGAGCTCGACCTCGTCGTTCAGCACATTGTCCTCGCCGATCAGCTTATCGATCTTGCGGACCGCGTGGAGCACGGTGGTGTGGTCGCGCCCTCCAAAGCGGCGGCCGATCTCGGGCAGCGACCGCAGGGTCAGCACCTTGGAGAGGTACATCGCGATCTGGCGCGGCTTGACCACGGCGGCGGTCCGCCGCTCCGACAGGATGTCCGAACGCGAGACGTTGTAGCGCGAGGCGACCAGTTTCTGAATGTCCTCGATCTTGATGCGCTTCGGCTCGCGGTTCTTCACGAGGTCCCGGATCGCCGTCTCCGCCGTCTCCATGGTCACGGCGGTGCCGGTGAGCGTGGCATGGGCGAGAAGCCGGTTCACGGCGCCTTCGAGATCGCGGCCATTGGCGGTGATCGCACGGGCGACATAGGTGGCGACGGTGGGCGACACCTCGAAATTCGGATGCGCCACCCGCACAGCGGCCAGCCGTGCGGACAGGATCGACATGCGCAGCTGCTCGTCCAGCGTGCCGATCTCGACCACGAGGCCGCCAGCCAGGCGCGACCGCACCCGCTCTTCCAGGGCTTCGAGTTCGGTGGGCGGACGATCCGAGGCGACGACGACCTGACGGCCCGCATCGATGAGCGAGTTGATCGTGTGCCCGAACTCAGCCTGAATCGACTTGCCCTGAATGAACTGGACGTCATCGAGGATCAGCAGATCGATGGCGCGCAGTTTCTCCTTGAAGGCGAGCGCACTCTGGGTCTTCAGCGCGTTGACGAAGCCGTACATGAAGCGGTCGGCGGTGAGGTAGATCACCCGGCGGCCGGATTCGCGCGCGGCGTGGCCGATTCCGTGGAGAAGGTGGGTCTTACCCAGGCCGACGCCGGCATGGAAATAGAGCGGATTGTAGAGGGCACCCTGGCCGTCATGACGGGCCACGCGCTCGGCTGCGGCGTGTGCCAGGGCATTGGATCGCCCGACGACGAAGCTCGCGAAGGTGAGGCGATTGTCGAGGGGCGCGCCGTTGAGGTCACCGGAGGCTTCGCCGCGCGCCTGAGAGGAGGATTCCGCCTCGGCCGGGAAGCTCATCTCGCCGGATGAGGGCTGCGCGCTGCTGGCGGCCTGGAGACGGGCGAGGGGACTCGCGGGAGCCGAGGACTTGACCGCACCCGAAACGACGCGTGGGGGAGCACCGGCCCCGCGAACGCCCACCTCGATGAGCGAGACGCTCTCGACTTCGCTGCGGAACGTGGCCAGGACACGGTCGAGATAATGGGATTCGATCCAGCTCTTGAGGAACCGAGTCGGCACGCTGAGGCGGGCGGTCCCGGAGACCACCTCCACCAATTCGAGACGCGCGAACCAGCTGGCAAAGACGTCTTCGCCCAGTTCCGCCCGCAGGCGCCGCTTCACGCGCGCCCAGGCAGCAACCGTGTCCGATCCCCCTGCGCCACTCATGCCGGTCTCGGCGTTACCCGCCACGCTACCGTCGACATGCATCATCGCTCTCCTCGCGCCGAGGGCGGAAGCCGCCGCCCGGAACGTACGCACACTGGACTGACTTCACGCCCCGCAAGGAATTCGCGGAACCCATAGAGATCCGGCGGAGTCAACACCTCCACCGCAGGCTTTTGCCGATGAGAAGACCCTATCAACAATAAGCTACGGTTCTCCTAACAACGGGGGTTGCGGGGAAAGCAGCGTGAGGTGCCCTGAGAGTCTCGCTGATCCGCACCGAGTCCTGAGCCGCCCGAAACCTTGCGGACGATTCGGATAGGTTTGAATTAAGTGTGAATTTTCCCGCTTTTGGCGAGACATCATTAATCTACACAGCCCTCCTAGACTCCGCAACACGGCAGATTCGCAAGTAGGGTTAACGGTTCGACTCGGATTGGAGCGACCAACAGCCCACCGGACAGTCCGGGATGGCAATGACCCGCGACGAAACATCCGGCGGGCTCGCACGACGGAAGCATTGGGACAGAGGCGGGAAAACACGGCCTGAAACGAAAGAAGCCCGGCACTGAGGCCGGGCTTCTTTCGCGTCATCCAAGGAAGGAAGGGATCAGGCTGCGAGAGCCTTGACCCGCGCCGCGAGGCGCGAAACCTTCCGGGAGGCGTTGTTCTTATGAACGATGCCGTGCTGAGCGGCCCGCATGATCTCGGGCTCGGCTGCCCGCAGGGCGGTCAGCGCAACGGACTGGTCGCCGCCGGAAATCGCCTCTTCGACCTTGCGGAGGAAGGTACGCATACGGCTGCGGCGCGAGCGGTTCACAGCGGTCCGCTTCGCGATCTTGCGGGTCATTTTCTTGGCCGACACGGTGTTGGCCATGGGGCATCCTCGTTCATGTAGGGCGATGCCGACGAGCCCGCGGGCTTGGTGTGTCGGTCTACGCGCGAAGGTTGTTCGGGCAATGGCGAAGCCGACGGGCTGCGTGAGTGCGGCCTGTCGGCGAAGCGCGCTCTATAGACACGCCCCGGCATTCCGTCAACGCGACAGGCGCGAATGTCCGTACCGCCGATGCTGCCGAACCCTCGCTCGGGCCATCGACATTCCGCACTGAATGACGCCGGTCGAACAAAACAATCGGCTGACAGCAAGTATTGTATCGGACTACGAACAGGTTATCCGCAGCCTCGACAGTCGAACGGGGCGCCCCGACACAGCCCTCTCGTTCCCGACACGATCATCCGGCGACTGTCTTTTTTCGCTCGACGATGAGACGACGTTTGACCGGGACCGGGCTTCGGAGAAAGTGGCCTTCCACGATTCGCACGCGAAACGGAATAGATGACCTCCGACATCACGCTCTATCATTCACCCAACACGCGCTCGTCTGGCGTCCGAATTCTGCTGGACGAGCTCGCGGTGCCCTATCGCCTGCACGTCCTCAATATGCGGGCGGGGGAGCATCGCCAGGCCGCCTATCTGGCGATCAATCCCCTGGGGAAAGTCCCCGCCATCCGGCACGGGGATGCGGTCATCACCGAGCAGGCCGCGATCTATCTCTATCTCGCCGACGAGTTCGCCCAGAAGGGCCTCGCGCCGCCGGTCGGGGACCCGCTGCGCGGTCCCTATCTTCGTTGGATGATCCTTTACGGGTCGTGCTTCGAGCCGGCGGTGATCGACCGCGCGCTCGAAAGAGAACCGGGCCCGATGGCGATGTCGCCCTATGGCAGCTTCGACGCGGTTCTCGACAGCATCGTCGCGGGCCTGTCGAAGGGGCCGTATCTTCTGGGCGAGCGATTCAGCGCCGCCGACATCCTTTGGGGTGCCGCACTCGGCTGGATGACCGCGTTCAAACTCGTCCCGGAAGAACCCGTGATCGTCGCCTACGTGGCCCGGATCAAGGATCGCCCCTCCTTCCGCAAGATCACGGCCGACGAATTCGCCCTCGCGGCCAAGCAGCAAGAAGCGGACTGATCACTGTTCGCGACCCACCATGCACATCGGTTTCATGAGAAGGAGCCACAGACATGCGGATGATCTTCGTCAATCTGCCGGTGAAGGATCTCGAAGCCTCGAAGACGTTCTTCGACGCCCTGGGCTTCACGTTCAATCCGGCGTTCACCGATGAGAGTGCGGCCTGCATGGTGGTGTCGGACAGCATTTTCGTGATGCTGCTGACGGAAGCGCGCTTCCGTGACTTCATCACCGGCGACATCTGCGATGCATCGAAGGCCACCGAAGTGCTGACTTGTCTCTCCTGCGAATCACGTCAGGAGGTCGACGATACCCTGGCCAAGGCGCTGGCGGCCGGGGCCAAGCCTTGGAAGCCGAACATGGATTACGGCTTCATGTATGGCTGCTCGTTCCAGGATCCGGATGGCCACGTCTGGGAGCTGATGCATATGGATCCGGCAGCCATTCCGCCGCAATCCTGAGACGTGCATCCGGCCGCCGGGCTCAGCCCGGCGGTATCGCCGTGCCGGTCGAGCGCGTCATCATCGTCGAAGGAAGCGAAGAGGGGGCGAAGGCCGCCACCAGATGCATGCCGACGACGGGTGCGAAGACCAGGGTCATCATCACGAGAAGGATCAACGCCACGCTGTTGTCGCGGGAGGGCGAAGCAGCGCGCGAGCGGGCACGGCGGAAAGCAAGGGTCTGGAAGGTCATGGGCTCACCTCGTTCGACCGGCCGTCAGGGCCGATCGCGGGTGAACCCGATCAAGCGATCAGGCGCTCAACACGCTGTCGGCCGAAGTCGGCGCGGTCCATCGACTACTGTCGCTGGGCATTGGGTTCGAAAGTTCCTGTGATCCACCGAGCCGAGCATATGCCGGGCAACGGCGGTTGCGCCCACATGATGCGGTGCGAAGGGTTCGTCAAGCCTTAACGTGGCATCCGCGGGATTGATCCGCATCACGATGCAAGCCGCGCGGCGAAGCGCTCCACCAGTCGTCGCCCGACCTCGTCCTTGTCGAGGGTCGGCCATGTCTCCAGACCCCCATCCCGGTCGAGCAGATGGATGGTGTTGGCGGTGCCGCCCATGACACCGCCCTCGGCGGAGACATCGTTGGCGACGAGCAGATCGCAGCCCTTGCGGGCGATCTTCGCCCGGGCATGAGCGATCACCGAATCTGTTTCGGCGGCAAAGCCGACCACCAGCGTCGGGCGTCCTTCACTGCGCTGGGCGATGGTGGCGAGAATGTCCGGATTCTCCACAAGCGAGAGGGGAGGCACGGCCGCCCCGTCCTTCTTGATCTTGGACGCGTGATCCTGTGCCGGGCGCCAGTCCCCCACTGCAGCGGCGAAGATGGCGAGGTCGGCGGGGAGGGCGGCCTCCACCGCCGCCAGCATCTCCCGCGCGGTCTCCACACGCACCATCGTGACGCCCTTCGGATCGGCGATGGAAACGGGACCGGAGATCAGCGTGACCTCCGCGCCCGCTTCTGCGGCAGCGGCGGCGATGGCATGGCCCTGTCGCCCCGACGAGCGGTTGGCGAGGTAGCGCACGGGGTCGATCGGTTCATGCGTCGGACCGGACGTCACGAGGACGCGCCGGCCCGCGAGAGGCTTCTGCGGCGAACGACCGGCCAGAAATCCGAATCCCCCGGTCGCCGCCGAGGATGCCTTCGAGATTTCACCGAGCATGGCCTCGACCGCGTCGGCGATCTCCAAGGGCTCCGCGAGGCGGCCCGGACCGAACTCCGCTTCCGCCATGGCGCCGTCATTGGGTCCGACCACCCGGACACCGTCGCCCTTCAGGGTCGCGAGATTCCGACGCGTCGCCGGATGCTGCCACATGCGGACATTCATCGCCGGAGCGATCAGGATCGGGAGGGTCGTCGCCAGGAGAACCGTGGAGGCGAGATCCGAGGCGTCGCCGCTCGTCATCCGTGCCATCAGGTTAGCGGTGGCGGGCGCGACCACAATGGCATCCGCATCGCGTGCCAGCTTGATATGGCCGATATCGGCCTCCTCCGCCCGGTCGAACAGGTCGGTATGGGCACGCTCCCCGGCGAGGGCGGCAGCGGCGAGGGGGGTCACGAATTCCTGTGCCCCCGACGTGAGCAGCGGACGCACCCGCGCCCCGCGCTCGCGGAGGCGGCGGATCAGGTCCAGCGACTTATAGGCGGCAATACCGCCACCGATGACGAGCAGGATGCGTCGGTTCTGGAGGGGGAGGGTCATGATGGAGGGCTACTCCCGCGCTTCGTGATCGTCCACAGCGAACGGATATGGCACTGCGACTACAACAGCGGTGTCCGCGCCACCCCGTTCACCCGGCCCTTACCGGAACGCCATCACCAGCGCGCCTACCGCGATGGCCCAGAGCGCCGCCGTGGACCAGAGCGCCCGGCGACGCTCCTTGCGGGCGATGCTCTCCAGAGCCTTGCGGTCGCCGGTTCCGCTCTCGTCGAGACGCACGAGAATCCGGCGCAGGCGCTGGGCGAGATCGGGCAGGTCGGTGACGACGTCGGACAATGTCAGGGCCGCACGTCCCGCACCCTCGATTCGCCCGAGGGGGCCGAGATTGCGTGCGATCCACGAGCGGACCACCGGCTCCGCCCCGGTCCACATGTCGAGCTGCGGGTCGAGGGACCGGGCGACGCCCTCCACCACCACCATGGTCTTCTGCAGCATCACCAGTTCGGTGCGCGTGCTCATGTCGAACAGGGCAGTGATGTCGAAGAGAAGGGTCAGCACCTTGGCCATCGAGATCTCGTCGGCCCGTCGCTGGTGGATCGGCTCGCCGATGGCGCGGATGGCCTGGGCGAAATCCTCCACCGAATGGTGGGCCGGCACGTAGCCCGCCTCGAAATGCACCTGCGCCACGCGCTTGTAGTCGCGCAGGATGAAGCCGAGCAGGATCTCGGCGAGGAAGCGCCGCTCCATGATCCCGAGCCGGCCCATGATGCCGAAATCGACCGCCACAAGCGTGCCGCTCGCATCCACGAACAGGTTTCCGGGATGCATGTCGGCGTGGAAGAAGCCGTCGCGAATCGCCTGCCGTAGAAAGGACTGGATGACCGCAAGGCCGAGCGCCTTGGGGTCGTGGCCGGCGGCGACGATGGCGGCGCGATCATTGAGCCGGATGCCCTCGATCCACTCGCTCGACAGGACGTCCCGCGCGGTCAGCTCCCATTCGGGCTTCGGCACGCGGAAATCGGCATCGTCCTTGGTGTTCTGCGCCAGCTCGGACATGGCCGCGGCTTCGAGCCGGAAATCCATCTCCATCATCACGGAGCGGGCCAGGATCTCGACCACGTCGCGCGGGCGCAGGCGCTCGGCCTTCGGCGACAGGGCATGGACCACGCGGGCCATGAACCGCATCACCTGAAGATCGCGCTGGAACCGCTCCCGCACGCCCGGCCGCATGATCTTCACAGCCAGCACCCGCTCGACGCCGTTCGCGTCGAGGATATGGGCCTTGTGGACCTGGGCGATGGACGCGGCGGCCACGGGCTCGCTGAAGGACAGGAACAGTTCGCGGACCGGCTTGCCGAAGGCGGCCTCGACCACGCGGATCGCCTGCTCCTGTGGGAAAGGCGGAACCCGGTCCTGCAGCTTCTCGAGATCGAGGGCTGCATTCATGCCGACGATGTCGGGCCGCGTCGCCAGGAACTGGCCGAACTTGACGTAGGAGGGGCCGAGCCGTGTCAGAGCGCGCTGCAACGGACCCGCCCCTGCACCGAGGCCCGGCCGTTCCAGCATCCGCCCGAGCTTCAGGGCGAGGCGAAGATGCGGCGGCAGCTCGGTGGGGTCGATGAACGACAGCCCGCCTTCGCGCGCCAGCACAAAGCCGACCCCGGCACCACGGATGAGATAGACGATGGCGCCTAGCATGGGATGCTTTCGACGTGCGTGATCACGGCAGGACCAGCACTCGGCCCACCACTGAACCTCATCCTGAGGTGCCGACGCTCGGCGGCGGCCTCGAAGGAGGTTTCCAGAGGCCGCCCTGCGATCTGGAGGCCTCCTTCGAGGCCGCTATCGCGGCACCTCAGGATGAGGGAGCTGTGTAAGACCAGATCGGGCAGATCGATCCGTTCTGGTTTCACGAGATCTTCCAGCCGGAATGGATCGCCACGATCCCGCCGGACAGGGGCCGGTGGGTGACGTGCTTGAACCCGGCTTCCTCGATCATGCCGGCAAATCGACCAGGGGTCGGGAATTTGCGGATGGATTCCACGAGATACCGGTAGGAATCCGCGTCGCCGGCCACGCTGGCGCCCAAGCGAGGAATTACGTGGAACGAATAGGCGTCGTAGATCCGGTCGAGGACCGGCAGGTCTACCTTGGAGAATTCGAGGCACAAGAAGCGCCCGCCGGGCTTCAGGACGCGGCGCGCCTCGGCCAGGGCAAGGTCGATCCGGGGCACGTTCCGAATGCCGAACGCGATGGTGTAGGCGTCGAACGCCTCGTTCGGCAGGGGAAGCGACTCGGCATTCGCGGTGACGAAATCGATCCGCCCGTCATAGCGGTGGCCGGCCCGCTCGGCGCCGACCCGCAGCATCGATTCGTTGATGTCGAGCACTGTGACATGGGTCTCGGGACCCCCCGCCTCCAGGCAGCGGAAAGCGATGTCGGCGGTGCCGCCGGCCACATCGAGATGGTGGAAAGGCCGGTTGCGTGGTGGCCGCAGCATCGAGATGAGATGCGACTTCCAGGCGCGGTGGAGCCCGCCCGACATCAAGTCGTTCATCAGGTCGTAGCGTTTCGCCACGGAGCGGAACACGTCGTCGACACGCCCCTGCTTCTCGTCGAGCGCAACCTGCTCGAACCCGAAATGCGTGCTGGTCTCGTCCTTCGAACGCTCGGCCGAACTCATGTCACCATCCTCTTGCGCGAGCGTCATAGCGAAAGCCGGCAAGGATCGCCATGTGCCGGGTTAGACAGGTGCATGACGATCGGTGGCGGATGCCGACCCTCGCCGTGTCGGCGCCGTCCCCCGATCCAGAGCCTCGCCCCCTCCATGCCAGAACTGCCCGAAGTCGAAACCGTCCGTCGCGGGCTTTCCCCCGCCATGGTGGGTGCACGATTCTCCCGCGTGACCCTGCGCCGGCCGAACCTGCGGTTTCCCTTCCCCGAGCGCTTCGCCCAGCGGCTCGAAGGCGCCACGGTGACCGATCTGGCGCGACGGGCGAAATACCTCACCGCCGGTCTCGACACGGGAGAGACGCTGATCCTGCATCTCGGCATGAGCGGGCGCTTCGACGTGGCCTTGCCGGACGGGAGAAACGTCTCGCCGGGAGATTTCTATCTCGAAGGGGCACTCGGCAACGCCAAGCACGACCATGTGGTGATGGCGATGTCGAACGGCGCCACCGTCACCTATAACGACGCGCGCCGCTTCGGCTTCATGGATCTCGTGCCGACCCTGGACCTCGCCGGCTGTAAGCATTTCGCCGCGATGGGGATCGAGCCGCTGAGCGAGGCCATGAGCCCGGAGAGCCTGGCGCTCCTCTTCCGCAACAAGATTACGCCGCTGAAGGCCGCTCTCCTCGATCAGCGGCTGATTGCCGGTCTCGGCAACATCTATGTCTGCGAAGCGCTTCACCGCGCCGGGCTGCATCCCGAATTGCCGGCGGGAATCCTGGCGAAAGACGATGGGCGCCCGACGACGAAAGCGCGGTTGCTCGCACGGATGATCCGCGACGTGCTCACCGAGGCCGTCGCCGCCGGCGGGTCCACCCTGCGCGACTATGCCCATACCGATGGCGGGTCGGGCTCGTTCCAGCATGCGTTCCGGGTCTACGACCGCACCGGCGAACCCTGCACGGCGAAAGGCTGCGGCGGCACCATAGCGCGGATCGTGCAATCGGGACGCTCGACGTTCTATTGTGCGACCTGCCAGCCTGCGAAGCCCGGCAAACCTGCTGTTCGCCGGGCCTGACTCGGTATTACCAGCCGCGACGCTCCTCGGGATCCGGCTTCCGTCCTTGCGGGGTCAGTCCGTCGATGACGCCCGGTAGCGCCTGGGCAAGCTGTGACAGCAGATCGTCGCGGGAGAGGCCGGTGCGGCTCTGCAGCGTGTTCACCGTGTCCGAACCGAGGGCGTCCGCGAGCCGGTTCGGCTCGACGGGCTGGTTCTGTCCATGCCCAATCCAGGAACCGATGGCGTCGCCGAGACCGCCCCGCTGGAGCCGGTCGATCAACCCGTCGAACCCACCGAGATCGTCGCCCTGCTCCTGGTCGAGGCGGCTGTAAGGCCCCGCGCCGGAGGAATGACCCTGATCGCGAGAGCCCTGGTAGCCCTGGCCGCCGCCGGGTCCGTCGAGCATCCCCGACAGGTCGCTGAAATCGCCTTCCGGCGACGATCCGCGTGATCCGCCGCCATAGCCGCCACGGTCTCGGCCCTCATTGTAAGGGTCCTGGTTGAAGCCGCCCTGGTCGCCGTCGTCATAGGGCTCGGGCGGCCCGCGCCGGCCCTGCTCCATTTCCGGCTGGCCTCCCCGACCGCCGCCGAGGATGTCGCTCAACCCGCCGCCGCCCTTCTGCAGGAGCAGCATCAGCAAAGCCTGCACGATGGGTGACAGGGAGCCTCCGAGCGCTCCGCCACCGGAACCGCCGCCTTGCTGGTGATCGCTGCCCCGGCCACCGCCGAGGACGTTGCCGAGCACACCGCCGATGACCTGATCGAGTAATCCCATGGTCGTTCCTCCTGAGCAGCGAGCCTTGACGGCGAATTCTATTCCCGGCGTCCGCCGGTCCCGGCGCGGTCGCGCGCGGGCAGATGATCGAGCGGGTTGGTCCGAGACGACTTGCCGTCATCCTCGGTCACAGCCGTCGTGGGGCGGATGGCGCTCGGCGGCTTCACGTCGCCGATGGGCTTCGAACCGGATGTCTCGCCGGATCGGGTTTCCGACGGCACGTCGGCGGCCGTCGGTTGGTCGCGGCGATCGGAGATTGCCTGGGCAGGCGCGGTCTGCACCAGGAAGATGCCGGCAGCGAGGAGCAGGCTCGCCCGGATGAGAGGTTCCTTGCGCATGGGATTGCTCCGTCGGTTCGAGGCACGGGGGCGCCCGGGTTCGGGCGCCGTCACATGCTTCTCCAAGCCCGAGCCTAGGCCGGGGGTTCCGACGCCGGTGCGGGTTTCAGTCGCGCTTGCGCCCGCCGCCGCCCTTGTATTTCGGCTTCTGGCCGCCGAGCCCCTGGGTCGAGCGCGCCTTCGGGCGCTCGGCCCAGAGGGGCGCTTCGCCTCCCACGGGTAATTCGCGGTCGGTGCCCGGGCCCATACTGTCGAGGCTCGGCTTCGAGATACGACTCCGCTTCGCGCCGTACTTTCCGGCATCGCGCTCCACGTCACCCTGGCGCGCCATAGGGTCGTCGGAAAGCAGGAGCTCCGTCGCCTGGAGGCGCTTCAGCTCGTCGCGCAGGCGCGCCGCTTCCTCGAAATCGAGATCGGCGGCGGCCGTGCGCATGCGCTTCTCGAGATCGGCCATGACGGCCTTGAAGTTGTGGCCGATCGTGGCCGCGTTCTTGGCCAGACCCGTATCGACCTGGACGTGGTCGCCCTCGAACACGCTGCTGAGAATGTCGGAGATTCCGCGCTTCACGCTCTGCGGCGTGATGCCGTGTTCCTCGTTATAGGCGAGCTGCTTCTGGCGGCGGCGCTCGGTCTCCGCCATGGCCCGTTCCATCGAGCCGGTGATGTTGTCCGCGTAGAGAATGCAACGGGCGTCGGCATTGCGGGCGGCGCGGCCGATGGTCTGGATCAGCGAGGTCTCGGAACGCAGGAAGCCTTCCTTGTCGGCGTCGAGGATCGCCACGAGGGCGCATTCCGGGATGTCGAGGCCCTCGCGCAGCAGGTTGATGCCGATGAGCACGTCGAAGGCGCCGAGCCGCAGGTCGCGGATGATCTCGATCCGTTCCAGCGTGTCGATATCCGAGTGCATGTAGCGCACGCGGACGCTGTTCTCGTGCAAATACTCGGTCAGGTCCTCGGCCATGCGCTTGGTCAGCGTCGTCACCAGCGTGCGGTAGCCTGCCTGTGCGACCTCGCGCACTTCGCCCAACAGATCGTCCACCTGAGAGCGGGCAGGGCGGATCTCGATCACCGGATCGACGAGGCCGGTGGGGCGGATGACCTGCTCGGCGAAGACGCCGCCAGTCTGCTCCATCTCCCATTTCGCCGGGGTCGCCGAGACGTGGACCGATTGCGGTCGCATGGCGTCCCATTCCTCGAAACGGAGCGGGCGGTTGTCGAGGCAGGAGGGCAGGCGGAAACCGTATTCGGCCAGCGTCGCCTTGCGGCGAAAGTCGCCCTTGTACATGCCGCCGATCTGCGGAACCGTGACGTGGCTCTCGTCGGTGAAGACGATGGCATTGTCGGGCAGGTATTCGAACAGCGTCGGCGGCGGCTCGCCGGGCTTGCGGCCGGTGAGGTAGCGCGAATAGTTCTCGATACCGTTGCAGGCGCCCGTCGCCTCGATCATCTCGATGTCGAAGGTGCAGCGCTGCTCGATCCGCTGCGCCTCGATGAGCCGGCCCATCTTGGTCAGCTCGTCCACCCGAAGCTTCAGCTCGGTCTTGATGCCCTTGATCGCCTGCTGGAGGGTCGGACGCGGCGTGACGTAGTGCGAGTTGGCGTAGACCTTCACGAATTTGAGGTCATTGATTTTCTTGCCGGTGAGCGGATCGAATTCGGTGATCGACTCGATTTCGTCGCCGAACAGGCCGATGCGCCAGCCGCGATCCTCCAAGTGGGCAGGCCAGAGTTCGATCACGTCGCCGCGCACCCGGAAGGTGCCGCGGGCGAAGTCGGACTGGATGCGCTTGTATTGGAGCGCCACGAGGTCGGCGACCAGTTGGCGCTGCTCGATCCGCTCGTTCAGCGACACCGTGAACGACATGGCGGTGTAGGTCTCCACCGAGCCGATACCGTAGATGCACGAGACCGAGGCGACGATGATGACGTCGTCGCGCTCGAGCAGAGCGCGGGTGGCCGAGTGGCGCATCCGGTCGATCTGTTCGTTGATCGAGGATTCCTTCTCGATGAACGTGTCGGAGCGCGGCACGTAGGCCTCGGGCTGGTAGTAATCGTAGTAGGAGACGAAATACTCCACCGCGTTGTCGGGGAAGAAGCTCTTGAACTCGCCGTAGAGCTGCGCCGCCAGGGTCTTGTTCGGCGCCAGGATCAGGGCGGGGCGCTGCGTCGCCTCGATGATCTTGGCCATGGTGAAGGTCTTGCCGGAGCCGGTGACGCCGAGCAGCACCTGATCGCGCTCGTTCTTGTTCACCCCTTCCACCAGTTCGGCGATGGCGCGCGGCTGGTCGCCCGCCGGCTCGAACTCGGATTTCAACGTGAAGGCGAGGCCGCCCTCGGATTTCTTCGGCCGCTCCGGGCGATGCGGCGCCCAGGTCTTGCCATCCCGGAACAGCGGGTTGCCCTCGGTGAGGAGGCGCGAGAGGGCATCCACCGTGGCGGATACGCCGTCGGTGGCCAGCGAACCTTCATCCTCGTTCGCCAGCGCCTCGGGTGCCGGACCGTCTTCCGGCGGCGTGATTCCCAGCGCCTGGGCGAGGCGTGGGTCGACCTCGGCCGCGTCGCCGAGGGTAAACCCGGCCTGCGGCGCTTCACCGAAACCGCCGGGCGGCGATGCGGCTTTCTTGGGCCTGCCGGGCTTCTTCGGCGGAGCCGGCGGCGCAGGATTCTCGACCGCGGGCAGCCGGTTACGGTTGAGCGCCGGGCTCAGCAGGGCGGCCAGGTGCTCGTCGAGCGGTTTCAGCTCGGGCTTCGAAGCCTTCGCCGAGGAGACGCGGGGTTTGTTCGCAGGAGGCATGGGTGGAATATGGCCCCGCGGAACGAAAGGGGAAAGGGCGGCCCATCGCTTCGCGCCAATCAGGAGCGAGACCCATCATGACGACGACGTCGAACCCGATCCATCCGCAGGCGCGGATCGGCCATGTCCATCTCAAGGTCGCCGATCTCGACCGGGCCCTGGCCTTCTATTGCGGCGTGCTCGGATTCTCCCTCAAGGCTCGCTACGGCACCCAGGCCGCCTTCATCGCGGCGGGGGATTACCACCACCATATCGGGCTCAACACTTGGGAGAGCGAAGGCGGCAGCCCGCCGCCGCCCGGCACGACCGGCCTATTCCACCTCGCAATCCTCTATCCGACCCGCGCCTCCCTCGCCGATGCCCTGCAGCGTCTCGACGCGGCCGGCATCGCCCTCGACGGGGCCAGCGACCACGGTGTGAGCGAGGCACTGTACCTGCGCGACCCGGACATGAACGGAGTCGAACTCTACAGGGACAGGCCGGAAGCGGAATGGCCGCGCGATGCCGAGGGCGGCCTCACCATGTTCACCCGCCGCCTCGACCTCGCCGATCTCCGGGCCGCCCTGGATGAAACCTGAGGAGCACCAAAACGTTAGGTGGCAACCTTTCCGTGTGCTAACCAGTGACGAGACGATGCCGCTCTCGAACGGGGGCGGCCGAGGCGGGCATGGCGGCACCAGATCGTCGCCGCCTCGACGCCACCCGCTCGCTCGAGGCCCACGGTCTCGGGCGCAGGGCGGCGGCGGGTGGAGACGAGCCGCGCCCCCCTTTGCCCGATGCGAGCGACCCCATGAAAATCCGGACCGGCTACACGATCGGCTACGACACGTTCGGCCCGACGCCGATCACCCTGATGCTCAACGTCCACCCATCCAGGGCTGGTGATCTGCTGACACCGGAAACGATGACGATCGAGCCGCCGGTGGAGGCTCACAGCTACCTCGATCCGTTCGGCAACGTCTGTACCCGCATCCTCGCCCCCGGTGGTCGGATCACGGTCTCGGCCGATTTCATGGTCGAGGATTCTGGCGAGCTCGACGAACTCGTGCCCGAGGCGAAACAGTATCCGGTGCAGGATCTTCCGGACGACGTCATGCCGTTCCTGCTCGGCAGCCGCTATTGTGAGACCGACAAGCTCTCGAACATCGCCTGGGGTCTCTTCGGCACCACACCCGAGGGTTGGGCACGGGTCCAGGCGATCCACGATTTCGTGCACCGGCACATCAAGTTCGATTACCAGCAGGCCGACGCCACCCGCACGGCTTTCGAAGCCTACACCCAGAAGATCGGCGTCTGCCGCGATTTCACGCATCTCGCCGTCGCCTTCTGCCGCTGCATGAACATCCCGGCCCGCTACTGCACGGGCTATCTCGGCGATATCGGCGTGCCCGTGGTGCCGCCGGGCGACTTCTCGGCCTGGCTCGAAGTCTATCTCGACGGGCGCTGGTTCACCTTCGACGCCCGCAACAACAAGCGCCGCATCGGCCGCATCCTCATCGCGCGAGGCCGCGACGCCACCGACGTGGCGATCTCCACGAGCTTCAGCACGGCCCTGCTCGCGAGCTTCGACGTGCATACCGACGAGATCAGCGAGACCGGCGAGTTGACCCCCATCGCCTGAAGCGGATCCACGCCGGATCGACATCCGGCCTCCCGCGTTCCGATAGACACATTCCCTCTTCGGCCGGTCCCTCCATCGGATAGGCCGAGGAGGAATGCACCTCTATTGGAGACAGCATGTCGGACAGGATCAAGGGTACGGCGCTCATCGCCGGTGCGAGCGGCATCGTCGGCAACAACCTCGCCCGTCACCTCGTCGCCGAGGGCTGGAACGTCCTGGGCCTGGCGCGCCGGCCCGTGGATATCGAGGGCGTGACCCCGGTGACGGCGGACCTGACCGATCCCGCCTCCCTGCAAGCGGCCTTGTCCAAGCTCGCGCCGACGCATGTCTTCATCACCACATGGATGCGGCAGGCGACCGAGGCCGAGAATTGCCGCGTCAATGGCGCCATGGTGCGCAACCTTCTCGACGCGCTGCAAGCGGCTCCGTTGCGCCACGTGGCCCTGGTGACCGGCCTCAAGCATTATCTCGGGCCCTTCGAAGCCTATGGGAAAGGCACGCTGCCGCAGACGCCGTTCCGCGAGGACCAGGACCGTCTGCCGGTGGAGAATTTCTACTACGTACAGGAGGACGAGGTCTTCGCTGCCGCCAAACGCCAGGGGTTCGGCTGGAGCGTGCACCGTCCGCACACCATCGTCGGCTATGCCCTCGGCAACGCCATGAACATGGGCGTGACGCTGGCCGTCTACGCCTCCCTCTGTCGAGAGACCGGACGCCCGTTCCTGTTCCCGGGCTCACCGCAGCAATGGAACGGGTTGACCGACGTCACCGACGCGCGGCTGCTGGCCCGTCATCTCGCCTGGGCCTCTACCGATCCCGCCGCGGCGAACACCGCGTTCAACGTGGTCAACGGCGACGTCTTCCGCTGGTCGTGGATGTGGGGCCGCATCGCGGAATGGTTCGGCCTGGAGCCGGCGCCCTATCCGGGTGCGGCGACACCCCTCGAAGAGCAGATGGCCAAGGACGGGCCGGTCTGGAGGGATCTGGCTGAACGCCACGGGTTGGTCGAGTCCGACCTCGACCGTCTCGCCTCCGCATGGCACACCGATGCGGATCTCGGCCGACCGATCGAGGTGGTCACCGACATGGCGCGCAGCCGCCGGCTCGGCTTCCTCGATTATCAGCCCAGCGACGACAGTTTCCTCGACCTGTTCGGCCGGTTGCGGACCGAAAAAGTCATTCCCTGACACAGCATTCACTGAGACAGAAAGTGACGATGCAATCCGAAACGCCGGCTTCGCCCAACCCTGCGCTTCCCGAACTCGACTCGGAGACCCTGGCCTTCGCGGGCCGGGTCTTCCAATATGCGCGGGCAGGGCATGTGGACGAGCTCGAAGAGCTATTCGCTCAGGGACTCCCGGCGAACCTCCTCAACGACAAGGGCGACAGCCTGCTGATGCTGGCTGCCTATAACGGGCAGGTCGAGACCACGCGCCTCATCCTCGAGAACGGCGGCGACCCCGAACTCTCCAACGACCGCGGACAGACCCCGCTCGCCGGCGCCGCCTTCAAGGGCGACATGGCCATCGTCGAGCTACTGCTGGAGAAGGGCGCCACTATCGACGGCACCGGAACCGGCACGCGCACCGCGCTGATGACGGCGGCGATGTTCAACCGCACCGAGATGGTGGAACTCCTGCTGGCGCGGGGTGCGGACCCGGCCAGGCGCGACGGCAACGGGCAAAGTGCTGCGGATCTCGCCCGTTCCATGAACGCCGCCGACACGCCGTTTCAGCTCGAGGCGGCCATCCGGCTCGCCCGGCTGAGCGTCGACTGAAGCCAACCGATCGATGGATGGGGCGTGACGGGATGATCAAATCGCTGGCGATGCTCCGCCGCTCCGTCTTTCCGCTGATGGTAGGCGCCCTGACAATCTCCCCGGGAGCGCGTGCCGAGGAATGGCCGATGTTCGGCCGCGACCATACCAACCGGCATTTCTCGCCGCTGACGGACATAGACCGGGGCAACGTCGCCAAGCTACGTCCGGCCTGGATCTTCCAGACCGGGATCACCGGCTACTTCCAGGCCGAGCCGGTGGTGGTGGACGGCGTGATGTACGTCTCCACCACGCAGAACCACGTGGCTGCCCTGGAGGCGAAGACCGGCCGGGTGATCTGGACCTACACCCACAAGGCGCGGACGGAGAAGATCTTCGGACCGCCCTCGAATCGCGGCGTCGCGGTCTCGGGCGGCAAGGTCTTCGAGGCGACCATGGACGGGCGGGTCATCGCCCTCGACGCCAAGACCGGCAAGGTCCTGTGGGACCACGAGGCCGTCCGCCCTGAGGAGGGCGAGTCGGAGACCGCGTCCGATCTGGCGGGAAAGCTGGGCGCGGGCGCGATCCAGGGGTCGAGCCGGCTCGGTTTCAAGATGCCGCCCCTAGTGGCCGACGGACTGGTCATCGTCGGCGTGGCCGGTGCCGGCTACGGCCTCCACGTGGAGGACGAAAAGGGCGGGCTCGACGGCGGCGCCGTGGTCGGGATTGAGGGCGGCTACGGCCGGCGCGGCTGGCTCGCTGCCTACGATGCGGCCACCGGCGAGGAGCGCTGGCGCTGGTACGTGACCAAGGAGGACGGCTGGGAAGGCGGCTTCGTGGAGAAGACCGCCGATGGGGTGCCGCTCAATCGCGATATCGCCGCCGAGAAGGCGGCCGCGCCCCGGCACAGGGAGGCCTGGAAGGTCGGCGGCGGCTCGCTCTGGATGACCCCGGCCTACGATGCCGATCTCGGCCTGATCTATGTCGGCACCGGCAACCCCGCGCCGCAGAATTTCGGCCTCTCGCGGCCGGGCGACAACCTCTACACGATGAGCCTCGTCGCCCTGGAAGTGAAGACCGGAAAGCTGCGCTGGTATTACCAGCAGGTCCCCCATGACGAATGGGGCTACGACGTCGCGAGCCCGCCCTTCCTGCTCGATTACGCGACGCCGCAAGGTCCGGTGAAGGCGGTCGCCGAGGCGAGCAAGACCGGCTGGCTCTACGTCCACGACCGGGCGACCGGCACGCTCCTCGGCAAGTCCGCGCCGCTGACCACTCAGAAGAACCTCTACGCACCGCCCACCGAGACCGGAACCGTCGTCAGCCCCGGTCCCCTCGGGGCGATCTCCTGGCATCCGGTCGCCTTCGATCCGACGACGAGCATGGCCTATGCCCAGGTCCGTCACGGCGCGACGACCTACACGGTGAGGACTGTTCCCGCCGCCGCCGGCAGGCCGCAGATCCGTTTCACCGAAACGAGCGAGGCGAAGGGAGAGCCTTCCTTCAGCACGCTCACGGCTGTCGACCTCGCCAAGGGCGGCGCGATCAAATGGTCGGTAAAGGCGGGAAGCCGCCTTTCGGGCGGCACGCTCGCCACCGCCGGCGGTCTGGTCTTCTCCGGCGAGGAGGACGGCCATCTCGACGCCCATGACGCGGCGACCGGCACGGTGCTGTGGCGGTTCCAATGCGGTGCCGGGATCGGCGGGCCGCCGATCACTTATTCGCTGGACGGCCGGCAATACGTGGCCGTGGCGGCCGGCGGAGCCTCGTTCACCAAGGGCTCGGGTTTCGGCACCGGCGACGCGCTCGTCGTGTTTGCCCTGCCGGACTGACGGTTATCTCGTCACTTCGCATATCCGCCTCGATGGGCCGAGGAGCGCCTCCGTCATCGACTCCTTGCCGGACATGCTCCCCCCACAAGCTTGGCCAGCACGATGGTTGACCGTCGTGTTGGGGGTCGAGGATCGCTATCATCGCGTAGACGGCGTGCGAGTAGCGTGCTGTCGTCGATAGCGGGGCCAATCGTATTTGCCCGGCGGCAGGAAGTGACGGCATGAACCCGAACACCCGGCGATGGGTCATCAGTAGCGTCTTCGGCCTGTTCGTGGGCTGGGCGATCGGCGGGGTGATCTTTCCCGCCCTGACGGCCCTCATCGGTATGATGGTCCGGCCCACCCCCGGCATGCGGGATGCCGCCATAACCTGGCCGGGACCGGCGTTAGACATGCTGCCCTTCCTCGCCATCGGTCTTCAGGCCAGCGTGGTGATCGCCGTGACGCTCCTCCTTGCCCGCGTGGGCGACGAGCGTCGACGCATCGGCTGGGGCTGCCTCGCCGTCGGGGGCGCCATCCTGCTGAACGGCATCGTCCTGCTGGCGGTCACGGGCGTCCTGGGCTGGCTTCTCGACCGGGATTCCGGTGGTGCCAGTGGTGGCGAGGCAAGCGCCGGGTTCTTCCTGTTGCTGTTGGGCCTGCCCTACGCCCTGCTCTGCATCGCGCTGCTGGCGGGCGGGTCGGTGATGCTGCGCAGGCGCCCGCCTTCGCCGCCGCCGGGAGGAACGGGACGGTCCGGACTGTGATGAAGGCGTGACGACCGCCATTACCCTTCAAGCAGGTCACCTGTTCGCGCCCGGCCGGATGTGACAGGACGACACAGGCGGCGCGCCGCTTGCATTGGCAGAGCCGAGATCACAAGAGACCGCACCACCCCATGTCGACCGATGTTTCCGAGCCACGACAGCCCACCGACCGCGGCTCCCCCGTGGTCCGCACGATCGCGATGCCCGCGGACACCAATCCGGCCGGGGATATTTTCGGCGGATGGCTGATGGGGCAGATGGATCTGGCGGCGGGTAACGTCGCCGCGCGGCGAGCGCGGGGCCGCTGCGCCACGATCTCCGTGGATGCCATGACCTTCCATCGCCCGGTCATCGTCGGCGACGAGGTCAGCATCTATGCCTGGATCGTGAAGGTCGGCCGCACCTCGCTTCGCATCCAGGTCGAGGTCTGGCGCCGCGAACGCGAGAGCGAGACTACGATGAAGGTGACGGAAGGCCTGTTCACCTTCGTCGCCATCGGCAGCGACCGCCGCCCGAGGCCGATCCCGCCTGAGGTGGAAGAGACCTGGGAGGTCTGAGTTTCGATCCCACCCGGTTCGGGCGGGACCGCCTCACCACCACGACGTGCCGCGTCCCAGTTCGCCGATGCCGAGATGACGCGCGATGGAGGCGCCGATATCCGCGAAGGTCTCCCTACGCCCGAGTGACCGGGCGCCGAGACCGGGACCGAAGGCCAGAACCGGCACCTGCTCGCGGGTATGCTCCGTCCCCGACCATGTCGGGTCGTTGCCGTGGTCGGCGGTGACGATGCAGACATCACCCGCCTCGAGCACCGCATGGATCTCGGGCACACGCGCATCGAAACGCTCCAGCTCGGCGGCGTAGCCGGGCACATCGCGGCGGTGGCCGTATTCCGTGTCGAAATCGACCAGGTTCAGGAAGACCAGCCCGCCCTCGGGGAGGGTGCGGAACGCGGCCAGCGCCGCATCGAGGCAGGCAACGTTGCCGGCGGCCTTGATCTCGCGGCCCGTGGCGCGGTGGGCGAAGATGTCGCCGATCTTGCCAACGCTGACCACAGGGCGTCCCCGCTCACTGAGGCGGTCGAGCAGGGTTTCGCCCGGCGGCTGCGTGGCGAAATCCTTGCGGTTCGGGGTACGCTGGAAACCGGTCTCCTCCGAGCCGAGGAAGGGGCGGGCGATGACCCGGCCGATTCGGTAGGGGTCGCAGATTTCGCGGGCGATCCGACAGAGCTCGTAGAGCCGATCCAGCCCGAACGTCTCCTCGTGAGCGGCGATCTGGAAGACGCTGTCGGCCGAGGTGTAGCAGATCGGCTTGCCCGTCCGGACGTGCTCTGCCCCGAGACGCTCGACGATCGGGATACCGGCGGCGTGGCAATCGCCGAGGATACCGGGGAGTTCGCCCCGTTCGATCAGCATTTGAGTGAGGGCGGCGGGGAAGGCCGGCACCCTGTCGGGAAAGTAGCCCCAATCCTCGGTGACGGGGGCGCCCGCGATCTCCCAATGGCCGGAGGGTGTGTCCTTGCCGGGCGCGGTCTCGACGGCATGTCCGTAGGCCCCATCGACCGGACCGGATGGCTCGAGCCCGGGCGGGATGCGGCCGCTCGCCCCCTCGGCGGCGAGACCGAGGCCGAGACGCGTCAGGTTCGGCAGAGCGAGGGGGCCGGCTCGAAGGCCCGCGCGATCGCCCGCCCCGGCGGCGCAGGATTCCGCGATATGGCCGAGCGTGTCCGACCCCTCGTCGCCGTAGCGGGCAGCGTCCGGCCCTCCTCCGATGCCGACCGAATCGAGGACGATGAGAAAGACGCGCGCCATGGGTCTCGTCGTGTTCAGGCCGGGACCACGTCTTCGGTGGTGGCGCTGTTGAGATCGAAGGCGGCAGCGAACAGGGCCTTCGTGTACTCGGTCTGCGGCCGGGCGAAGATGGCCTCCGCCGGGCCTTCCTCCACGACCTGGCCGTTCTGCATCACCAGCACGTAGTTCGCCAGCGCGCGCACGACCTTGAGATCATGGCTGATGAAGAGGTAGGCGAGCTTGCGCTCCTTCTGCAGGTCGCGGAGCAGGGTGACGATCTGAGCCTGCACCGACCGATCGAGGGCCGAGGTCGGTTCGTCGAGGACGACGAAGCGCGGTTTCAGCACCATGGCGCGGGCGATGGCGATGCGCTGGCGCTGGCCGCCGGAAAATTCGTGCGGGTAGCGATCCATCGTCGCCGGATCGAGACCGACATCGGTCAGTGCCTTGGCGACCACGGCGCGCCGCTCGATGCGCGACTTCACCGCCCCCTGCACGACGAGGCCCTCGGCGACGATGTCGGCCACCGTCATGCGCGGCGAGAGCGAGCCGTAAGGGTCCTGGAAGACCACCTGCATGTCGCGCCGGAACGGTCGCATCGGTCCGGGGCCGAGCCCGGCAATGGACTGGCCGAGGAAGACGATAGGGCCCTCGCTGCCGGTAAGGCGCAGCAGGGCGAGCCCCAGAGTGGTCTTGCCCGATCCGGATTCCCCGACGATCCCGATCGTCTCTCCCTCGCGGACGGCAAGGGACACGCCATCCACCGCCTTCACATGGAAGGTCGTGCGCCGAAGAAGCCCCTCGCGGACCGGGAACCACACCTTGAGCGGGCCGGCTTCCAACAGGCGCGGAGCGTCGTCCGCCACCGGGTTGGCGCGCCCCTTCGGCTCCGAGGCGAGCAGGCGCTGGGTATATTCGTGTTTGGGCCTGGCAAAAATCTCGTCCACCGGCCCCGCTTCGACGATGCGGCCGGCGAGCATCACGCAGACCCGCAAGGCGATGCGCTGCACGATGCCGAGATCGTGGGTGATGAACAGCATCGACATGCCGAGGCGCTTCTGCAGGTCGGCCAAAAGCGTGAGGATCTGCGCCTGGACGGTGACGTCGAGGGCGGTGGTCGGCTCGTCCGCCACCAGAAGGTCCGGCTCGCAGGCGAGCGCCATGGCGATCATGACGCGCTGGCGCTGGCCGCCGGACAATTCGTGCGGATAGGCGCCCATGCGCCGCTCGGCGTCGCGGACGCCGACGAGTTCGAGCAATTCGAGGATGCGGGCGCGGGCCTTGCGGCCGGACAGGCCGCGATGGATCTCCAGAACCTCGCCGATCTGCCGCTGGATCGTGTGCAGAGGATTGAGCGAGGTCATCGGCTCCTGGAACACCATGGTGATGTCGGCACCACGGATCTTGCGCAGTTCCGGCTCCGGCAAGGCCAGAATGTCCCGCCCCTTGAACAGGATGCGACCGCCGGGATGGACGGCGCTGCCATCGAGGAGACGCAGGATCGACAAGGCCGTCACCGACTTGCCCGACCCGGACTCGCCCACCAGGGCCACCGTCTCGCCCCTGTGGATCGTGAAGCTCACGCGATCCACTGCCAGCGTCTCACGCTCACGCGAGCGAAAGGCGACCGACAGGTCTTGGACGTCGAGCAGCGTGTCAGTCATCGAGGGAAGGGCACCGGGTCCGCGGATTGGGGAAGCCGAGGTTCTTATAGCGCGGCGCGATGAGATCGGCGAACGGCGATTGATCCGGCGCCAGACCGCATTACAAACGCCCCGTGACATCCCTCCGCAGCCTGATCCTCGCCTGTTGTTTCCTCGCCGCCGCGCCGGCCTCGGCCGAGGTGGCGACGGAAACCGTGGAGCAGGCGCTCTGCCGCCTAATCGAGGATTCGGCCAGGGTGCGCGGCCTGCCCGTGCCGTTCCTGACGCGGCTGATCTGGCGGGAAAGCAGTTTTCGCGTCACGGCCGTGAGCCCGGTCGGTGCGCAGGGCGTCGCGCAGTTCATGCCGGGAACGGCACGTGAGCGCGGACTGACCGACCCGTTCGATCCCGAACAGGCGATCCCCCACGCCGCCCATCTCCTCGCCGATCTCAATCGCCAGTTCGGCAATCTCGGCCTCGCGGCGGCGGCCTATAATGGCGGCGCGGGCCGGGTCTCGGGCTGGCTCGCCGGAACGGGCGGCCTGCCCGCCGAGACACGCGCCTACGTGATGGCGATCACCGGCGCGCCGGCGGAGGATTGGCGGGGGGGCGCGGCCGTCAACGGAGCCGACGGAGAGTCTGATGCCTCCAAGAAGGAAGCATCGAAGGCGGAAGCGCCGAAGACCTGCCTGCAGGTCACCGCCGCGTTGCGGATTCCCTCGCGCGGCGATCGCTTCGCCCTTGGCGGCAACGAGGGGCCGGCCGCCCCGTGGGGTATTCAGCTCGCCGGGAATTTCTCGAAATCCCTCGCCCTCCAGAGCTTCTCCCGTACCCGGAAACTCTATGCCGGGGTGATCGGCGAGGTGCGGCCGATGATCATCGGGACGCGCCTGCGCAGTCGCGGCACGCGCGCCTTCTACCGGATCCGCATCCCGGCCGAGAGCCGGGCGGCGGGCGATATCCTGTGCGGCCGCATCCGGAAGGTTGGCGGCGCCTGCATCGTGCTGCGCACCTGAATCCGAAAAACCCTTTTTCCGGTCATGAATCCGCCGTGCGGCCCGTGTCATTCGGGTGTTCGTTTCCCCGTTTGAGAGATGCATGACCCGCGCCTTCGCCGCCTTCGCCACTCTCGCCTGCCTCGCACTGGCCGCCTTCGGGGTCACGGCCTGTTCCCCCCTCGCCCTCTTCGATGCCATTGGTCCGCGCGACCAGGGCGGCCGGCTCGCCCAGAAGAGCGCCGCCTTCGGCACCCATCCGCGGCAGCGCCTCGATGTCTTTACGCCCGTCGGCGGCGCGGCGGATGCGACGGTGCTGGTCTTCTTCTATGGCGGCTCGTGGAAATCGGGCGCGAAGGACGATTACGAATTCGTCGGTCAGGCCCTGGCGGCCCAGGGTTTCGTCACCGTCATCCCCGATTACCGGGTCTATCCGGAAGTGCGGTTCCCCGACTTCCTCGATGACGGCGCCGCCGCCATCGCCTGGGTCCGCGACAACATCGCAGACTATGGCGGCGACCCGCGCCGCATCGTTCTCGCGGGCCATTCGGCCGGGGCCTATAATGCCCTGATGCTCGGGCTCGATCCGCGCTACCTGCGCAAGGCGGGCGTCGACCCGAAGGTGATCCGGGCCGTGGCCGGTCTGTCCGGCCCCTATGACTTCCATCCTTTCGACCAGGACACCTCACGGGACGTGTTCGGACAGGCCCCCGACCCGGCGGCGACGCAGCCGATCACCTTCGCCAGCCCTCATTCACCGCCGGCATTCCTGGCCACGGGCGGCAACGACACCATCGTCCGTCCGCAGAATACCCAGAGCCTCGCGGCGCGACTGCGCGCGATGCGCGTGCCGGTGCAGGAGCGGATCTATCCCGGCCTCGACCATGCCGACACGCTTCTGGCCCTCTCGGTCACCTTCCGCTCGAAAGCGCCGGAACTGTCGGAAATGACGACATTCCTCAAGCAATATGCCGGCACTCAACAGCACGTTCGCTCGGTCTCGCGGTGGGACCGTTAGGCGAGCGCCGGAAGACAGGGGGACAAGCCATGCGCGACGACGACACGGACCGGCCGAAGCGCACGGTCTCCCATACGATCGGCGAGAGCCTCGACACCCTCTCCCTCGACGAGATCGCCGAGCGGATCGCCCTGCTGCGCGCCGAGATCGAGCGCCTGGAATCGGCCCGAACCGGCAAGAAGTCCGCGCTGGACCGGGCATCCTCGATCTTCAAACTGTAGGCGCGGACTCCCCGGGCGGGGCCGCGCCCTCCCGCCTCATGGCCTCCTCTTCCTCGCCCAGCCGGGCGATGTCGTCGGCCACGACCGTCTCGAGTCCACGCGCGATCTTCAGCGCCCGCGTCGGCTCGCCGACCCGCATCACCAGGACGATGGTCTCGCGATCGGCGCAGCCGGGCTCGCCACAGGCGATTTCGTTGACGGCGAGGACGTCATCCTCGCCGAGCCCGAGACCCAGGCGAAGCGCGCCTTTGAGCCTCGCCGCATCGGCCGACCGTGCGGCCGAGCGGGCGCGGGCATCCTTGAGGGAAAAGAATGCCATCAGGCGGCGGCACGCTGCCAGGCGGGAAACGGATCGGGCAGGGCGCGGTAGGGCGCCGGATCGAACCGCGTCACCTCCTCGGAACCGACCAGACAGGCGTCGAGTGCGGCGGTGATCGCTTCCTGGTCGAGAGCCGTCCCGATGAAGACGAGTTCCTGGCGGCGGTCGCCCCAGGGCTCGCTCCAGTTCCGGGAC
This sequence comes from Methylobacterium sp. WCS2018Hpa-22, assembly GCF_031843785.1. NCBI lineage: Bacteria > Pseudomonadati > Pseudomonadota > Alphaproteobacteria > Hyphomicrobiales > Methylobacteriaceae > Methylobacterium > Methylobacterium sp. WCS2018Hpa-22. The sequence goes on from NZ_JAVTJA010000005.1 coordinate 155,170, forward strand.
AGATGACTGCGCCACTCTGCATCCTCCGGCCAGCGGGCTTTCGGCACGCAGGCCCACCAGGCCCCCATCGGGGAGACCCGGGCGACGGCACCGGCGAGGGAGAATTCGCCGACCCAGTCCGGGCGCGTCGCCAGCCAGAAATGCCCCTTCGCGCGGATGAGGCCCGGCCATGTCGCCTTGGTGAAGGCATCGAACGCCTCGGGCGCGAAGGGACGGCGAGCCCGGTAGACGAAGGAGCCGATCCCGTATTCCTCGGTTTCGGGCACGTGATCGGCGGCGCCGTAGAGCTCCTTGAACCAGAGCGGATGTTCCTGCGCCTTCTCCTCGCTGAACAGGCCGGTATCCAGAACCCGATCGAGGGGGACGCGGCCATAGGAGGCCTCGACAATGCGGGCATCGGCATTGAGCCCGCGTATCACCGAGCGGACCAAAGCGAGCTGATCCGCCCCGACATCACCGGCCTTGTTGAGGACGACCACATCGGCGAACTCGATCTGCTCCACGAGAAGGTCAACAAGGGTCCGGGCATCCTCCTCGCCCGCACTCTCGCCCCGGTCGCGCAGGAACGCCGTCGAACCGTAATCGCGCAGGAGACCGACGGCGTCGACCACGGTGACCATGGTGTCGAGGCGGGCGACGTCGCTCAGCGCAGCCCCGTCTTCGTCGCGGAAGGAGAAGGTGCTCGCCACCGGCAGCGGCTCGGCGATGCCGGTGCCTTCGATCAGGAGGTAATCGAACCGCCCTTCCTCCGCGAGCGTCCGGACTTCGGCCAGAAGGTCGTCCCGCAGCGTGCAGCAGATGCAGCCATTGGTCATCTCCACCAGGCGTTCGTCGGTGCGAGAGAGGTTGGCGCTGCCCTCACGGATCAGGGCGGCGTCGATGTTCACCTCACTCATGTCGTTGACGATCACGGCGACGCGTCGTCCCTCGCGGTTGTTGAGAATGTGGTTCAACAGCGTGGTCTTGCCGGCACCGAGGAAGCCGGAAAGGACGGTGACGGGGAGACGGTGATCGCGCTGGCTCATCGGAAATCCGCTATGTAATGTAATACTATTACAATTCGTGGGATCGTCCCTGTCAATCGCCGTTTGAAAATCTCTGTCCACGGGTAGACAGAGGAGGGTCGAAAAGCGCGCTCCGCGTGTTAGGGGAGGGCCATCCCGGCAGAGTCGCGGCAAAGGTGCAGCCGCTGGCCGGCGATCGCCCGAGGATGGAATCCAGTGCGACCCTGGCGAGAAGGACCGGGAGACCGGCGCAGCTACCATCACGGCAACCTCAAAGAGGCGCTGATCGAAGCGGCGCGCCGGTTCATCGCCGAACGCGGCGTGGGCGGTTTCACCCTGGTCGATGCGGCACGCCTCGTCGGAGTGACTCCGGCCGCGCTCTATCGTCATTTCCGGGGTCGCGAAGCTCTGCTGGAGGAGGTGGCCGGCCGTGGCTTCACCGACCTCGCCGAGCGCCTGGCACGCTCCCTCACCTCACGCGGAACACCTCTCGAGCGCTTCACCCGAATGGGCGAGGCCTATCTCGCCTTCGCGGAGGAAGAGCCCGGCTATTATGCCGCGATCTTCGAGACGCGTGGCGCACCGATGGCAGCGGATTCTGCAGCCTCCGACGTCCCGCCCAGGCCCAGCCCCTTCGACCTTCTGCTCGAAGCGCTGAAATCGACGTTTCCGGACGGATTCGGCGGAGTCGAGCCTCGTTTCGTCGCCCTGGAAGTCTGGGCCCTCTCGCACGGGCTCGCCACGCTCTCGGCTTCCGGACATCTGCCGAAAGGGCCCGGAATGCCAGACAAGTACGAGCTGCTACGCGCCGGCGTGCTGGCCCTCGTCCATGGTGCGGGACGCCCCCGACCCTCGGCCTGACACTCTCCTGAAAACGACCCTTGAAACCGCCACGTCGCATTCGCAAGTAAATGTGGTTCACATTAACATCGGAGCTGTGAGCCGTGAGCTTTTCCTCGACCTCTCCCTGGGCCACCGGCAAAGCCTGCCGCAGCGGTCCGTTTCCCCGCCGCTCTTTCGAGATCGGCGCCGTCGTCGTCGCGTTCTTCTACTGGTGGCCATTGGCGGCGGCCTACATCGCCTGGAAGGTGGCGGGTTACCCGGCATTGTCCGAACTGCGCGGCATGATCGGCCGTGGATCCGATTGGCAGGCGGGCATGCGCAAATCGCGCTTCGCCCAGGCGTTCGAGGCCGCAGACCTGCGCGGCACCGGCAACCTTGCCTTCGACGATTACCGCCGCGCCGAACTCGACCGGCTCAATGCCCAGCGCAAGGCGCTGCAGGAGGAGAGCCGCGCCTTCGCCGAGTTCGTGGAAGAACTGAAGCGCGCCAAGGACCGCGAGCAGTTCGACGCCTTCATGGCCAAGCGCAACAATAGCGGCCCGACGCAGAGCGTCTGACCGATCCCCCATTCGGGGCAAAGAGGGCTTCCGGCAGCGATGCCGGGAGTCCTTTTTCGTTTGTTCGGCGGCGAGATCAATCCTGCAGTTTTTTCAGGTGATGCAGGGCGATGAAGTGCAGGCAGAAGCCGAGGATCAGCGCCGTCACGCTCACCGCACCCGGCTCGGTCTGGAAGAACCGTAGCGAGACGCTCCACGCCTCGGAGCGGGACAGGCGGTGGTCAAACCCTTCGTAGAGCCGCATCCCCGGCAGGAAGAAGCCGACCATCACCAGAGACGCCCCGAGCGTATTGAGGAACGTGGCGCGATAGCGGACCCTGTCGTTACGGGCGGACTTGCTCATGGGCGTACTGTTTCGGATAAGTTTCATCGACGACCCGGACCACCCTGTTTGCATCGCTCCGACGACCGGGACGCGCCCCTCACCGCGTCATGGCCGCGCTTCTTTATCGGATTTTCATGCCCCGGGGGGCCATAAGGGCGGGAGTTCAAAAGAGCGTGGGGTCGGTCCGGTGCCGTCCGTGGTGCGGTGGGCCGGTTCTCGGGGGAGTGAAGGCGATGGCGAATACGGACGGTCCCGGCGCGGAGACCCGCGCGACGGTCACGGTGGTCGACCATCCCCTGGTCCAGCACAAGCTGACCCTCCTCCGACAGAAGGAGCGCTCGACCAAAGGCTTTCGCCAGATCCTCAACGAGATCGGGATGCTCCTCGCCTATGAGGTCACCCGCGACCTTCCCCTGGAGCGGGTGACGATCGAAACGCCGATCCAGGCGATGGAGGCACCGCAGATCGCCGGGAAGAAGCTGGTTCTCGCCCCCATCCTGCGCGCGGGCGTCGGCTTCCTCGACGGCATGCTGTCGCTGGTGCCCTCCGCGCGCGTCGCCCATGTCGGGCTTTATCGCGACCCGGAGACGCTGGAGGCGGTGGAATATTACTTCAAGGCGCCGTCCGACCTCGCCGACCGCACCGTCCTCGTCCTCGACCCGATGCTCGCCACGGCCAATTCGGCCATCGCGGCCATCGACCTCCTGAAGCAGCGCGGCGCGCGCGACCTGCGCTTCGTCTGCCTCCTCGCCGCGCCGGAAGGCGTCGCCAAGCTCCAGGCGACGCATCCCGACGTGCCGGTCTGGACCGCCTCCATCGACAGCCACCTCAACGACCACGGTTATATCGTGCCAGGCCTCGGCGATGCCGGCGACCGGATGTACGGCACCCGCTGAGACATTCCTCGCTTACCGACTACGCCCTTGCCAACCTGCCCTCCGGCCGCACATGACGGGTCACGCCAACCGGAGATGTGATGCAATGACGTCAAGCCCAGACCTACCCGAGACCATGCGCCAGATCCGGTTCGCGGGAGCAGGTGGGCCGGACGTCCTGACGCTCGAGACGGTGCCGCTGCCCCAGCCCGGTTCCGGCCAGGTGCTCATCGAAGTCGTGTCGGCCGGCGTGAACCGGCCCGACATCCAGCAGCGCGAAGGCAAGTATCCGCCGCCGAAAGGGGCCACCGACATCCCGGGCCTCGAAGTCGCCGGCCGGGTCGCGGCCCTCGGCGAGGGGGCGGAGGGTTTCGCCATCGGCGACGAGGTCTGCGCCCTCACCATCAGCGGCGGTTACGCCGAATTCGCCGTGGCCGAAACCGGACAATGCCTGCCGCGCCCGGCGCCGCTCTCACTGATCGAGGCCGCCGGGCTGCCGGAGACCTATTTCACCGTCTACAGCAACGTCATCGAGCGCGGGCGGCTGAAGCCGGGCGAAAGCTTCCTCGTTCATGGCGGATCGAGCGGCATCGGCTCCACGGCGATCCAAATGGCGAAGCTCCACGGCGCGCGTGTCTTCGCGACCGCCGGATCCGCCGAGAAATGCGCCTTCTGCAAGGAGCTCGGCGCCGACGAGGCGATCAATTACCGGGAGGCGGATTTCGCCGAGGAGATCAAGCGCCTCACCGAGGGCAAGGGCGTCGACGTCATCCTCGACATGGTGGGTGCACCTTACCTCGCCCGCAACCTCGCCTCCCTGGCGATCGAGGGACGCCTCGTGCAGATCGCCTTCATGCAGGGCTACAAGGTCGAGAGCTTCAGCATGACGCCGATCATGATGAAGCGGCTCACCTTCACCGGTGCGACCCTGCGGGCGCGTCCCAAAGCGGAGAAGGCGGCCATCGCCGAGGGCCTGCGCCGGGACATCTGGCCCCTCCTCGCCGATGGCCGGATGAAGCCGATCATCCACGCCACCTTCCCGTTAGAGAAGGCGTCCGAGGCCCATGCGCTCATGGAATCCAGTGCGCATCTCGGCAAGATCATGCTGACGACCGGGCGGTGACGCAGGGGTTAACCTGGATGTAGCTGCGGCTTTTGCGTCATATGCGGCGAGCAGGGCCAATCGACTCGGAACAGGGAGCTCGGCCGTCGCGTTCAATCCACCAAATGGGACATCCGCGTCTCAGGTTGAATATGACGGCCGTCCCCGGCCGAGCTTCGAAAGGTATCCCATGGCAGAACGACTCGACGGCCAGGACGCGCGTCAGGGCAAGAAGGGCAAGCCGGTCCTCTATGTCCTGATCGGCAGCCTCGTCCTCCTCGCCATCGCCATCACCGGTCTGATGACCTGGCAGGGTGCGAACTCTCCGAAAGACTACGCCTCGCAGAGCCAGGACGCCTCCCGTGGTCAGGTCACCGGCTCCGTGAACGGGTCTGGAAACGGAACCTCGTCGGCGAATACCGGCAACGTTCCCGCTGGCAACCCAGCCTACCCGGCGCCGGCCCAACCTTCGGCCAATGGCGGCCAGAAATAAGCATATCCTAAGCTCGGGGTAAGCCGTGCCACGGTAACGCCAAGGGGTACGTCCCGGACGCAATACCGTGGCACTTTTCTGTACGGTAAAAGAATCGAAGCCGACAATCCACGCTGTGGAAATTGTTTGAGCTCGATCATTCTCGCTACTTATAGTCAGTCTCTGTTAGGACTTCATCCGCAGAGTTCTCGGCGTCTTTTCGATGCGTTCGAGAACTGCCGATGATTACCTACACACCAGCAAGCCTGCCTGTTCCTTTCTTCGGCAATCCTGGAGCCACGATCGGCCTGCGAGCATTGCTCGAACAGGCTTACGGCAAGGAAGCTGTGGCCGAATTCACGAAGCTGCAGATTTCCTACGCGACCACGCCAGGCTATACGCCGTTCAGCTACTGGAACCCCGACATACCATCGGCGACGACTGTGCTGCGCAACGGCAAGACCCTCGAAGACGACAAGACCTACACGATCTTCAATCAGACCCAGCTCGACGATTATTCGCTGAAGGCCGGCAACCTCATCTTCGCGAATGTCGAGATCGCGGTGAAAACCGGCGCCGGCCAGTACCAGAATCTTCGTCTTCAGACCGTCCCCGGGGAATTGAAGGGCCAGGACGCGCACGATGGCATCGTGAACCCCTCCGACATCGTCGCCGCCGCACGCGCCTTGGCGGTCGCCGAGCACGATGTTCCCAACGGCAACGATTGCTACTTTATCGCCGACACCATCGCGGCCTCCGCCGGCGCCCCGCTGCCGAACCATTCCTACGGCCTGCCCTCGCAGAACGTCGAAGGGGGATATTGGCGCATCGCCCATCGCGGAACCGCCGAGGACACCGATTGGCAATCCGAGCTTCAGCCGGGCGACGTGGTGCGGCTGCATTGGCAGAACGGTGGTCCCCACAGCTTCACGGTGGTTTCCAGTCACAACCAGACCGGAACGATGGAGGTGGTCGATAACGGCCTGGACAAGATCGCGGCACACTGGACCGAATATCAGTCGGACGCCAACCCGGAGGCGGTCACCATCTATCGGCTGACCGATGACGGCCTCAACATGATCAACGGCGGCGTCGCGTCCGAGACCCTCCACGGTACGATCTGGAGCGACACCATCTTCGGGATGGCAGGAAACGACACGATCAAGTCAGGCCGGGGCAACGATTCCATCGACGGCGGGCAGGGGGCCGATCTGATGGTGGGAGGTGCCGGGGACGACATTTTCACGGCCGACAACAGGGGCGACCGCGTCGTCGAGGCCGGACGCGAGGGACATGACCGTCTCCTAACGAGCGTCTCCTTCGCGATCTCCGGTACGCATGTGGAGGACGTGGTTCTTCAGGGGGCCAACGCGATCAATGTGAGTGGTAACACCCTCGACAACTTCCTCTGGGGCAACGGCGCCGCCAACGTCATGCGGGGCGGCGCCGGCGACGACAAGATCCATGCGCGCGCCGGCAATGACGTCCTCGTCGGCGGCGCGGGCGCGGACCAGCTGACAGGAGGCAACGGCGCCGATCGCTTCGTGTTCGAGACCGCTTCCGGCCACGACGTCATCATCGATTTCAGATTCGGTGACGGCGATCGCATCGACCTATCGGGACAGTCCTACACCGTCGGCCACGACATCTACGGTGACGCGCTTATCACCCTGTCGGGCGGCGGGACGGTGGTGCTCAACGACATCGCGCCCGGCGGAGTGGAGTCCGGCTTCTTCGTCTGACCTCACGTGCTCCGATCGGCTTTCGATCCTTGCCCTCGAAAGCCGATTCGAAGGTCTCCGCGCGTCGCCCGCCGACTCTCAGCGGGTCGGAACCGGCGTTTCACCGCGATAATCGTAGAAGCCGCGCTTCGTCTTCCGGCCGAGCCAGCCGGCCTCGACATATTTCACCAGGAGCGGGCAGGGGCGGTACTTCGAATCCGCCAGCCCCTCGTAGAGCACCTGCATCACCGACAGGCAGGTATCGAGGCCGATGAAATCGGCCAGCTGCAGCGGTCCCATCGGATGGTTGGCGCCGAGCTTCATCGCGGTGTCGATGGCCTCCACCGAGCCGACGCCCTCATAGAGCGTATAGATCGCCTCGTTGATCATCGGCAGCAGAATGCGGTTGACGATGAAGGCCGGGAAATCCTCCGACATGGTGGAGGTCTTGCCGAGCTTGGCGATGAAGGCCTTGGCCGAAACGTAGGTCGGGTCCGCCGTCGCGATGCCCCGGATCAGCTCAACGAGCTGCATGACGGGGACCGGATTCATGAAATGGATGCCGATGAACCGCTCCGGCCGGTCGGTCGCGGCGGCGAGGCGGGTGATCGAGATCGACGACGTGTTCGTCGCCACGATGGCGTCGGGGTTCAGAGAGGGGCACAGGGCCGTGAAAATCTGGCGCTTGGTCGCCTCGTCCTCCGTCGCCGCCTCGATGACGAGATCGCAGGGGGCGAGGTCGTCATAGCTCTCGGCGGCCTGAATACGGGCGACGCCGCTGCGCCTCTGCTCGTCGGTGATCGTACCCTTGGAGACCTGTCGCGCCAGATTGCCGTCGATCGTCGCGAGCCCGCTATGGATACGGGCGGTGTCGCGGTCGTTCAGCCGCACGTCCAGTCCGGCCATGGCGCAGACATGGGCGATGCCGCTTCCCATCTGGCCGGCGCCGATGATTCCGACGGTCTTGATCTCGATGGCCATCGCTTGAACTCGCACCCCTGAGGCGCGGCCGGTTCGGCCGCAGAACGCCCGCCTAGCGATCGAGGCGTTGGCGCCGCAATTGAAATGCGGCGCACAAAATTCCTAGATCATTTTCTCGCTGAGGTGCAGCCCGGGCAAGCGCTTAAATGGGAAAAGAACTCCGCCGCGGATGGCTGCGGCGGAGCTCCATCGTTCTGATCCGGTCCGGATCAACCTTTGGCTTTGGCGATCTCGGCCTGAAGCTCGGGGACGATCTGGAACAGGTCGCCGACGAGGCCGTAATCCGCCACCTGGAAGATCGGCGCATCCTCGTCCTTGTTGATGGCGACGATGACCTTCGAATCCTTCATGCCGGCCAGATGCTGGATCGCTCCGGAGATGCCCACCGCCACGTAGAGGTCCGGCGCCACGACCTTGCCGGTCTGGCCGACCTGCCAGTCGTTCGGAGCGTAGCCTGCGTCGACGGCGGCGCGCGAGGCACCCACGGCCGCGCCGAGGGCATCGGCCAGCGGCTCGATGAGCTCCTTGAACTTGTCCGAGGAGCCGAGCGAGCGGCCACCCGAGACGATGATCTTGGCGGCGGCCAGTTCGGGCCGGTCGGACTGGGCGATCTCTTCGCCCTTGAAGGTGGATTTGGACGAAGCGGGAGCGCTCACCGTGACGGGCTCCACCGGAGCCGTCGATCCCCCGGCGGCAGCGGCCTTGAACGCCGCCATGCGGACCGTGATGACCTTGTTGCCCTCGGCGGCCTGGACGGTCTGGATCGCGTTGCCGGCATAGATCGGCCGGTCGAACGTGTCGGGCGAGATCACGCTCATGATGTCGGAGATCTGCGCCACGTCGAGAAGAGCGGCCACGCGCGGCAGCACGTTCTTTCCGGTGGTGGAGGCGGCGGCGATGATCACGTCGTAATCGGCCGCGAGAGAGACGATCAGCGCCGCCGTCGGTTCGGCCAGGGCGTGGTCGTAGGCGGCATCCTCGGCCAGCAGCACCTTCTCGACACCGTCGAGGGCGGCGGCGGCATCGGCTGCCGGGCGGCTCGCCGCACCGGCGACCAGGGCGTGGATCGGTCCGCCGATTTCCTTGGCGGCGGAGAGCGCCTTCAGGCTGGCGTCGCGCACGGCGCCGTTATCGTGCTCGATGAGGAGGAGAATGGCCATGCTATGCGTCGAACCTCATATGCGGTGCGGCCTGGCATCCGTCGCGGCGTCGCGCCGGATTGCGGCCGAGGATAAGGATTGTGGGCCGGCGCCGGCCATCCTGCGACGGCCGGAGCGCGGACGGAGCCCGAAGCTCAGATGACCGAGGCTTCGCCCTTCAGCTTCTGGACCAGTTCGGCCGCGGAGCCGACCTTGATGCCCGCCTTGCGTCCGGCCGGCTCGACGGTCTTCAGCACCTTGACCCGCGGCGTCACGTCGACGCCGAGCGCATCGGGGCTCAGCTCCTCGAGGGGCTTCTTCTTCGCCTTCATGATGTTGGGCAGCGACGCGTAGCGCGGCTCGTTCAGGCGCAGATCCGTGGTCACGATCGCCGGCAGGGCGAGGGTGACGGTCTGCAGGCCGCCATCGACCTCACGGGTCACGTCGATCGAACCCTCGCCGAATTCGAGCTTGAACGCGAAAGTGCCCTGCGGCCAATCGAGCAGGGCGGCGAGCATCTGCCCGGTCTGATTGGAATCGTCGTCGATGGCCTGCTTGCCGAGGATGACGAGGCCGGGGGCCTCCTTCTCCACGACGGCCTTCAGGATCTTGGCCACCGCCAGCGGCTCCACGAGCCCGTCGGTCTTCACCAGGATCGCCCGGTCGGCGCCCATGGCGAGTGCCGTGCGCAAGGTCTCCTGCGCCTGCTGCGGACCGATGGACACGGCGACGATTTCGGTCGCCTTGCCCTTCTCCTTCAGACGGATCGCCTCTTCGACGGCGATCTCGTCGAACGGGTTCATCGACATCTTGACGTTGGCGAGTTCAACGCCCGAACCGTCGGCCTTGACGCGGATCTTGACGTTGTAGTCGACGACCCGCTTGACGGGCACCAGAACCTTCATGGCGGTCACAATCCTCCAATGATTTTCTTGGCAAGGGCCGGCGCAGCGCGCGAGGGGCCTTCGACGCGGTCGAAGGTCCGGGCACCCTCTTGGAATGAAGCGGCGGACCGTAACGGGGGGATTTCAGACTTGTCAACGCGTGCGACAGTCTAGCCCCGCGTCGAACACATGCGATCCGTAATTCACGCTCGCTTGTATGCGGTCTACCAGATTTCCCGCTTCAGCGGTTCTTGCCTGGAACCCAGAGCACGTCGTCGGCTCCATTGGCATTGGCCGTGCGGCTCGCCACGAAAAGGAAGTCCGACAGGCGGTTGAGGTATTGCAGCGCCTCGGGCGAAACGCGCTCGCCCTCTACGGCGGCGAGGGCCACCGTCAGGCGTTCGGCCCGGCGGCATATCGTGCGGGCGAGATGGAGCGCGGCTGAGGCCGCGGAACCGCCGGGCAACACGAAGGATTTCAGCGGCGACAGCTCGGCATTGAGCACGTCGATATCCGCCTCGATCCGCTTCACCTGGCTGGCGACGATACGAAGAGGCTCGTAAGCCGGCGGCTCGTCGCTTTCCGGGGTCGCGAGATCGGCCCCGAGGTCGAACAGGTCGTTCTGGATACGGCCGAGCATCGCGTCGAGGACGATATCGGCGTGGAGACGGACGAGACCGATGCAGGCATTGGTCTCATCGACCGTCCCGTAGGCCTCGACCCGCAGATCCGCCTTGGAGCGACGTTCGCCATTGGCGAGCGCCGTGGAGCCCTTGTCGCCGGTGCGCGTGTAGATGCGGTTCAGGGTGACCAAGGGTTATCCGATCTCAGATCCGGGCGTCGGGCTCAGAACGTGTAGCCGATCTTGCCGCCGAAATTCGTCAGGCCGCGATTCTCGTGGCACAGGCCGGCATTCGACATGTGCTCGACGGTGGCCATGATGCTCCAATGCTCGGTCAGACGATAGCCGAGCGCCGCCGCTTCGCGGAAGAGAGGGTTGCAGCCCAGGGCGTTGAAGCCCGCCGGTGCGTTGGCCTTCAGGCCGGTATAACCGTTATGCGCGCCCGCGCCGAAGAAACCTTCGAGGAAGACCCGGTTGTTCAGGGTCTGCGGGAAGAGGTCCACCGTCCAGGTCGCGCCGATATAGGCGAAGCTGGTGCGACCATCGAAATTGTAGCTGCCGCCCACGGTCGGGCGCGGCACGAAGGCCTGCCAGAACGGATCGAGGCTCACCACCGGCTTGGAGAACAGGATCTCGCCGTTGATGGCGTTGGTGTTCTTCTCGGCGCTGCCGGGATCCTGCACGGCCCCGCCGATACGCACTTCGGACACGATGCTCAGCGGCTGGACAGGCGTGACGTAGGCCGCGGCGGGAGGCGGCGATCCGAGATCGGCGGCCTGGGCGGAACACACGACGGGCAGGGCGAGAATGCCGGCGACCAGGCGAGAGCAGATGGCTTGCATCGATGACGGATCCAAAGTGAACCCGACCTTCCTACCACGCAGGAATACGCTGGTGTCAGCCCGGCCGATCAGTAATCCCGTCCCGATATCGTCTTAGACGAGAGGTGAGACCCAGCCGCCACACTCACCGAGATGTGATAATTGCTCAGGCGGAGCGCCACCAGACCACGCCCATGATGAAAATGATTGCCACGAACTGGAGCAGTACGCGGAGGCGCATCAGCCGCTGAGACAGGTTGGCGCTGCCCCCACGCATCATGTTGATGAGACCGAGAAACAGCACGACGGCCACGGCGAGGCAGGCGACGAGGACCAGGGTGTTGGATGACATGGAGGCTCGCGCTCGGAACGGGGGGACGAAGCCCATATGGCTCTGCCGATCCCCTAGCCCATAGGGCAGGGGATCGCACCCGCGGAACGGGTGCGACCTTCAGTTTCGCCGGAGCAGGCGCTCGAAATAGTCGAGCTCTTCCCTGGGCCGACTCGGATCGCCGAGCTTGCGCCGCAGCTCCTCCATGATCCGGCGCGTACGCTGGACCGCGGATTCGTCGGCGGTCGGAACCTTGCCACGGCCGTCGGAGAGGTCGCGGCCCTTGGTCGGACGGCCGAGCGGATCGTCGTCACGATTGCCGGCCTGCCCCTGCTGGTTCGGGTTCTCGCCGCCCTCCTGCTCGCCCTCGCCTTCACCCTCGCCCTGCGCCATCTCCTCCATCTGCTTCTGCATGCCGTCCGCGCCGCGCTTGAGCCCATCGAGGGCGCGGCCCTGAGCATCGACGGCATCGCCTTCCTTGCCCTCGCCGAGGGCGCCTTCGGCGTCGCGCATCGCCTCTTCGGCGTCGGCAAGGCCTTCCTCGCCCTGCATCCCGAGCTCCTTCATCCGCTTCTGCAAATCTTCGAGACGCTGGCGCAAAGCCTGCTGGCGTTCGCCGGCGCCACCCTGGCCCTGCTCGCCCTTCTGGCCTTTCTGACCCTGTTGCCCTTGCTGGCCCTGCTCTCCGCCCTGCTGGCCCTGGTCGCCATTCTGCTGCTGACCCTGCTGGCCGCGCTGGGGCTTCTGGCCCTGCTTCTGCCCGGGCTGCTGGCCGCGCTTGTTCTGGCCGTCCTTGAAGGTCTCGTCGCGGAGCGCCTGCTGCTCGCGGGACATCTTGTCGAGTTCCTCGGCCTGCTTGCTCATCTCACGGCCATTCGGGTCGGATTTGGCTCCCGGCTCGGCGGTCTGGAGGTTCTCGAGGATGCTGCGCAGCTGTTCGAGCAGGCGTTGCGCCTCGGCGGTGTCGCCGCGCTTCATCGCCTCTTCCATGTCCTTCAGCATCTTGTTCAGATCGTCCGGGGTGACGGTTTTGGCGTTCTGCTGCGACTTGCCCTTCTCGCCCTGCTGCTGAGGCTGCTTCTGCTGGCGCTCGGCCATCTGCTTCATGAACTTGTCGAGTGCCTGTTTCAGGTCCTCCGTCAGCTTCTTGATTTCCTCGTCCGGCGCGTTCCGGTCGATGGCGTCCTTCAGCCTGTCCTGGGCAGCGCGCAGGCTCTTCTCCGCATCGGAGAGGTCGCCATCCTCGATCTTGAGCGCCATCTCCCACAGTAGGTCGGCCACCTCGATCAGGTTTTCGTCGGTCCGTGCCGCCTTGAGCCGGCGGGACGCGGTGCGCAACCCGAGGAAGATCGAGGGCTGCGGCGTGAACTGGTCCGGTGCGATCATCAGCGCGTCGAGGGCGGTCTGCACCCGGCGCCGGCTTTCGTCGGGAGCGGTGACGAGGCGCCGGCGTTCCTCGGCCAGGGCGCGCGCCAGGGGCTCGCGGAACGGCCGGGCCGGCAGCGTGATCTCCGCCGTCTCGGTCCGCCCCTCCTGGCCGGCCTCGTCCTTCACCACGATGGTCAGCCGGACCCGCGCGCCCGACCAGGGATTGTCGGTGAGGTCCACAAGGGTCTTCGTATCGGTCTCGCCGCTCGCGTCCGAGGGCAAAGCGAGAGGCATCTTCGGTAGGGGCACCAGGGAGCGACTGCCCGTCAGGGGTTCGACGATCCCGTCCGCCGAGGCGATGCCGTAATCGTCCTTGGCGCGGTAGCTCAGATTGAAGGTGCCGCGCGCATTCACCTCCAGGGCGCCGGCGCGCCGGACTTCCGGGGCGAGGTCCGGGATGGTCTCGACGATGAGATGCTGCTTGGGCGCCGAGCCCGCGGCGATGATGAGATCGGCGGTGCCGCCGACGAGCTGGAAACGGTCCTCACGAAGGTCCGGGCGCGCTTCCTTGCCGGGGAGAGGCTTGAAACCCGCATTCGGCGTCAGCACGATATCGCCCTGTCCGGCGATCCGGACGATCAGCGTGGAGTTGACCGGTGCGCGCAGGCGCTGCTCGGTCCCGCTCATCGTGACGACGAGGGGCGGAAGCCTCGTATAGAGCGGCGGATCGATCCAGCCGTCGACGCGAAAGTTTGGTCCCGGGCCGGCGGCCTCGTGCCAGTCGAACGCACTCCCGATGCGCTGGCGCCATTCCGGGCCTGCGACGAACAGGCTGGCCAACGCCGCCACGACGAGGCCGGCGCGAAGGGCGAAGGGGTCGCGGCGCGGCATGCCGGGTCGCGGCAGGCCGACGCTCAAACGGGAGACGGCCTCGGCTGCGCGGCGCTGATGCAGCGCCCAAAGCGCCTGCGTCGCCGGGTCCGTCGTTCCGACGGCGAGGGTATCCTCGATGGCCGAAGCCGGATTGTGGGACGAAGCGCCGTCGGCGGCGTCACGGTCGAGGCGGGCCAGTGCCTCGCGGCGGCTCGGGCGGGATAGGCGGACCAGCGGCACCAGAGCGGCGAGGAAGGCGAGGGCGAAGGCGGCGAGTCCGGCGATACGCCAGAACGGCGACAGATCGAGCCAGAGCCCGAGCCACGAGGCCGCGAGGAAAGCCAGGACCACGGCGAGCGCCCGCCAGACGAGCGGCCAGGCACGTTCCCACAATCCGGCGGCCTGCGACTGCGATACGAGCCGATCGAGCCGGCTTCGGGCTGCCGGCGGCTTCGGCGCTGTCATCTGGGTCGCTTTGGAAGTCGTCGCGTCGGCCTCGTCCATTCTGTTTGGGCTCCCGAGGCGGGGAATGCTCCAGGCATCCCGCCATGTCAGCCTAGCATGGTGGCGGCGCGCGGCGATCGGGTCAAATCGGCCCACCCGCATCGCGGGTGCGCGGCCAAGCAGGTCCGCATTGGCGAGCCAACGCTTCACCTCGCTTAGGCCTTTGAAGTGTCGCAGGTTTCGGAACGCAAAACCGGTGACCACTTTTACTAAACCTGCTTAGTCCGACCGCAGCCAGTCGGGCACGCGGTCGAGGCCGATGAGGTCGTCGTAGCTCTGCCGCGGCCGGACGATGGCCGCGCGGTCGCCGCTCACCAGAACCTCTGGCACGAGGCGGCGCGTATTGTAGGTTCCGGCCTGGACAGCCCCGTAGGCGCCCGCGGTCATCACGGCGACGAGGTCACCCGGTGCGACATCGGGGATATCCCGGGCCAGCGCGATATAGTCGCCGCTCTCGCAGACCGGTCCGACCACGTCGGCGACGAGGCGAGGGGTGTCGGCACCGGGCTCGATGACCGGACGGAGGGCGTGATAGGCCTCGTAGAGTGTCGGGCGGATCAGATCGTTCATCGCCGCGTCGACGATGACGAAGGTCCGGCCCTCCGTGCGCTTCACGTAGAGGACGCGGGTCACGAGGATGCCGGCATTGCCGGCGATCATGCGGCCGATCTCGAAGACCGGGCGCAGGCCGAGGGGCCGGAAATGCGGGCGCAGGATATCCGCCAGGGCGGCGGGCTCCGGGGGAGGGGCGTTGTCCTCGCGATAGGGAATGCCGAGGCCGCCGCCGAAATCGATGTGATGGAGGGGGTGACCCTGCGCCATCAGGCTGCGCGCCAATTCGGCCAGGAGCCCAGCCGCATGGGCGAAGGGCGCGAGATCGGTGATCTGACTGCCGATATGCATGTCGACGCCGGACACGGCGATCCTCGGCAGGGACGCAGCGCGGGCATAGACGTCCGCCGCGCGCCCGATGGGGATGCCGAACTTGTTCTCGGATTTTCCGGTGGAGATCTTGGCATGGGTCCCGGCATCCACATCCGGATTGACCCGGACGGAGACCGGAGCAGTCGCGCCCAGGGAAGAGGCCACCTCGGACAGGGTTTCGAGCTCGGGCTCGCTCTCCACGTTGAAGCAGTAGATGCCGGCATGCAGGGCCGCCGCCATCTCCTCGCGGGTCTTGCCCACGCCGGAGAACACGATCCGCTGCGGATCGACGCCCGCGGCAAGCGCCCGCCGCAACTCGCCCTCGGAGACGATGTCCATCCCCGCCCCGAGACGGGCCAGGGTGGTGAGCACCGCCTGGTTGGAATTCGCCTTCATCGCATAGCAGACGAGGGCGTCGTCCCCGGCGAAGGCTTCGGCGAAGACGCGGTAATGCCGCTCGAGCGTCGCCGTGGAGTAGCAATAGAACGGCGTGCCGATCTCGGCCGCGAGGCCGGTCAGGTCGACATCCTCGGCGGCCAGCCGGCCGTCACGATACTGGAAATGGTGCATGGCGGGCCTTGGGACGCGAATCCCGAAACGCGAACCTGACAGAAGACGGCACGCCCGACATAGCCCCGTCGGGACGGACGTCAGGCCTGCGTCAATCTAGAGGAGCGGATCGAGGATGAAGGGCTGTTTGGGGACGGTATAGCCGCGCTTGACGCCCCTCGAGGTCTGTACGGGAGCCTCGAAGATCGCCTGGGGCGTACCGGAAATCGCCGTGGGGTCGAGGTCGTCGCCATCGGCCACCGCGGTGGCATCCGCCACCGGCGACGCTCCGAGGCCGATCCCGGAGGATTGCACTGGTGCTCGCGTATCGGGGGCCTGCAGGGCACCGCGCCGGCCGCAGCCGGAACCGGCGAGGGCCACGCAGCCCACAGCGAGGAGCAACGTCAGTCGGGAACGAAACAACATCAACGCGGGTCCGGCACCTCAGGCGGCGGCATCATAGCCGCTGCCGCTCGCCGATGCGAGCGCAACGGCCACGCTTTGTGCAGCCTGAGGCCCGGAGGCCTCAGGGAAGGGGATCAAACCTTCGTGTCAGCCGGGCTGGTCAGCCCTTCTTGCCGCCCGTCTTCTCGTAGGCGTCGATCGCACGGCGGCAATTCTCGGACAGCTTGGTCCAGTTGGTCTGGAAGCACTTGTCCACCGCCGGATCGTCGGGAGAGAGGTTCCCGCAATAGGTGAGGTAATCGCCGGTGCAATACTTCTTCAACGTCTCGTTGCCCCGCTTCGTCTGGGGAGCGGCTTGAGCGAAAGCCGCCGCCGACGAGAACATGGCCATGGTGGCGAGAGCGAGGGCAAGCGAAGTCGACTTGAATGCCATAGGGAACGAGATCCGTCTCAGACAGTGGAGATGTGACGAACCCGATGATGCCTATGCATGGTCGAAACAAGGCACGCCGGTGGTCATCCCATGAACAACGCGGCTTCTACGCCACAGCTTCCATGACCTGCAACAAGCCTGTCAGGCTTCGGCGGCTGTTCAGACCCGTTCGCCCTGTTTCAACGGAACAGGGCCGGCCTGCGCACCGGGCATGGGGAAAACATCGACGGACGGAAGCCGGTTCTGCCTCAGCAGCGAATCCGCCACCTCGACGATACGCTGGCGAAGAACGGCGATCTCCTGGTCTTGCTGCACGTTGGCCTGCGGCACCTTTGCCGCTCGCAGCGCTTCGCATTCCTCCAGAAGCGCTACGTAGCGGGCTTGGAGATCCGGCGCGGGTTCGTCGCTGGCGGTGTCTCCTTCCACGGTCTCCGACGATGCCGCTGCGCTGCGTAGCGCATGGAGATCGTCGATGAGATCGCGATGGGCGTTCTCTAGGACTTCGAGCGTGGAGAGGCTGAGGGTTCCTTCCGCCCGAGCGGTGGCGAGGTCGCGTTCGACGCCGTCGAGGGTCGCTCTCGTGGATGCGAGGGTGGCATCCCGCTCCTCCACATTTCGAGCCAGTGCGGCGATCTCGAGAGTCCGCGCTCCGATGGCAGCCATATCCGAATGGCGGCTCGCGCGTGCGGCTTCCACCTTCCGTTCGAGACGGCGCTGGGTGACGGCGAAACGCGCGCGCAGGAAATCCTTTTCGGCGGCGATCTCGGAGGCGGAGAGGGGGACGAGCCCTTCGAGCCGACGCTTGGAGAGACGGATCGCCCGGGCGTTCACGGCCGGCAGGACCATGAGGGCGCAGAGGCTCGCAGCAAGGAAGCCGAGCGCGAAGATCATCACGGTTTCGATCACGCGGGGATGCTCTTCCTAAGCAGGTTTCGCAAAAGTGGTCACCGGCTCTGCGCCCTGAAACCTGCGAGATTTCAACAGTCTAAGCAGGCTCGCGTTGGCACGCCGCCGCGGGCTTGCATAGGCCAGATGCGCGAGCCGACAGACCTCAGCATGAACGTCTTTAAACCATTTCCCCCGTGCGAGACCAATCCTTTGAACGGCTTGAGACAACCCAACGCCGACCGAGCCGGGCGGATCGGATCAGAACGGGTTCCAAGTCGGCTTCGACGTGAATTTCAGGTAGCCGACATTGATTCCGAGGCGCGCGCCGACGCCGGTCCTGATCGGCACCACCACCATTCCGTCATTCGTGACGGCGGTCATCCCGAACCCGCCGATGAAATAGGCCGAGCCGTCGACCCCGGCAAAGCGCCGGTAGAGGCCGGAGACCGAGGGCATGTTGTAGAGGAGCATCATCGTGCGGTCGCCGTCGCCGCCGACATCGAACCCGATGGACGGTCCCTGCCAGTAGATCCGGCGCTGCCCGGCATTGCGGGTATAGAGTGTGCCTTCGCCGTAGCGGACGCCGCCGACGATGGCGCCGGAGGCTTCCTGCCCGAGGATGTAGCCGTTGGGCTCGCCCCAACGGCGGGTCGCCTCCTCGACGGTGAGGGCGAGGCCGCGCGACATGGAGCCGAAGAACTTATGCCCGTTATCCACGACCTCGGCCGGACGGAAACGGCCGGGGGGCGGCTCGTCGAAGGCCAGAGCCGGGGCGACGGACGCGGCGATCGACAGCGCGGCGGCTGCCACGCCGAGGCTCAGAACGCGCCGACGGGTGATGAGCGGCGAGGGCTCGGCGGATGCGGAGAGGGGATTCGAAGGATCTGTCATCCGGAGCTCCATGTTCGCCCATCGATGGTTCGACATCCGTCCCGATCACCCACATTCTGCCGAATGGGTTTATCCGGTCCGGGACGAGCGGAGAGACGAGCTTGCGTCGCGCCGAGTCGAGCATGAAGTACCGCATGATAGGGTTAACGCGGCGTAACTTCGGAGCGGTCGCGTTGGCGTCGTGCCTCGCCGCACCTCGAAGCGCCTCGGCGGGGCAGGGGCTGATCGCCCTCAACGGTTTCGACGCGGTGAGCTACTTCCTCGACCCCGAAGGCCAGCCGGTCGCCGGCAAAGCCACCTACGAATGGGTCTGGAAGAACCGGACCTGGCGCTTTTCGAAAGCGAGCAATCTCGCGGCGTTCCGGGATGCGCCGTCGGTCTACGCACCGCGTCTCGGCGGCTACGATCCGATCGGGATCGTCGATGGCCGGATCGTCGATACGGACCCTCTGGTCTTCGCGATCCTGCCCGGTCCGACGGGAGATGCGCTCTACCTGTTCCGCAACTCTGAACATCGCGCGAAGGTCGTGGCGTCACCCGCCATCGTCGGGGTGGCGGAAGAGACGTGGCCGAGCCTGAAGTCGCTCACGGAGGACGGCGTGACCCGCTGACACGGGCGCCCCGGTCAGGGCCGCGCGGTGTGCCCTTCCCGGATCGTATTCAGGTTGGGCCCGCGATCGGGCAGTCCGAGACGGCTGGTATAGCTCGGATCCCCAAGGGCCGCGAAAGGGCCGTTGCGGTAGAAGATGCGGTAATGGCCATAGGTGATCTCGCGCCCCGAGGGCACGACGACCCTGCCGCCGGCCGTGGTCAGCACATGATCCCCGGCGGCCGTGTCCCACTCCATGGTCGGGCCGCAACGGACATAGATATCGGCCTCGCCCGAGGCGATGAGGCAGAATTTCAGGGCCGAGGCCACGCCCCGCCTCTGACCGATGGGAAGGCCGGCGAGACAGGCCTCCGTCTCGGTGTCGCCGTGGCGGCGGCTGACCAGGGCCACGAGCCCGTCCTCCGGTACTTTCCGGACCCGGATCGCATTCCGCCCTGTCGGTCGCCCGCGATGGATCACCGCCTCGAACGCGGTGACGCCGGCCCCCCAGACGCGGCCGATACCCGGACCGGCCACGGCCGAGGCCACCGGCCTGTTTCCTTCGATCAGGCAGATATTGACGCTGTAATCCGGGTTTCCCGCGAGAAAATCGCGCGTTCCGTCCAATGGATCGACCAGAAAGAACAGGTCCGCCGGCGGCAGGTCGTGGGTGGATTCCTCGGAAACGATCGGGATCGTCGGATAACGCTGCTTCAGCGCTTCGATGATCAGCTTTTCGGAGGCGATATCGGCGACGCTCGAAGGGGTCCCGTCCGGCTTGATCACGTGTGCGCAATCGCCACCATGATGTCGTCGGAGGATGTCGCCCGCTTCGCAGGCGATGTCGGTCAATGTCGTCGCGATGCTGTCGCGCATCCGCAGATCGAGGGGCATGGGAAAGTCTTGCCTTGCGAGCCGCGCCTTGTCGACTCTAGAGTCGGCTTCAAAGCGTCCTACGCACTCGTCGCGTCGCTTTTCAAAGCATGCTGTGCCGTCTATCGGTGCCGCACCCAGTCGGTTTCATCTCTCGGAGCCGACGGACCGGCCGCATCGGCGGCCCATTCATT
Source organism: Methylobacterium sp. WCS2018Hpa-22 (assembly GCF_031843785.1). Lineage (NCBI taxonomy): Bacteria > Pseudomonadati > Pseudomonadota > Alphaproteobacteria > Hyphomicrobiales > Methylobacteriaceae > Methylobacterium > Methylobacterium sp. WCS2018Hpa-22. The sequence continues at coordinate 175,338 of NZ_JAVTJA010000005.1, forward strand.
GCCCTGTGCGGAGAGCACGATGACCCCCGTCGATCTCGATTCCCTCGATCTCTCCGCGCTGCTGTGCTCGCGCGTCTGCCACGATGTGATCAGCCCCGTCGGCGCCATCGTGAACGGGCTCGAAGTCCTGGAGGACGAGAGCGACACCTCGATGCGGGAATTCGCCCTCGAACTCATCAGCAAGAGCGCGAAACAGGCCTCGGCGCGGCTGCAATTCGCCCGCATCGCCTTCGGCGCCGCCGGATCGGCGGGCGCCTCGATAGACCTCGCCGATGCCGAGAAGGTCTCCCGCGGGATGTTCGGCGACGAGAAGACCCAGCTGACCTGGAGCGCGCCGCAGGCGCTCTATCCGAAAAACAAGGTCAAGCTCCTGCTCAACCTCGTGATGATCGCCACCACCACGATCCCGCGCGGCGGCCGCATCGACGTCGTCGTGAGCGGCGACGGCGAGGCTCCCTCCATCGTCATCAGGTCGAAGGGGTCGCATGCCCGCATCCCGGCGCATGTGGAGGATCTGATCGCGGGAACGCCGGAGAACGGCGCGGTGGACGCGCACAGCATCCTGCCGTTCTATGCGGGCCTCGTCGCGCGTGTCGCCGCGATGAACGTGCGCTTCGGGATCGAAGGCGACGAAGTGACGATCAGCGCGGAGCCCGTCGCAGACGCCGTCGCGCCGGCCTCGCCCCCCGCCGCTGCCCCGGTCGAGGATACCCGCCCCTCCGACAGCGAGCCCCCCGAAACCTCGCTCGCCTGATCACGGGCCCGACTGTCGCGGCAGGCCTCAATCAAATCCTGCCGCGACTTGTGGATTTGTCTCTCTCTCGAAACTCTTCACTAACCTGTCGGCCTCAAGGTGGACTTCGCACAAACCTAGTGCGCGTCTGGACCGAGTGCCTCTAATGGATGACTTGCTGCGTGAGTTTCTGACCGAGAGCGCAGAGCATCTCGACACGGTGGACGCCGAACTCGTCCGCTTCGAGCAGGACCCCAACAACCAGACGATCCTGCGGAACATTTTCCGCCTCGTCCACACGATCAAGGGAACGTGCGGCTTCCTCGGCCTTCCGCGCCTGGAAGCGCTGGCGCATGCAGCCGAGACGCTGATGGGCCAGTTCCGCGACGGAATGCCGGTGAGCAGCCCCGCCGTCAGCCTGATCCTGGTGACGCTGGACCGGCTCAAGCAGATCCTCGGCGATCTCGAGATCGCCGGCACCGAGCCGGCCGGAAACGACGACGACCTGATCAATGCCCTCGACGCCATGTCGGCCGCCCCGTTCGTGGCACCGGCCGCCGTAGTCGAGACAAAGCTCCCCGACCCCGTCGTGCGTGAGCTCAAGCCCGGCGAAGTCTCCCTCGACGATCTGGAGCGCGCCTTCCTCGAAGCCGAAGGTCCCGACCTGTCGGAGCCGCTCCCGCTGGAGCCGGCACCCATCGCCATGGCCGAACCGAAGCAGCCCGAATTCACCGCTCCCGAGTTCGAACCTGCGTCGCTGGCCGAGGATTCGTCCTCGAAGGGCGCCAACCGGAAGAACGGGTCGGACGCTCCCTCCGGGGAATCCGAGGGCGGAGCCTCGAAGGTCCAGAGCATCCGCGTCAACGTGGACACGCTCGAACACCTCATGACGATGGTGTCCGAGCTGGTGCTGACCCGCAACCAGCTCCTCGAGATCGCCCGTCGCCACGACGATTCCACCTACAAGGTTCCCCTGCAGCGCCTCAGCCATGTGACGGCCGAGCTGCAGGAAGGCGTCATGAAGACGCGCATGCAGCCGATCGGCAATGCCTGGCAGAAGCTGCCGCGCGTGGTTCGCGACCTGTCGTCGGAACTCGGCAAGCAGATCGAGCTCATCATGAGCGGCGCCGAGACCGAGCTGGACCGTCAGGTGCTCGAGGTCATCAAGGACCCGCTCACCCACATGGTGCGCAACTCGGCCGACCACGGCATCGAATCCACCGCCGACCGGAAAGCGGCGGGCAAGCCGGCCCGTGGCACGATCCGCCTCGCCGCCTATCACGAGGGCGGAACGATCACGATCGAGATCGCCGATGACGGCAAGGGCCTCGATCTCGCCGCCATCCGCCGCAAGGCCGTGGAGCGCAACGTCGCGAGCCAGTCCGAGATCGACAAGATGACCGACGCCCAGGTGGCGAAGTTCATCTTCCATCCCGGCTTCTCGACGGCGAAGGCGGTCACCTCGGTGTCCGGCCGCGGCGTCGGCATGGATGTGGTGAAGACCAATATCGAGCTGATCGGCGGCGTCATCGACATCAACACGCAACTCGGCCGCGGCACCACCTTCACCATCAAGATCCCGCTCACGCTGGCGATCATCGCCGCCCTCATCGTCAAGGCCGGCGACCTTCGCTACGCCGTGCCGCAGGTTGCGGTGCTGGAACTCGTGCGCGTCGACAAGGCCACGGCCCAGAAGGTCGAGCGCATCAACGGCTCGCCGGTGCTGCGCCTGCGCGAGCGCCTTCTCCCGATCGTCACCCTGACCGGGGTGCTCGGGCAGCAGGAGAACGCCGATAGCATCGATTCCGGCTTCGTCGTCGTCGCCCAGGTCGGACGCCAGCGTTTCGGCATCCTCGTGGACGAGGTCTTCCACACGGAAGAAATCGTCGTGAAGCCGATGTCGTCGAAGCTGCGCCATCTGCCGCTCTTTGCCGGCAACACCATCCTCGGCGACGGTGCCGTGGTCCTGATCGTCGATCCGAACGGCATCGCCCGCCAGGTCAGCCAGGGTACGCAGACCGGCGTCATCCCGGTGGATGCCGAGCCGGAGGAGACCGATGCCGCCGACGCAAAGGCTACGCTGCTGGTATTCAAGGGCGGCGGAGGCAGCTTCAAGGCGGTGCCGCTCTCGCTCGTGACACGTCTCGAGGAGATCGAAGCCAACAAGATCGAGTGGGTCGGCGGACGCCCGCTGATCCAGTACCGTGGCCGGCTCATGCCGCTGGTCCCGGCCGATCAGTCGATCGAGATCAGGAGCGAAGGCACGCAGGCGCTGGTGGTGTTCTCGGACGGCGAACGGGCCATGGGCCTGGTCGTGGACGAGATCATCGACATCGTCGAGGAGCGCCTCGACGTGGAGATCGCGGCCGAGCGTTCGGACCTCATCGGCTCGGCGGTCCTGCGCGGCCGCGCCACGGAGATCATCAACATCGCCCACTTCCTGCCGCTCGCCTATGACGACTGGGCGCGGGGCGCGCACAAGCCGGAGAAGCGCAGCGCGACGCTGCTCCTGGTCGACGATTCCGCCTTCTTCCGCGACATGCTGAGCCCAGTCCTCAAGGCCGCCGGCTACAACGTGATCACCGCCGGAAGCGCGGAAGCCGCTCTCACCACCCTGGTGAACAACAGCCGGATCGACGTGGTGGTGTGCGACCTGGAAATGCCGGGCCGCAACGGCTTCGATCTGGTCGCCGCCATGCGGAAGGGCGACGAGCGGGTCTCGCAGCTCCCGGTCATCGGCCTCTCCGGCACGGTGGGCGTCGATGCCATCGAGCGCGCCCGGTCGCTTTCGATCCTCGATCTGGTGGCGAAGTTCGACCGCAGCGGGCTGATCTCGGCCCTCAGCGAAATCGACATCGTCAGCCTTCCCAAAGCCGCCTGAACACGGCCTTCGAACAGAATCGGAGAATCTGAGCCATGATGCAGGCCGCCAACAGCAACAAAGGCGTCGATTCCGGCGCCACCACCGACTTCATCACGGTCTTCGTCGCCGACACGATGTTCGGCCTCGCGATCGACCGGGTCCACGACGTCTTCATTCCCGCCGGCGTGACGCCCGTCCCGCTGGCGCCGATGGAGATCGTCGGCCTCCTCAACCTGCGCGGACGCGTGGTCACGGCCCTGTGCCTGCGCCGACGTCTCGGTCTCGCCGACCGTGCCGACGACAGCCAGAAGATGGCGATCGGCCTCGAACAGGGTGGCGAAACCTTCGCCCTCGTGGTCGATGGTGTCGGCGAGGTGCTGAAGCTCGGAGCGGAGACGCATGAGCCGGTGCCCATCAACCTCGATTCCCGCTGGCGCAATCTCTCCCTCGGGGTGCACCGGCTCGATGGAAGACTTCTCGTCATCCTCGATGTCGACGCGCTGCTCGCCTTCGGAACGAAACTCGACGTCGCCGGTGCCGCTTGACCATCCAGATCGAGGACAGCCCCATGAAGAACTGCCTCATCGTCGATGATTCCGCCGTCATCCGGAAAGTCGCGCGGCGTATCCTCGAGTCCATGAACTTCAAGGTCGGGGAGGCCGAGGACGGCGCCAAGGCCCTGACGGCTTGCGTCGAAGCGATGCCCGACGTGATCCTGCTCGACTGGAACATGCCGACCATGGACGGCTACGAGTTCCTCCGGGTCCTGCGCCAGACACCCGGAGGTCTGGCGCCGAAGGTGCTGTTCTGCACCACCGAGAACGACGTCGGTGCCATCGCACGGGCACTGCATGCCGGCGCCGACGAGTACATCATGAAGCCGTTCGACCGCGACATCGTCACGGCCAAGCTCGAACAGGTTGGATTCGGCCAGCAGGCCGACGCCGCCTGACCCGGAGACAGGGTGGGTTCCAGTCCTGCCCCATCGTCGCTGAGGTTTTCCCGTCGTCCCGACGAAGCGTAGAGTTCCATGGCCGCTGCCGCCTCCGCCCCCGCCTTCGCTCCGCATACCGGGGGCGCCGCTAGCAACGCCGCTCGCGTGCGGGTCATGATCGCCGATGATTCCGCCGTGGTTCGCGGCCTCGTGGCCCGGTGGATCGGCGAAGCCGGGTTCGAGGTGGTGGCGACGGCCTCGAATGGCCGGATCGCGCTGGAATCCATGTCGCGCACCGATCCCGATGTCGTGCTTCTCGACATCGACATGCCGGAACTCGACGGGACGCAGGCCCTGCCTCTGATTCTCGCCAAGAGCCCTGGCGTCCAGGTCGTGATGATGTCGACGCTGACAACGCGTAACGCCGACATCTCCCTGCGATGCCTCGCCCTCGGCGCCGTCGATTACCTTGCCAAGCCGGAAAGCAATCGCGGCGTCACCACCTCGGATACGTTCCGCGCCGAATTGATCGAGCGCGTCCGCGTGTTCGGAGCGGCCCGCGCCCGGCGGCGGCCCCATGCCGCGCCAGCCCCTGTCGGAGCGGTCCAGAGTGCCCCGGCACCGGCCCAACGGCCGGCGACCCCCTTCGTCCTGCGCCCGAAAACCCGAACGGGAATCCCGCCGCGCTGCCTGCTCATCGGCTCGTCCACCGGCGGCCCGCGCGCCGTCGGCGAGGTGCTGGAGAAGATCGGAACCGCAACCCTGCGGCAGTTTCCTGTCCTGATCGTCCAGCACATGCCACCGGTCTTCACGGCGGTCTTCGCCGAGCATCTCGGTGCCAGGACCGGTATTCCGGCGGCGGAGGGCAAGCCCGACGAGCGTATCGTGCCGGGCCGAATCTACGTCGCCCCGGGCGGCCGCCATATGGGCCTGCAGGGCAGCCGGAACGACCTCTCCATCCGCCTCGACGATGGGCCGGTGGTGAATTTCTGCCGCCCGGCGGTGGACGTGCTGTTCCATGATGCCGCCGCGTTCTACGGATCGGCGGCCCTCGCGGTGATCCTCACCGGCATGGGATCCGACGGGACCAACGGCTCTCGCTCGCTGACGGAGGCGGGGGCGGCTGTGCTCGCCCAGGACGAGGCGACCAGCACCGTCTGGGGCATGCCGGGCAGCGTCGCCAAGGCCGGCCTCGCCCAGGCCGTGCTACCGCTCGGCGAGATCGGCCCGGCACTCCGCAACCTCCTGACGGGGCATGGCGCATGACCGATCTCGAATTCGACTTCCTGCGCAGCTACCTGAAGACGCGGTCGGGCCTCGCTCTCAGTGCCGAGAAGCGCTACCTCATCGAGAGCCGGCTCACGCCCGTCTGCCGGCGCTTCACCCTCGCGACCCTCCACGATCTGGTCAACGCGCTGAAGTCCCCGCGTGACCCGAGCCTGGAACGCGCGGTGGTCGAGGCGATGACCACCAACGAGACCTTCTTCTTCCGGGACCGCGTGCCCTTCGATCTGTTCCGGGACGTGCTGTTGCCGGAAGCCCTGGTTCGGCGCGCGAGCCAGCGCCGCCTGCGGATCTGGTGCGCGGCGGCGTCCACGGGCCAGGAGCCGTATTCCCTGGCCATGCTGATCCAGGACGCGGCACCGCGCCTGGCCGGCTGGCAGGTGGATATCGTCGCCACCGACCTCTCGACCGAGGTGCTGGATAAGGCCAAGGCCGGCCTCTACAGCCATTTCGAGGTGCAGCGCGGCCTGCCGGTACAATCCCTGCTCAAGCATTTCGAGCAGGTGGGCGATCAGTGGCGCATCTCCGCCAGCCTGCGCCAGATGGTGGATTTTCGCCCACTGAACCTGCTGCACCCATTCGAATCGCTCGGGGCGTTCGACATCATCTATTGCCGCAACGTGCTGATCTATTTCGACGCGCCGACGAAGGGCGACGTTTTGGGACGTCTCAGCTCCAGCCTGACCCCGGATGGCGTCGTGCTTCTCGGCGCGGCCGAAACCGTGATCGGGCTCACCGACCGGCTCGTGCCGCACCCGCAGCATCGCGGCCTCTACGGACAGGCGCCAAGCGCGGCACGGCCGGGCCTGGCCACGCAGCCTCAGCCGATGCTGCGCAAGGTCGTGGGGTTGTAGTTCCTCCCCGCTCAGGCGAGGCCGGCTCGTCTGCAGAACGGGTTTGACGACATGAAGCAGTTCGCCATCCTGGCTCTTCTAGGGGCAATAATCCCGCTTCAGCCCGCAATGGCCGAAACAATCCCCCTGCGGGTCGCGAAGGCGGCGATCAAGGGAGACGCGCGCACTTCGAACAGAGCGACCGCGCGTCTGCTCCTCGACGCTGAGAGCGCGAAACGTCTCGCGGCTCTGGCCGACCGACAATCCGGCAAGCTCGCGACCCTCGCCATCGATGGGCGGGAGATCGAACGACAAAGGGTGTCGTCGGCTTTCGCGACCGGCGAATTGTCATTGACCGGCATTCCTCTTTCGAAGATCGGAAGTACGGTCGTCCTTCTGATGCAAGGAAGCGCTCACCTCACGATCCGGATCGATTCGGATAAGAACGAGCGCTGAGACGCCATGAACGACGGCGATCTTGGGACAGGGCTTACCGGTGCGCGAAACGCTACTCGGGCCCGCCCTTTCGATTGGCCCTTCGCCGCAACAAAAAAGCCCCGCTCACGCGAGGCCTTTTTTTCCGAGTTCCGAAGCGAGGAGGATCAGACGGCGATCCGCTCTTCGCCTTCGTTCGGTTCACGAAGGACGTAGCCGCGTCCCCAGACGGTCTCGATGTAGTTCTTGCCGGAGGAGGCGTTGGCGAGCTTCTTGCGCAGCTTGCAGATGAAGACGTCGATGATCTTGAGCTCGGGCTCGTCCATGCCGCCGTAGAGATGGTTGAGGAACATCTCTTTCGTGAGGGTCGTGCCCTTCCGCAGCGAGAGGAGCTCCAGCATCTGGTACTCCTTGCCGGTGAGATGGACCCGGCTGCCGGTGACCTCGACGGTCTTCTGATCGAGATTCACGATCAGGTCGCCGGTGGTGATGACCGACTGGGCATGGCCCTTCGAGCGGCGGACGATCGCATGAATGCGGGCAACCAGCTCGTCCTTGTGGAAGGGCTTGGTGAGGTAATCGTCGGCTCCGAAGCCGAGGCCCTTCACCTTGTCCTCGATGCCGGCCATGCCGGAGAGGATCAGGATCGGCGTCTTGACCTTCGCCACACGCAGATTGCGCAGCACCTCGTAACCCGACATATCGGGGAGGTTCAGGTCGAGAAGGATGATGTCGTAATCGTAGAGCTTGCCGAGGTCGATACCTTCCTCGCCGAGATCCGTCGTGTAGGTGTTGAAGCTCTCCGACTTGAGCATCAGTTCGATGCTCTGCGCGGTTGCGCTGTCGTCTTCGATCAGAAGTACCCGCATCGTCGGTCCCCAGCCCAGCCGGCCGTATTCAGCGTTCGGGCAAGCCCCCGCCATTCGTCCACCACCGGCCCGTGGCGGACGCTCCCTCGTCATAGACGTGAAACGCTAATGGTTAATCGTTAACAAAACCTGATTCTCGGTGGCAAGCACAGAATTGAACGTTTCCGAAAATGATGCTGCGACCGATCGGCGATCCGGCCCCGAGAGGTGAGGGGCCGGCGGAAGCATTACACGAAAACATTCAGCTAAGCACTTGATAGATTTGCCTTCGTCGACAGCTGTATCTCAACTGACACGCCCAAGCGATGCATCGTATCCCGAACGAACGAAAGTCCGTTCATGAATGACGACGGACCGCTTCAAGCCCGATGTACGCAGTGTTAAGGAGGGAGGTAAATGAATCGTTGAGAGACGCGCAGATGACGGACCGGCCCCGCGTTTCTCCCACGCTGAATCTCGCTGCGGCCCAGGCCGCACTCGCCGGCATCCAGACCCTGGAGACGTTCGGTCGCGTCGTGGCGATCAAGGGCCTGCTGGTCGAGGTCGCCGGGCCGGTCGCTGCCATGCGGCTCGGCGGGCGCCTGGACATCATGGTGGAGCATGGCGGCGGCGCCGTCCCTTGCGAGATCATCGGGTTCCAGGGCGACCGGGCACTGGCCATGCCGTTCGGCTCGCTCGAAGGCGTTCGGCGCGGCTGTCCGGCCATGGTGCGCGACGAGGCCGCCGGCGCGATCCGCCCCTCCGCCGGCTGGCTCGGGCGGACCATCGACGCCCTCGGCCGACCGGTGGACGGGCTCGGCCCGCTGCCGTCCGGCCCGGCCATCTACCCCCTGCGCGCCGATCCGCCGCCGGCCCATGCCCGCCGCAGGGTCGGCCCGCCGCTGGATCTCGGCATCCGCTGCATCAACACCTTCATCACCATGTGCGCCGGCCAGCGCATGGGCATCTTCGCCGGCTCCGGGGTCGGCAAGTCCGTCCTCCTCTCCATGCTCGCCCGCTACACGGCAGCGGATGTGGCGGTGATCGGCCTCGTGGGCGAACGCGGGCGCGAGGTGCAGGAATTCCTCCAGGACGATCTCGGCCCCGCCGGTCTCGCCCGTTCGGTGGTGGTGGTGGCGACGTCGGACGAGCCGGCCCTCATGCGGCGCAACGCGGCCTACGTCACCCTGGCCATGGCCGAGTACTTTCGCGATCAGGGGGCGCAGGTTCTCTGCATGATCGATTCGATCACCCGATTCGCCATGGCCCAGCGCGATATCGGCCTCGCCGCGGGCGAGCCGCCCACCGCCAAGGGCTACACGCCGACGGTGTTCAGCGAATTGCCGCGCCTGCTGGAGCGGGCCGGACCCGGCACGGGGCAGGGCGCGATCTCGGGCCTCTTCACCGTGCTGGTGGAGGGCGACGACCATAACGAGCCGGTGGCCGATGCGGTGCGCGGCATCCTCGACGGGCATATCGTGATGGAGCGCGGCATCGCCGAGCGGGGGCGCTATCCGGCCATCAACGTCCTGCGCTCCGTCTCGCGGACCATGCCGCGCTCCTGCGACCCCGTCCATCTGCCGACCGTGAGGCGCGCCCGGCGCATCCTTTCCACCTATGCCGACATGGAGGAACTCATCAGACTCGGCGCCTACAGGGCCGGCGCGTCGGCGGAAGTGGACGAAGCCGTCGGGTTGATGCCAAGTATCGAGGCTTTTCTGGGTCAGAGTAAGGAAGAAGCAACCTCGATAGGCGAGGGTTACCAACGGTTGGCAGCGATCGTCGGCGGCGCCTGAGTGACGTCCGGAACGTCTTCTCTCTCGTCTCCGGCGCCGACGGCGCCGGCCTTTCGTGCGTGGCGTGGAATGGGACCCTCAATATGAAATCGCGTGACACGTTGATCCGGCTGCGCCGCTTCCAGGTCGACGAGAAGCGTCGGCGGGTGACGCAAATCGAGATGATGATGGCCGATTTCAACCGGATGGCGTCCGAGCTCGACCGCGAGGTCGCCTACGAGGAAGGCCGCGCGGGCATCACCGACACCGGCCATTTCGCCTATCCGACCTATGCCCGCGCCGCCGCGACCCGACGGGACAACATGCGCCAATCCGCGCTCGCCCTGGAAGGCCAGCTCACGGACGCCAAGGCCGAGCTCGGCGAGGCGTTCGAGGAGCTCAAGAAGATCGAGATCCTCGAGGATCGCGAGCGCACGGCGGAACGCGTCGCCGAGGCGGCCCGCGATCAGGCGGCCATGGACGGTATCGGCCTCTCCCGCATCCGCGCCTGAACGAGCGGCGCGGCGGGCGGCACGAAGTCGTCATGTTCACATGACATCTGTCCGGGTAATGCCTGGGCCGGCCGTCTCGCTTGCGATGCTCCTCGCGGTCGTGCAGGTAGGCTGGGCTGTGGGGGCATGACCGGTTCGTGATGAAGACAATCAAGGATTTCGCCTGGCCGCTCATCGGCATCCTGGCGATCGCCATCTCCGGTTACTTTCTCTACCAGGAGCTGAAGACGACCTCGATGGCGGCGGTATGGGCGGCCATCGTCGCCATTCCGCCGCATCGCATGGTGCTGGCCGGGCTCTCCACCCTCGTCGCCTATGCGGCCCTGGCCTGGTACGATCGGATCGCGCTGCTGCATCTGGGGGTGCGCGGCATCTCTTGGTTCTTCGTGGCGGTGTGCTCGTTCACCACCTACGCGCTGTCCCATAATATTGGTGCCTCGGTCTTCTCCGGCGCCCTGGTCCGCTACCGGGCCTATACGGCCAAGGGCCTTTCGGCCGCCCAGGTGGCGGTGCTGGTGGCTCTCTGCTCCTTCACCTTCTTCCTGGGAACGGTCCTCCTCGGCGGTATCGTCCTCGTGGTCGAGCCGCAGCTGCTCTCGCGGCTCAAGGGCATCCTGCCGGGCTTCCTCACCGACCCGAAGACCGCCCTCATCGTCGGAATCGGCCTTCTGGCCTTCGTCGCGCTCTACGTCGCCGGGTCGATCCTGCGCCTTCCGCCGCTCCACATCCGCAAGTTCAAGCTCGAATATCCGCGCCCGGCGATCATGGGACGCCAGCTCCTGGCGGCCCCCCTCGAACTGCTCGGCGCCGCCGGCATCCTGTATTTCGCCCTGCCGGAAGCGGTGAATCCCGGCCCGATCGCGGTCATCGCGATCTTCCTCGCCTCGTTCTCCGTCGCCCTGGTCTCGAACGCCCCGGGCGGGCTCGGCGTCTTCGAGCTCGTCTTCATCACGGCGATGCAGATCACCGATCCCGGCCAGAAGGACGCGATCATCGCGGCCGTCATCGTGTTCCGGGTGTTCTATTTCTGGATCCCGGCGCTCATCTCGGTAGTGGTCGTCCTGCTCTACGAGCGCTCACGCCTGGCCGACCTCGCGAAAGCGCCGCCGGCCTCCGCCGTGCCCGCGCCCCCCGTCGTCGCTCCGGGCATCGATCCGAACAGGATCGAGAAGCGGCTGGAGAAGAAGCCGCTCTGAGAATCCGGTCGTTCGGATGTCCCAGCGGGCACCTGTGCCAAGGTCCATCATCCAATCAGATCACCTCATCCTGAGGAGACGAAGCGCAGCGAAGGCCTCGAAGGAGACTTCCAGTGGTCGCGCGATCTCTGGACGTCTCCTTCGAGGCCGCTACGCGGCACCTCAGGATGAGGCAGAGCTTTGGGAAAACGGCTCAAGGAGCCTTTAGAGCGCCGCGGTACGGTCGGGCGGACCCTCACCGTGATTCCGGATATCGGCCTCAGACCGAACCGACCGTCCGCAGCCGCGCGCGCGGGTGGATCTCCGCCTGGCTCATGACGGCCGTCTCGCGGCGGAAGCGTTCGATGATCGAGCGCACGAAAGGCCGAGCCTGAGCCGAGGTGACGAGGACAGGCATCTCGCCCATCCGCGCGGCCTGTTCGAAGCGGTCGCGCACCGTGTTGACGAATTCCGACAGCTTGGAGGGCTGCATCGCGAGGTAGCGCTCGTCGCGCTCCCCGGCGATGGATTCGAGGAACGTCTGCTCCCAGAGCGGCGAGAGGGTGATGATCGGCAGCATGCCGTCATGCCCCTGGTACTGCGCGCAGATCTGGCGGCCGAGACGGGCGCGGACATGCTCGACGATGTCGCGCGGATTCTTCACATGGCCCGCCACCTCGGCGATGCCTTCCACGATGGAGCCGAGATCGCGGATCGAGACCCGCTCGGCGAGGAGGTATTGCAGCACGCGCTGGATGCCCGTGGTGCCGATCTGCGAGGGCACCACCTCCTTGACGAGGTCGGCGTGGTCCTTCGAGAGCTCCTTCAGCAGCTTCTGCACCTCCACATGGTTGAGAAGCTCGGAGACATGCGCCTTGATGATCTCGGTGAGATGGGTCGAGACCACGGTGGCCGCATCCACCACGGTGTAGCCCTTGAGCTGCGCTTGATCGCGCAGGGAGGCGTCGATCCAGGTGGCGGGCAGGCCGAAAGTCGGCTCCAGCATGTGTTGCCCGGGCAGCTGCACCTGTCCGCCCATCGGGTCCATGGCCATGAACTGACCGGGGAAGATCTGACCCGTGCCGGCCTCGATCTCCTTCACCCGGACCACATAGGCGTTGGAATCGAGCTGGACGTTGTCGAGGATACGGACCGAGGGCATGACGAAGCCGAGTTCTGCCGCGAGTTGGCGGCGCAGGGCCTTGATCTGGTCCGTCAGGCGGTCCTGGCCCTCCTGCCCGTTGACGAGGGCGAGGAGCGCGTAGCCCATTTCCAGTTTCAGATCGTCGAGCTTGAGGAGATCGGTCACCGTCTCCTCCTTGGCGGCCTGGGCGGCGGCCACGGCGGTGGCGTCCATCGGCGCACCGTCGGAATCGAGGGGCGGGGCCTCGCGGGCGACCTTGGCGAAGTGCCATGCGGCGTAGCCCGAAGCGCCGGCGAGGGCGAGGAAGGGCAGCATCGGCATGCCCGGCAGCAGCGAGAGCAGAACCATCACGCCCGACGACATGCCGAGCGCCTTCGGGTAGTTGGCGAGCTGCTTGCCGAGCGCCTTGTCGGCCGATCCCTTCACGCCCGCCTTCGAGACGAGGATACCGGCCGCCGTCGAGACGATGAGGGCCGGAACCTGGCTGGCGAGGCCGTCACCGATGGTGAGCAGCGTGTAGGTCTTCGCGGCGGCACCGAAGGGCATGCCCTGCTGGGCCACGCCGATGATGATGCCGCCGATGACGTTGATGAAGGTGATGAGCAGCGCGGCGATGGCGTCTCCGCGCACGAATTTCGAGGCACCGTCCATGGCACCGAAGAAGGAGGATTCTTCCTCCAGCGCGGCGCGCCGGGCCTTCGCCACCTTCTCGTCGATGAGACCGGCCGAGAGATCGGCATCGATCGCCATCTGCTTGCCGGGCATCGCGTCGAGGGTGAAGCGGGCCGCGACTTCCGCGATACGGCCCGAACCCTTGGTGATGACGACGAAGTTCACGATGATGAGAATCGCGAACACGATGATGCCGATGACGAAGTTGCCGCCCATCACGAAGTTGCCGAAGGCTTCGATGACGTGGCCTGCAGCCGCCGTTCCCTCGTGGCCATGGCCGAGGATGAGGCGCGTCGATGCGAGGTTCAGGGCCAGCCGCAACAGGGTCGCGACGAGGAGCAGGGTCGGGAAGACGGTGAATTCGAGCGGGTTGTCGATGAACAGGCCCGTCATCATGATGATGACCGAGATGATGATCGAGACGGCCAGCAGCAGGTCGAGCAGGAAGGCCGGCAGCGGGAAGATGAGCACCGTGAGGATGCCCATCACCGCCGTGGCGAAGAACAGGTCGGTGCGCTTCGACAGAGCGGTGAGGTTGGCGCGGTTGGGCATCGCGAAACTCGCGAACTGCCCCAGACCCGGCCCCTGAGCCGGCGCGGCGGCGCCCGTCTCGCTCATACTCGACACCCTTCACGTCCCACGTGGACCCGGCAAGAATTGCCGGGCTCAGGGTTAGCGAAGAGTTAATTTTTAAGGACTGCCACCACCAAATCCGGCTCGTTGGCGACCGAACCGGCTTGAGGGGAGGGGCGCTAGGAGGGGAGGGAGGCTCGCTTCCAGAAGAGAGCGCTCTCGGCCGCCTCTAATACGGCGCCGAAAGCATCGATTGCTGGGCGCGGAGTGATCCGCCGAGAGATGCGCCCGACCACGTCGGGCCGGGGCACATCTCCAGGCCTTCCTGGTGCCGCGCTCTTTTTCGCCGAACCGGAATCCGCTTCGGCGCAGAGCGCTCCGGCCGGAACGAGGCAGGGGCAGATCAGCGATCGCGGGTCTTGGTGGTCCGGCTATCCTGCGTCTTGTTACCATCGGCTGCCGGAGAGCCACCGGGGACTCCGGTATTTCCCGATCCGCCGCCGCGCTCGCCGCCCGTCATCTCCTTGCCGGTCTCGACCTTCTGACCTTCGGCCCCCGTTGGAGCCCCGCTGGCGCCCGGCGACCCTGTACCCTGTTGAGCCGTTGCGGTCCCGACCGGGACCATGCCGAGTAGAGCGACGAGTGCGAGCAAGCGAATGTTCGACATAGGCATTCTCCGTTACTGACGGCGGTCAATAAATACTCATCCTTCATGTTCCAAACCTAATGAATACTAAGCAAAATTTAAGGATTTGCGCGAAAATACATATACCTATGTTTATCATGGTGCCAAAGTGTCATTCATGACTTGCGAGAAACGACGGGGCTTCCGTGATGCTTTCACCGCGCAGATCGAAGCCTCCGGAGGCCCGGCCCATGGACCCGTCCAAAGCCATCCCCGACTCTTCTCATGCTCGGCGCATTCGGGCGACGCCGGAAACCCGCCGCGGCCTGAGCCGGGCGGGTTGACGGCTCGGGACGGAGCCGTGCGGTGGGGCGGAGATCTCGCGGCCAGTCTCGCCGTCACGCGCCGAAGAGGAACAGGTCGTCCTGAGCCATTTTGAGGTCGGCGAGGTGGACGTCGTGCAGGATGATTTTGTTGCTGCTCTCGACGCCGCGGAACGTCACCAGCGTATCCTGCCCGCCATTCATCGAACGGAACATGAGATCGCCGGACTCCACACCCGCGATGGCCACAGCGATGCGATCGTTCTCGACATCGAGGCCATAGAGGTTGTCGCGGCCAAAACCCGCGGTGAAGACGAACAGGTCCTCTCCCGAATTGGCGAACAGCTTGTCGGCATCCGCGCCGCCCCCGATCGTCGCTCCACCCGCACCGGCCTTGATGCGATCGTTGCCGGAATCGCCGTGCAGTGCGCTCGGTGCCACGGAGCTTCCGACAAGTACGTCATTGCCTTCGCCGCCGGTTGCGTGGCCGCCCCGCATGCCGAGGGTGATGACATCGTTCCCACCCTCTCCGGCGAAGCTGGGCAATCCGGTCGTCCCTTTGAGAACATCGTCGCCGTCGCCGCCCCTGATAGAGACGTATCCACCACCTGCGATGATCGTGTCGGCATCCTGAGTGCCGACGATCGTGCCCGGAAGTCCGATCTTGCTGGTTTGGATGATAGTCACGCCCGCCGTGACGGCGGAGAGGTCCAATTCGGAGCCCGCACCGAGATGAATGGTCTCGACATTCTGCAGCGTATCGTCGGTGAAGACGAAACTGTCTCCTCCCTGCAGGAACAGTTTGTCCATGCCGGCATCGCCGTGAACGCTCGCGCCTGCCTCCCTTACGACGAGGCGGTCGTCGCCGTCACCGCCCCAGAACGTGTCGGCCCCGCCCATGCCGCGTATCGTGTCGTCGCCCGCACCACCGCGAAGAATGTCGTCTCCCACGCCGCCCTGAATGATGTCATCGAAATCATGCCCATTCAGCGTCACATTTCCAGTAGTATCGGAGAAATTTATGTTGAAACTGACTTTATATTGTTCAAGGATATAATCTTCCGACAGATTGTTGATGCCATTATAGAGCTGTGAAATCACATTCCCATAGGGATCGTTGTTGATCTGACCGCGAAATTTGTACTTTGCGCCGTCATCGTCATAGATCGCGTTCGATATCGATATCGCAAGGCTCGCGTTAGGATCGAATTCAATGCCGTACGTATACTTGATCGAAGGCATGTCCCGCTCCTCGCTGCATCGCAACGTTCAGGTCGATGCACGACGAAAACTCGCCAGGATCTCGTCGCAATCTGCCGTTTCTAGAAACCAGATGCGAAGTGATGCGGCAATTGCATAAAAAGGACTAGAAACCGGAGAGCCGCTATCCAACTAGTCTATCTGGGAAGGCGTCTTACAAGCCGACACGCCCGTCCATGGAATGCTCGGCAAACCACGCCCCTCGAGCCTTCGCTGGACGGGCAAACCGGAACGGACCTTCAACGGAAGGGACATCAGCAAACGGCAGGACACGGTCTGTTCATCCGGGCCTGCCGAAGCGAGCGCCGACGACCAAACGAACCACTCGGTCTTATCCCCACGCTCGACGACGGGACCGGCAATGACGGGCCACGCTCGAGCCCCCGCGATGCGCAATGCGCCTGATCGCGCAAAACCCGCCGCATGGCGGTCTAAGACCCCCTCGCGTGGCGGTCCAAGCCCCCCTCGCATGGCGCAACGCATGCCGCGTTCCGATGCGCCCGCCCGGTGCCATTGAGACACAGGTACACCGGAGCAATCGCGAAATCGGACGTTTCCTCACCCGATCGGTGCTCTGGTCCCTTGCACGCCGAGAACGCGGCTTGTACAGCACGCCACTCGCGCATCGCCGCCGCCTCTTTGGCTGGCATCGACGTGTGAGACTGGAGGGGTGGCCGAGTGGTTGAAGGCGCACGCCTGGAAAGTGTGTATACCGGAAACGGTATCGCGGGTTCGAATCCCGCTCCCTCCGCCATTTGACCAAGCCAAATCATTGCAATCGCTGCGGAATTTGGCCTGACGACGAGCGACCACCCCCAATTCACCCCACATTTTGTATCGGCTTGTGTCGGCTAAAGCTGGATTTTGCTGGACTTCGCCTCGCGCACGCGAGGCCGAGCGCTTGAAGAGCGTGGCAGCGTTATTGCGGGTAAGCCGTAGGGCCGCATGGCCGCTCTGCCTTTGGGGGCATGAACCCTGGCACATGCTAATTTTCTCGGCACCGAGGCTCAGCACGTCGAGTTGAGCCAACGCAACCGTGTCTTTCCACGAGCGGGACGCAGCCCCTAGATGCCATGCGACGGTGAGTCTGAAGGCAAGGACACGGTAGCGGTGATGCACCCCCTCGACAGCATTGCTTCTGTGCTGGAGAGCACAGGCGAATACCGCGTGCTTAGGAGGGTCGGACCGTTCGTCGATTGCACCGATCAGCCGACCGAGCCTACGTTCATTGGACTGATCCTCGATACCGAAACAACCGGGGTCGATCACACGCACGACGAGGTGATCGAGCTTGGCATGATCAAGTTCGAGTACGGAGCGAGCGGCCGCATCTACCGGGTGCTCCAGGTCTTCAACCAACTCCAAGAGCCGCAGAAGCCGATTCCGCCAGAGATCACGCGACTGACCGGCATCACGGACGCTGACGTGGCCGGTCAACGGATTAATGACGCGGCGGTACAAGCGATGGCTGGCGATGCCGTCGTGGTGATCGCCCATAACGCAAGCTTCGACCGCCAGTTTTGTGAGAGCCGCTGGCCGATCTTCGTTGAGAAGAACTGGGCTTGCACTTGCCATCAAGTGCCATGGCGTGACGAAGGCCACGAGGGCATGAAGCTCGGCTACCTGCTGACCGATTACGGTTTCTTCCATAAGGGCCACCGTGCCATCGACGATTGCCATGCCCTTCGTGCACTGCTGGCAGCCCCCCTGAAGACATCCGGTCGGCTTGCGCTGGCGTGCCTGCTCGAAACCGCGCGCAAGCCCAGTCTTCGCATTTGGGCCGCTGGCTCACCCATCGCAACGAAGGACGTCCTGAAAGCTCGTAGCTATCGCTGGAGCAGTCGGAGGCGGTGCTGGTATATCGACATCGAAGAAGAGCGGTCCGACATTGAGCGCTGCTTCCTAAGCCAGGAAATATTTCAGGGGGAAGTGATCGACCTCCCCACCGAACGCATCACGGCGCGTGATCGGTTCTCCATAAGGGTAAACCCCGAAGCATCGGACTAACTGCCTGAGCTGAGCCAACGCAAACTAGAGCTCCATCGCGTGGCTCGCAGTCAACGATACGTGGCGAAACCGTTGGCGTTTTCCATTTCGAAGCGTCGATGCCGGCGACCTGAGCTATCGATTTGCCTATCCTCATCCACTACGGCGAAGCCCCGAGCTTTGTAGAACTGCACGGCAGAAACATTCTGCGCGAAGACGTGAAGCCAAAGGATCTGGTGACGATCTTGTGCCGCCTGCAGGAGGGCCGATGCCACACCCCGGCTGACATGTGGGAGGTCTACGTACAATGCTGAAATGTAATCTCCGTCATCCACGGTAATGAAGGCAATCACGGAACTATCCACCTCTGCAATCAGGGTTTCCGGGCGGCTCAGCAGAAGTGCGAGATGCTGGCGAGCCTTTATTTGCTCGCTGCTATCTAAGAATGAATGGGAAGTGTGGAAGGTCCGTTCGAAGACCGCGAGCACAGTAGCCTGGTCATCTCCGCACCTGTAGGGTCGTATGTGCATTTATTTCGTGCCCCCTATTCATTGTACAATCCTATAGACTGAACCGACGAGAAATCTTCAGCTGTACTAGAAACGTTTCTGGTGCTGGCTACTTGAGCCTGTGGCCCGCTTCAAATTCGGTGCCGCCGGGAAGGTCTGCCGCCCGGACCCATCGTTCCTATGGGTGGCCTCGCAAGCACCTTGAGCCTTACACAGGCACATGCTTCACCAATGGAACGCATTTCAACGGCGTTGAGGTTTTGGGGGAGATTCACGAGATGAAAGTCACGGTTGAGGTGGATTGTACTCCGGAAGAGGCGAGGCAGTTTATGGGGCTTCCAGACGTCAAGCCGATGCAGGCGGCCGTTATGGCTGAGATGGAAAAACGGGTTCTAGACGAAATGAACCGCTTTTCACCTGAGGCGCTCCTGAAAAGCTGGATGACGCTGATTCCTCAAAGCTCGGAGCAAATGCAGGCTGCCTTCACGAAGTTGTTTCCGCAAGGCTCAGCAGGCAGCAAGCCACGTGCAAAGTAGGAGCATCAACGAAGGGCTTTTCATAGTTCGCGTTTCCGCGGGACGCGAGAAGCTGCAAAAGGCTCACTATCGACGATGGGTTCAAGGGGCGCTTGTGTCGTATTATGGCCTGCCTGATTTCTCACCCATCGCAGATTCCGTTCAATGTGATTGGGTGCGGGCAAACATACTGCAACGAGGCTCGTTAGCACTCTCGCTGATTAAGTGCTAAGCCTCGGCCGCGGGGTAAGCTGTGGAATCTCGGACAGCTGCCTCCCCTGCGATACCGCGCCCTACCGGCGACGGTTGATCGCTAGGAAACCGGATCCAAAACATGAAGTTTCGCCCTCTGCACGACCGTGTCGTCGTCCGCCGCATCGAAGGTGAGGAGAAGACCAAGGGCGGTATCATCATCCCGGATACCGTAAAGGAGAAGCCGCAAGAGGGCGAGGTCATCGCCGTCGGGCCCGGCGCTCGGGACGAATCAGGGCGCATCAACGCTCCCGACGTGAAAGCCGGTGACCGCGTGCTGTTCGGCAAGTGGTCCGGCACCGAGGTCAAGATCGACGGTCAGGACCTTCTGATCATGAAGGAATCCGACATCATGGGCGTCGTCGCCTAGGTCGGTTGCGTCGCTCGCAAACCCGATGACCTGCTCTTTCGAGGCGCCCGCTGTGGCGTGCCTCAGGGCCTTACATCACTGAAGAGATCACCCCCATGGCTGCCAAAGACGTTCGTTTCTCCGTCGATGCCCGCGAGAAAATGTTGCGCGGTGTCGAGCTTCTTGCCAGCGCCGTGAAGGTCACGCTGGGGCCCAAGGGTCGCAACGTCGTCATCGAGAAGAGCTACGGCGCGCCCCGCATCACCAAGGACGGCGTCACCGTCGCCAAGGAGATCGAACTCGCCGATAAGTTCGAAAACATGGGCGCTCAGATGGTGCGCGAAGTGGCTTCGAAGTCGAGCGACATCGCTGGTGACGGCACCACAACGGCAACCGTGCTGGCTGCCTCCATCGTCCGCGAGGGCGTGAAGTACGTGGCCGCCGGCATGAACCCAATGGACCTAAAGCGTGGCATCGACCTCGCTGTTGCTGCGGTCGTGAAAGATATCGGCGAGCGTGCCCGCAAGGTGGCCTCCTCCGAGGAGATCGCCCAGGTAGGCACGATCTCTGCCAATGGCGACAAGGAAATCGGCGAGATGATCGCTCACGCCATGGAGAAGGTTGGCAAGGAGGGCGTCATCACCGTAGAGGAAGCCAAGACCGCCGAGACCGAGCTCGACGTCGTCGAGGGTATGCAGTTCGACCGTGGCTATCTCTCGCCGTACTTCGTGACGAACCCCGAGAAGATGATGGCGGATCTCGAGGATCCGTACATCCTTATCCACGAAAAGAAGCTCGGTTCTCTCCAGGCGCTTTTGCCAATCCTTGAGGCTGTGGTGCAGACGGGCAAGCCGCTACTCATCATTGCCGAGGATATCGAGGGCGAGGCGCTCGCCACCCTCGTGGTGAACAAGCTGCGCGGCGGCCTCAAGGTCGCCGCTGTGAAGGCTCCGGGCTTTGGTGACCGTCGCAAGGCCATGCTCGAAGACATTGCCCTGCTGACCAAGGGCCAGATGATCGCCGAGGATCTCGGAATCAAACTCGAGAACGTCACCCTTGAGATGCTGGGCCACGCCAAGCGGGTACGCATCGACAAAGAGACCACCACGATCATCGACGGTGCCGGCGACAAGGCCGACATCGAAGCACGTGTGGCGCAGATCAAGGCGCAGATCGAGGACACCACCTCGGACTACGACCGTGAGAAGCTCCAGGAGCGGCAGGCCAAGCTCGCCGGCGGCGTCGCCGTCATTCGCGTCGGCGGCTCGACCGAGATCGAGGTCAAGGAGAAGAAGGACCGCGTTGATGATGCGCTTCATGCGACCCGTGCGGCGGTCGAGGAAGGCATCGTGCCTGGCGGCGGCGTGGCGCTCCTTCGCGCCAAGGCGGCGGCTCAGGGCCTCACCAACGACAATCCTGACGTCCAGGCCGGCATTAAGATCGTCCTGAAGGCGCTTGAAGCTCCGATCCGTCAGATCGCCCAGAACTCGGGCGTCGAAGGCTCGATTGTGGTCGGGAAGATCCTTGCCAACTCATCGGCGACTTATGGCTTCAACGCCCAGACCGAGGAGTACGTTGACATGCTCCAGGCCGGTATCGTTGATCCCGCAAAGGTCGTGCGTGCAGCACTACAAGGTGCCGCGTCAGTCGCTGGGCTTCTGGTCACCACTGAAGCCATGATCTCGGATGCTCCGAGGAATGAAGCGCCGGCGATGCCCGGTGGCGGCGGTGGTATGGGGGGCATGGGCGGCATGGATTTCTGATCCGCGTAAAAACCCAAGCTTCCGGTTTGATAGGGCCGCCTTTTGGGGCGGCCCTTTTCAATTTGGCATGCCCCTCAATCGGCTACGAAGCCTATTTCGGCTTGCCGCCTGCACGAACTCCCCGCAGTCCGGTTTCGGGATCGCGGGTGCGTGGCGGCGTGATGAAACGGCTTAGGGATGGGAAGGGGCTGCGCGGATGGCAATCAGCAGGATAGACCTCGGGGGCGCGGGCTCGCCGGAGGCGCTCGTCAAACGCATCTTACAGGCCGAGCCCAACCTTCTGGTGCCCGTGCCGATCCAGCAGCTATGCGCGCGCCTCGGAATCCTGAGGATCGACGACCTCGACGCCGATGGGTTCGAAGGCGGCCTCGCGACCGACGCGAAGCGGTCCGAAGGGATCATCCTCGCCAAGCGCGGGGGCGAACCGCGTCGCCGCTTCATCATCGCGCACGAACTCGGCCACTTCCTGATGGCGCACCATGTCCCGGATCAGCCCGGCCGGTTCCAGTGTAAAAGTTCTGACCTGCTGCGCGTTGCGGCGAAGGAGGGCGACCAGCGGCAGCGCAGGGAGGTCGAGGCCAACCGCTTCGCCTCACTCCTGCTGATGCCCCCGCACCTTCTCCGAGCGGCCATGGCGGCCTTTCCCGGGCCCGATCTGCAGCACGTTCTTGCGCTCGCGCGCGATTTCGGGGTCGGTAAGGAAACGGCGGCTCGGGCCTACGTGCAGTACCACCCCGAGCGGATCGCCATCGTCGTGGCGGGCAACGGCCGGGTGCAGCGCTGCTACCGTAGCCTCTCCTTCCCGGCCATCATCTGCGCGGTCGGCAGCCCGGTCCCGGTACACTCGTTCTGTCACGGCGGTCTGCTTCGGCGGGATATCGCGAGCGACATCGCCGCATGCAGTCCCGATCTTTGGATCGATGTGAGCCGCGACCTTCGCGCGCCGGCCCTCTTCGAGCAGGTGTACCGCCAGCAGAACGGCTTCGCGATGATCCTGCTGCGTCTGGAACCCGTCCCGGAGGAGAGCGCGGAGGAACGCAGGCTGGAGGAGGGCTGGCGTCACCGCTTCCACTCGGGGCGACGGTAGGCCAGAATCATGCAGGATCTGCCTGCTCTCGGGCTGCGCCTCGGCACTGATGCTCCGGGAACGCCCGACCGCCGACTCACACCCCTCCGCCGAAGGAAACGCTCGCCGGCACGGTGGAGCGCGCGACCTTCCACAACGCCGAGAGCGGCTGCTGCGTCCCGAAGGTCCAGGCGTGCGGCAAGCACGACGTTGTGCCAGTGATTAGCCACGCGCCCGCCATCGGCGCTGGCGAGTGGGTGACGGCGACATATCATTGGTTCACCACAACCGTCAGCGTAGTCTTCAGTTTGAGGCCGAAACCCTCAAATTTACGCCGCCGACCGTTGAAGATGGCATCGAGAAGTACCTCGCCCCTGACTACATGCGCGCCATCGGGTCAGCCATGGCATGTGGGAAAGCCCGCCTAGTGAACCTGGCCCCCTTTCCGTTCGATAAATGCTCTCGTACCCTGCGTGACCCGCTCCTAAAAGCGCAATGACTCGTCCGCACGCACCATGACGACGCGCATACGTAAGCAGGTCGCGCCTGCTCCGCACGACGCCGGAACCGTTTCGAGCGTCGAGAAGACCGGTCCGACGCATGCGCGCGGCCTCCATTACCTGGCAGGGCTCGGGATCAACGTCCGTCAGGGAGAGCCGTGTGACGGCATGCGGGTCGACTTCGAGCTGAGTTGCGGAACGTCGCTCCTCCGGATCGGTGGCGATGACTACGAGATACAGCTTCGCACCTGCCACGTGCAGTTGCAGCTAGAGAATTGCGCCGTGCTTCCGCAAAGCCGCTACGAGCATCGGCTTGGCAAGGGCTCTTTCGAGGTCAGCGGAACGGAGGCCCAGAGCAGGGGAGTTGAGCACGATGCTGGGTTAGGTATCGAGGGGTCGCTCGGTGCGAGCGTTACCACGCCTTCGGCATTCGCCAAGCTCACCGCCCGCTTCAAGCGCGCTTCGCGCAAAAGCCTGAAGAGCGAGGAGACCGTTCGCAGCCAATCCGTCACGGATCTCGTCGTGACCTCGGGCCAGGACCGCTGGCAGGTCGGCGATCCGGTGCGTGGCGATGCTCGCAGGAGGGACGGCCGGCTCCTGGGGACGTATTTCGGCGAGGAGCGCGACCGGGATGGCGACCCAAAACCCCTTTGCGTCGTCGGCAGGACGGATCCGGCCGCGCCGGTAATCATTACGGTCTCTGCATCGGCCTCCCTTGGGCATGTCCTAATCGAGCGGGCCGACCGGCAATCCGGCGAAGTAGATCGGAAGGAGGCCGGGGCCGCTTTGAAGCCGATGTCTTCCAGGGCGGTCAAGGAGCACAGCGTGGCGAAAGCAGGGCTTCGCAACAGGGTCGCCGGGCTGGTGATGGCCAAGGCGCTGGGGGAATCCCAACGCCAAGCAGGTTTTGCCGTGGCAGACGGCGAGTTCATGATTGCGCTACAATCGCTCGGCTTACCCGCCGCCCAGGCACCCGCCCGGACCCAGGGCGGAGAGGGTTCGTGAAGAGCCTCGACACTACTGCACTGGCGCCGGAGACCCTCGCGCGGATCGCCGCCGTTTGGGACACCCGTGAGGAGCGGCTACAGGCCTTGGTCGAAGCTGGTGGCCTCGATCCGTCAACCGATTTCCGGGGCCGGGATCTCAGGGGATGGGAACTTCAGGGTGAAGACGTTCGCGGCTTCAATTTCACCGGAGCCGATTTGAGGCAGACCGGCATCGAGTATGCTGTCCGCGACGAGACCACGATCCTTACCGACGCCGTCCTCGACGTCCCGGCAAACCGTATCCTATCGGCCCCGACGCGTACCCCTTCGGATGCCCGGGGCCGCAAGGCAGCGCGAACTCGTCCTACGGCACCGGAGGGCGGTTATACGAAGGTCCAGATCCCGACGTTGTCCGATGCCGAGCTCGTGGACCGGATCTTCGTCATCGACGATCCTCTCTCGCTCGACAACATCACCAGTGCGGCGCCCCCAACCGACGAATGGCTGACCTACGAAGGACGCTACGAGGTTGGCACGAGCGTGACCTGCGCCTTCGCCCACCGCCATAAGCGCGGATACGTGTTCCGGGACGAACAAGAGAGGCGCTACCTCATCGGACACGAATGCGGCGCCAAGCACCTTGGCCTTGGCAACTGGCAAAGTTTTACGACTGGCCGCGAGCAGTTGGAGGACCGGGCATCCTCCCTGCGCCTAATCCGGGACCTTGCCGATGCCTTCCGCCTCCATCGCGACTGGATCGCGCGGCTGCCGCAAGATCCGTCCATCCGGGCCTTCGACGACCTTCGCAGGCAACTAGTGGCAGACGTCCCCGAGCTTGTGGCGGCCGCCACTGCAACGACGGCGCGGTCGGACGGCATGCTCGCGATACCGGTGCGGGTCAGAGACCACGCGGCCGAGGAAAGACGGCGCGAGCGGGAGGCGCAGGCACGCGAGTGGTATGCCGGCCTGACGGAGGCGGAACGAAAGGCCTTCCACGCTAGGGGCGGGCGCGTGCCCGGCGTCGACAGAAGCCCGATTATCTCTAAAGGGACCCATGCACTGGGAACGCTCCAAGGCAGAGGCGTTTTCTCTTCGACGCCGGCGTTGTCGCTCGGAATGCGTCAGTTGCTTCCGCTGATCGACAGGTTCCTGGAGATGCCACGGACACCTGACACCAGGAAGGGACTGGTGGACGTGACGAGGAACGCCAAGGAGCTCGTGAACCGCCTGCACCGCGTTCAGGCCTTCATCGACGACGCGATCTCGTTCTTCGAGCAGAGTAATTTGGAAAGGGTCGCCCGGTGGGCCGACACGCATGGCTTCGACGGTCGCCGTTTCTCGATCCGCTCCGGGCACATCGAGATGGAGAAGGTCGACGGTGGGTTCAAGCAAGTCCTCGCGAGACCGCCGGCCCTCAAGTTGCTCGATCCCGCGCCATTCGAAACGCTGGGAGCCACCATTAACAGGGTCTCGGACCGTATTGCGAAGGCGCGCACCCGGAAGTCCGCTCAGCGATTCCTGTAAGGCGTTGAAATGCTAAAACGGTGCCAGGTTTAAAGTTGAACTCGGACGGTTGATTCTGTGAAACCGAAGCCTGCTATCCAGCACCGAGCCAAAGACTGCTCGTTGGCGTAAAGCGCACGCCGGCGTATTTGACTAACATCGGGGTATACCCTGCTGTGACGTAACATGACCGATATCGATCATCGTAACATCTGGGTTGACACCGGCTATTTGTGACAAGGTAGCCTCGGGCCTAAAGCTCAAGGTTACAAACCATGGCCCGCATCGGTTACGCCCGCGTCAGCACCCACGATCAGGATCTCGAAGGGCAGGTCGCCCGGCTGAAGGCCGAAGGCTGCGGGGTCATTCGTTCGGAGAAGGTCTCCGGTGGCAGCCGCGACGGTCGAGCCGAACTGGCGACCGTGCTAGAGTTCCTTCGACCGGGCGACGAACTCGTGGTCACGCGCCTCGACCGGCTCGGCCGCGATACCCGAGACGTCCTGAACCTCATTCACGAGGCCGAGCAGCGCGGCGCCCACGTCACCGTGCTCGACCCGCACGTCTTGACCCGAGGCGAAATGGGTCACGTTGTTCTGACGGTGCTCGGCATGGTAGCGCAAATGGAGCGACGGTTCATCAAGGAGCGCCAGCGCGAAGGCATCGAGCGCGCGAAAGGCAGCGGTGTATATGCCGGCGGTAAGCGCCGGCTCGACCACGACCGGATCAGTGCGATGTCGAAAGCAGGTGATGGGGCCGCAACGATTGCCATGGCATTGGGATGCTCCCGTATGCAGGTGTATCGGGTAATCAGAGAGCCCTGACGGGCCGACTGTATCGGGCCATGCCGGTTTCTTGGTTTGGCACAAGTGGTCGTTGAGCCGCCCGATACATGTGGGTATGCCATCGGCAACGGCTCGTTGCCACGCTCTACCACGGCTATCCCGTGCTGCCCTCCTACGGAGCGAAGTTATGTTCACCCACGTCATGATCGGCAGCAACGATCTGGACCGGGCTCGGAGCTTCTACGATGCCACATTCGTCGCGTTGGGAGGGAAGCCCGGCGTGATGGACCCCAGGGGCAGGTTGATCTACGCTCACGAGGGCGGGCGGCTGATGATCACGAAGCCCATCGATGGCAAGCTGGCGACAGTGGCCAACGGCGGAACCATCGGTATCGCCGCATCAAGCCGCGAGCATGTTCTAGCGTGGCATGAGACCGGCACTGAGCATGGTGGCGCCGCCATCGAAAGCCCTCCCGCAGAGCGCCCGAACGGGTCCTTTGTTGCTTATCTTCGTGATCCGGATGGAAACAAGCTCACCGTACGGACCCAGGCTACAAAGTGACAATATCCGTGGTCGCCATCACTCTGCTTCCCCTCGAAACCGAGGGCAATGGCTGACGCTGTGCGTCCGAGCAGGGTAGTGAGCGGTCATTGGGGAATCGCTTAGATGCGAACATTCAGCTTATCGCGACTACGCCCCGACCTTCATCAAAGCGAGAATGTCGTCGAGCGCCTCGGCCATGCCATCCCCGCTGTGGCCGAGAACGGAAACATCGTTACCTTGCGCCCGCGCGCGTGAGACCCGCCGACGGGGGCGAGCACGCTGACGTCTCGTGATCGCCCTGCGACTCGATCTGCGGCTCTTCTCTAAATTCAGGCCTGCTTAGACCCGACTCCGGCATCCTGCAGACCGCTGCGTAGCACTCGCATGGCCGCTAATTATTTAAATCGATGACCTATTTCGACGCGCGCCGATCCTCAGTCGCCGGCAGTTCCGCTCGATACCAAACGCAGGCCGGTCGGAACTCGGCTGTTCAGAGCAGCGATGACCTTGCTTTCCAACTCGCCGTCCCGGAACGGCTTCTGAACGATCCCCTCCACGCCGACCGACCCGACTTTCATCAGGGTGATGGTGTCGGCATATCCAGTCACGAAGAGGATCTGCATGCCGGGCCAGCGCTTACGGATCTCGACGGCCACCTCCGCCCCGTTCATTCCGGGCATGGCGAAATCTAGTACCACCAGGTCGACGCAGGGGTCGGCCTCCAGGGCCGCGAGCCCGGCGAGGCCGGATCCGGCCTCGCGGATTTCGTGGCCGGCCTCGGAAAGCCGCGTTGCGGTGACCTCGCGAACCTCGGTGTCGTCATCAATGACGAGGAGCACGGCCTTGCCGCCGGTGGCCTGCCACCCGGCGCAATCGACCTGCCGTCGTGCCTTGGGGAGGGGCTCCGTCTCGCTAGCGACGCGTGGCAGGTAAACCCGGATCGAGGTCCCTTCCCCGATTACGGTGTCAATTCGGATGCCACCCCCCGATTGCTTCACGAAGCCATAGGCCTGGGCGAGCCCGAGACCGGAGCCCTTGCCCACCTCCTTAGTGGTGAAGAACGGCTCGAAGGCCCGCTCAACGACCTCCGGCAGCATGCCGGTACCGGTGTCGCTGACCGCCACCATTACGTACTCGCCCGGGACGGGCTGCTCCGGTCGGGTCTGGGCGCCGGTGACCGTGACGTTGGCGGTTTCGATGGTGAGGCTGCCACCGACTGCCATGGCGTCGCGGGCGTTGATGGCGAGGTTAAGGATGACGAGCTCGATCTGGGTCGCATCGACCAGCGCCGGCCAGAGCTCCGGCTGCAGCGTCGTCTCGATCTTCACGGCGCCGCCTATCGAGCTCTGCAGCAGGTCGCGCATGGATGAAACGGTAGCGTTCAGGCTGACGGGTGTCGGCTCCAGTCGCTGGCGCCGCGAGAAGGCGAGCATTTGCGCCGTCAGGTTGGCACCGCGGTCGGATGCGCCCTTCATCATGGCGAGTCGGCGTTTCCCCCTCTCGCTGGTGACCTCGCGTTCGAGGAACTCGATGTTGCCCGAGATCACGGTGAGGAGGTTGTTGAAGTCGTGCGCGACGCCGCTCGTGAGCTGGCCGACGGCCTCTAGACGCTGGGCGAGGCGCAACGCCTCCTCGACCCGCTCGCGCTCCACGATCTGCGACTGGAGCTCGGCGTTCGACGCCGCGAGCTCGCGGGTCCGTTCAGCGATGCGGATCTCCAGCGTGTCGTTAAGGGCATGGAGCGCGTCCTCGGCCCGGCGCTTGTCCGCTTTGGCCCCGGCCTCGGCGAGCGCACGGAGGACGGTGCGGGGTAGGCGTTCGAGGCGCTGCTTCGTGACGTAGTCGACGGCGCCGTTCTTGATCGCCTCGACGGCGGTCTCCTCGCCGAGCGTGCCCGACACGAAGACGAAGGGCGTCTCTGGGCATTGCTCCCGCGCGATTGCAAAGGCGCTGATTCCGTCGAAGGTCGGCAGGACGTAGTCGGCGAGGATCAGGTCATGACGGTCGGCGACGGCTGCGGCCATGAAGTCGGGCCGGTCCATGACCCGCTCGATCACACAGGGGTGACCGACAGCGTCGAGGGCGGCCTCGATCAATTCGGCATCAAGGTCGCTGTCTTCCAGGTGAAGGATGCGGATCGGGGCGTCCATCAGGTGTTCGATGGCCAGCCTCCCCGATGCGGCGGCGGCTCGTTAAGGACCGCCCAGAAGACGCCGAGCTCCTGGATCGCCTTAAAGAACTCATTGAAGCCGACCGGCTTCACCACGAAGGCGTTCACCCCGAGGTCATAGGAACGGACCACGTCGGTCTCCTCGCGGGACGACGTCAGCATCACCACCGGGATCGAGCGAGTCTGGGGATCGCCCTTGACCGCGGCCAGCACCTCGATCCCGTCGACCTTGGGCAGCTTTAGGTCGAGCAGGATCACAGCGGGGGCCTGGACGGCACGGCTTTCGTAAGCGCCCCGGCGGTAAACGAAGTCGAGGGCTTCTGCCCCGTCCCGGCAGATAATGATCTCGTTGGCGAGTTGATTCGCCTCAAGTGCCGCGAGCGTCAACTCGATGTCGTTGGGATTGTCCTCGACGAGGAGGATCGGTTTCAGGGCCGCCATGTCAGGGTGCCTCCCCCCTCAAGGGTAACGTGAAGTGGAAGGTCGCGCCCTTGCCGAGGATGCCCTCGGCCCAGGTCCGGCCGCCGTGGCGCTCTACGATGCGGCGGACGTTGGCGAGCCCGATGCCGGTGCCTTCGAATTCCTCGACGCGATGGAGTCGCTGGAACACCCCGAACAGCTTGTCGACGTAGGCCATGTCGAAGCCGACTCCGTTGTCGCGCACGAAGAACACTGCCTCACCGTCCCTCGGAGGCAAGCGTCCGACCTCGATGACCGCCTCGGGGCTTTTGCGGCTGTACTTGAGCGCGTTCGAGAGTAGGTTCTCGATGACCAGGCGCAGCATGAACGGGTCGGCATGGGCGCGGCCCAGGTCACCGACCTCCCAGCGGACGGTGCGTTCGGCGGGGACGTCGCGCATGACCTTGCGGCGGACCTCCTCGACGAGGGCGTTCATGTTGCCGGCGACGCGGTTGAGTGAGTGGCGGCCCATCTGCGAGAACGATAGGAGGTTGTCGACCAGTGTCCCGGCCGAGAACGCCGCCTCGATGATCGTATCCACGTAGTGCCGGCCCTTCTCCGTAAGGTTCGACGCCTCTCGGCTCTTTAGGAGGTTCGAGTAACCGACGATGTGCCGGAACGGAGCCCGCAGGTCGTGGCTCACCGAGTAGGAGAAGGCTTCAAGCTCCTTGTTCGAGCGCTGGAGCTCTTCGCTGAGCGAAGCGAGTTCCTCGGCCCGGCGCAGCACAATCCCGATCACAGAGGCACGCAGGTCCTTGGCTGCGTCGACCTCGGGCAAGGACCACGGCAGCGAGCGGCCTTTCAGTGTCTCCTTCCAGATCTCGAAGGACTTCCGCGGGTGCAGGCGATCCGGGCCGCCCTCGGAATCGACCGTCGCCGGCTTGACCGGGTTGCCGCCCCACTTGACCGTCCGGACCACTTCTGGCCTGAACCAGAGGACGTAGCTCGCGTACTTCTTCGAGACCGAGATCGCCAGAAGGCCGCTGGCCTTGTCGGCGAACGCTTCGGCTGCTGGTAGGAGATCCGACATCGCCTCGGTGGCGAAGACCTCGTCGTCGTCCCGGGCGGAGAGCCAGTCGTAGAGGGTGCGGACCTCCGCCTCGGAGGGCGTGGACCCGATCAGGCGGCACCGGTCGCCGGTGACGACGGCCGCACCGGAGGCGTTGACGAGCGCCAAAACGTCGGTTGGGTGGTTGAGCAGGCCGTCGACGAAGCTGTCTTCCTCGGCCATGAAGCCGAGAAGCCGGGCCTGCACCGACCCGAGTGCCAAGCGCTGTTCCGCCTGGGCGCCACGCTCGCGGGCGGAGAGTTGCAGAGCGAAAATCTGGGTGAGAAAGTCGCAGGCGTTGCGGGCCTGGAGCGGCACCCGGCGCGGTTCATGGTTGTGGCAGGAGATCAGGCCCCACAGCGCGTCATCGACCAGGATCGAGACCGACATGGACGCCATCGTGCCCATGTTGCGCATGTACTCGACATGCACCGGCGATACGCTACGCAGGACCGACTGGCTGAGATCCAGGGGCTTGCCCGTCGGCGTTAGGGTGGGCTGGATCGGCACCGCAGCGTAGCTGGCATCTGGGATGATACGGAGGCGGTTGCGGCGATAGAGCTCGCGCGCCTGGGCCGGGATGTCCGAAGCGGGGAAGCGCAGGTCGAGATACGACGGAAGCGCTCCGTTCCCGTCCTCCGCGAGCACGGTCCCGTGCCAGTCGCGGTCGAAGCGGTAGACCAGGGCGCGGTCGAAGCCGGTAATATGTCGGATATCCTCGGCAACGATGGCGCAGAGCTTCTCGATGGTCGGGGCGACCCTCAGGCGTTGCACGAAGGCCCGAAGCCGTGGGGTCAGCGCGTCGAGGCCAGCCTCGACCGAGGCGTCCGCGATTTCCTCCAGTTCCAGCACGACGAGGTCGCTCACTCGATGCGCGGCGACCTCGTAGACGCCCCCGGTGCCAAGCGTCGCGGTGCGCAGGTAGTGAGCACCATCCTCGGCCGGTGGATCGGCGAGGTATCGGCGGACGACCGGAACCAGCTCGGGAAGGACGGCATCCAAGCTCGCGCCGACGGTCGCCGTTTCCGGCGCGTTCGCGCTTGCCTGCAGGATTTCGAGGCTGGCGACATCGAGGGTGAGCAGGAACCCATGAGGCTGGACACTGCCAACGATATGGATGGGCTCGCGGTCGCAGGCAGTCAGGTCCAGTCGAGGGGGCGCGTCGTTCGATGCCTTCAACCCGGGGGTCCTCTTCAGGCGGCTAAGCCCGTCGCGGACCGCACCAATTAATGAGCATTAACATTGGGGTCCGGGCCTGCCTATGACAGCG
This sequence comes from Methylobacterium sp. WCS2018Hpa-22, assembly GCF_031843785.1. NCBI lineage: Bacteria > Pseudomonadati > Pseudomonadota > Alphaproteobacteria > Hyphomicrobiales > Methylobacteriaceae > Methylobacterium > Methylobacterium sp. WCS2018Hpa-22. Next base: position 207,029 of record NZ_JAVTJA010000005.1, read on the forward strand.
ACATCCGTGGCAGCTCCGTTGCCTGGGCTGAAAGGTCACAGGTTCGTTTGCGCTGGTACTGATCGGCGAGATGAAACCTGATCGCTGACGATTAAGGTGGCTTGGTTGTTTGGGGCGATTAGACCTCCGGCAAACAGACCATTCGAAGGTCTCAGAAGGTCGGATGCGGAAATACCGGGTCGGGTTGATATCGTCCATCCGTACTACAGTCCGCGAAGGACCGCGCTCTTGAGCATTCGGTGTTCGATCTCGTCGATGTGACCGGCGGTGCGGAGATCGCCGAGGCGTTCGAGCTCCCGCACGGCATCGGCAGCTGACAGGGTGGGCCACACGCTTCCGACCGCATCCCAGTGAGGCGCTGCCACGAGGGCGACCCGTCGGGTGTCGTTGATGAACAGGCTTAGCCCCGACTCACCGCCCTGCGAGGCGCCGGGCTGATCCGGCCGATGCACCGCGTGCAGCGCCCAGACCAACGCCACGACCCATCCGACGAGCGTTCCGCCGAACAGGCCGTTGACCGCCAGGATGACCCAGCGGTTGGGATGGCGCCGATGGAAGGCGATGATCGAGGGCAGGCCATAGACGGCCACGCAAACAGTGACCGTGACCAGCACCAAGGCGGCGTCGTCGTTCACGCGCCGCGCGCCTGCGATAGGGCCTGCGCCTTCATCACCTCGAACTCGGTCTCCGACAGGCTGCCGCCGGTGCGAAGCTGCGCCAGCCGTTCGATCTCAGCGATGACGTCACGCTGCGGCGGGGCGACCGGCGCAACCGGGGTGGATTGGGCGGCCACCGATGGCGCGGTGCCAATTGAAACCGGCACGGCACCAGCCATTGGGGGCTGCCCGAACCGGTTCACCCCCGGCGTCCCGGCAAAGCAGGCGAAGACCAGCGCCACGGGGCTGAGCAACAACCACCACCCCGAATGGTCGGTGTCGTGCATCCGCCGAATGCCGGCGGCCACCTGGGGCACGAGGTGGATCAGGTGGACAAGGCCGATGAACAGGCCGCCATCCTTGTTGCCCGTGGCGAAGGCCGCATCAAGCATCAGGGCGATGACCGCGATGCCAAGGTACACGAGAATAAAGCGCCAGTAGTCGCCGCGCGAGGTGCGGCCGGTGAAGTCGCGAAAGCTCCGCATCGCACTGAGGTACGAGTTCATGTTCGGAATCCTGATGATGGGGGGGTGACAAGGGCGGTGCGGTGGCCAGGGGCAGGCGCAACGCCGTTCGGTCAGGTGCGCCGGCTAGGCAGCAGGCAGGCACGGCTATCGGTGTCGGAGGCTCAGTATTCCTGGGCCAGCATGATGGTGAGGATGCGCACGGTCACCGCCGGGTCGGCCGGGTCGGGCGAATGCCCGACCATGGCGCGGTCGTAGGTATCGATCTTCCAGAAGCACCGCTGCCCAGCGAGGTCGAAAGCGCCGAAATCGTGCTCGTTATACGGGTCGTCGGCGACGTTGAAGGCCGCGAACGATTGCACTGCTGCTTCGGCCTCGCGCCAGCGCTCCTCCGGCAGGGTGGCGACGCCGCGCGACAGCATCACATGGCCGCCGGCAAAGCTCCGGCGGAAGGCGTCGTTCAGGGCACGCACCTGATCGGTGCGGGTGGTCGAGGCGTGATCCGCCTCGACGCTGATGGGTGTCGGCCTGTTCATGCCCCTTGCTTCACGCCTTGAACCGCGCAGGGCGGCAGCAATCCAAGCTCGCTGCGGTGCCGGGTGATCAGCGGGTCGTCCGGCCAATCACGCCATTGAAGCTCGAAGGCGTCGTCGGCTTTGGTGTACATGATGATCGCCTCGAACCAGCCCTCTTGGGGGCCGGCGCAGGCGAGCACGAGGCAGCCCCGTTCAATGCCGGGCCAATCGGCGGGCGCCTTGAAGCGGCCGCCAGGGCCTCCGGCGCCCGAAGCGTCACCGGCACTGCCGCCTGAGGCCGGAGGGGCGCCGGTGGCCTTGGCTGAGGCCCTGACGGGCATGGTGACATCGGGCAGGCCCGCCGCCGCGACGAGCCGGTCGAACACCTCGGCTTTGACGAACGGTACGAAGGCTTTGCCACTCCCGAACAGGCGTCCCTGCGGCAGGCCGGCCGCGAGGCTGTGGTGGGTGTCGTCGCTGATCTCAAGCACATGCATGCCCATCAGGCCAGCGGCGCGCTCGGCCTCGGCCTTGTCACCGGCGGCAAAGCGCGAAGCGTGAGGGCGCTGTCGTTCGTCGCGGCCGAACAGGATCAGGCCGGGCGGTATGGCTGCGGTTGGGCTGGTTGAGGTGTTCAGGGTCATCAAACGGCTCCAGAAACGAGGAAGGCGGCCCGAAGGCCGCCTTGCGTTGAGTGTAATGGGAAGGATGCACCCGCCTGCTGCCGGTGAGGCTCGGGTAGTGGCAGGCGTCGCAACAGCAGGGGCATCGGGGGCATCCGGTTAGCTGCGAAACACCTCGCAGCGACCCTTACATTATAAGATTATCATCCTAATGTCAAGCTTAGGTTGATTTTGGTGCGGCACCCGATGCTGAGTCGCGCTGCTTTTCTTTCGATTGGCTCGCGAAGCGGCGGCAATTGGTAGTTTCCTACTCGTCCAGTTTCGGAAAGAAAAACACAAGAGGCGGAGTTTTACTTGAGGTTTGCTGAAGCATCCTTCGACCTAAAAAGTAACACTTTGCTAAGTCTGATGCATCAGGCTGCAAAAACAAATTGTCGTCGGATAATATCAAGTTTAGTACGGCCGCGCATGCCGCGCTTCAAGCACTTGAGGCGCGCAATCTGCCCTTCGGCCTTCCCACTGCTCTAAGGTAGTTTCAGCGCAGACCAAACGGAGTATCCGTTATGACTGATGCTGGCAGCGAAGCTCTCCACAATGCGGACTCCGCAGGTTGGCGCTTCGACCATGGTCGTCTCCTCCTGTTGTGGTCTTTGACGGACTGGACCCATGCACCGTCGTTGCGGCGCGTGGCGATCCCTTACGTGGGCTCGTCCTGTGGCACCAAACCCATGACGGCGATGCGATCTGTGAGATCCTTCAGCTCCTGACGAAGCGCGCCCAGATCCTTCTCGGGCAATCCGGTCCGGCAGACGACGGCCTGCTGCGCGACCGAGACCTTTTCTTCAAGGCTGATACCGGCCTCAGTGAGGACTACGAATACCACGCGGCGGTCGGCGCCGCGTGCGCGGGTGACGAAGCCGGCCGCCTCAAGCTTGTCGACGAGAGGGGTCACGGCGTTGGACCCGAGTTGCAGCCGCTCGGCCAAGGCGTGCACCGGCGCGGATCCGTCCTGCCAGAGCGCCAGCATGACGAGGTACTGCGGGTAGGTCAGACCGAGCTCGCCGAGCAGTGGGCGATAGGCGCGCACGACCGCGTTGGTCGCGGCGTAGAGCGCAAAGCAGAGCTGGTCGTCCAACTGCAGTCTGGACTTCTTCAAAGCCATGTTTACAACTCCATTCAGGCCTGAATGACTCACGCATGACGAAACATGTCAAGGCGAAGAGCGCTCGGACCCGATGCCGGGCTCATCGCCCAGCCAGGCCCTAAACCTACCCAGCGAGACCCGGCTCAAGGGTCCGTCACCAAGGAGAAACGCCATGAGGAAGATTCTGACCGCGACCCTCGCCGTCGCGTCCCTGTCCGCCACATCGGCGCTCGCCCTTGACGTGACCAAGACCACGACCGTCGCCGCGTCCCCGGCGGCTGTCTGGAAGACTATTGGCGAGTTCTGCGGTATCGGCGACTGGCATCCGGCCGTCGAGAAGTGCGTGCTGTCCGAGAAGGACGGCAAGAAGGTCCGTACCCTGTCCCTGAAGGGCGGCGGCACCATCGTCGAGCAGGAGGTCGCCCGCGACGACAAGAAGATGGACTACACCTATGCCATCCTGGAAAGCCCGCTGCCGGTCGAGGGTTACAAGTCGACCCTCTCGGTCGCACACGACGGCAAGGGCTCCAAGCTGACCTGGACCGGCAATTTCAAGGCCAAGGGCGCACCGGACGCCAAGGCCGAGGAGGTTGTCGGCGGCATCTACGACGGTGGCCTCAAGGGCATCTCCGACAAGGCCAAGTAGCGCCGCGTTCCCAACCGCGGCGGTTGCCGTCGCGGGCGGGGCGAACTTTAGCGTAGGAGCTCGCATGAGACATTTCGTTCGAACCCCGATCCTCGCGGTCGCGGTTCTGCTCGCCGGCATCGGCTGCGGTACCGCGAAGGAGGGCCACGATGCGAAGAGAATGGTCGCCATCGAAGATGGCTCGGCCGTCGTTTACGGTGCCGGACCGGCGAACCTCCCGAAAGGCATCCAGCTCAGTAAGTTGGCCGGCGATCCGGCCAAGCCCGGCCCGTTCGTGCTGCGCATCAAGGTCCCGGTTAGCACGGTGATCGCTCCCCATACCCACTCCCTCCCCGAGACGCTGACCATCCTCTCGGGCTCGATCTATCACCAGCACGGAGAGACCATCGACAAGGCGCAAGGAAAGGTCCTGAAGGCCGGCGGCTTCGTCTATCTGCCGCAGGACATGCCGCACTCGCTCTGGACTACGGACGAGCCGGTCGAGCTTCAGGTCAACGGCTCAGGACCCTTCGGGCTCAACTACGTCAACCCGGCCGACGACCCGAGTCGCAAGGCCGAATGAGGCCGCACGCCCCCGACAGTCACGCACCAATTTCAGGACTCCCAATGGCCTATCCCGCCCTGACTGCCTTTTACGCCGGACTGTTCGCGCTGATCTACGTCGGGCTTTCCGCCTGGGTCATGGCAAGCCGCGTGACCTCGGACACGCTGCATGGCGATGGCGGCAACAAGGCACTGGAGAAACGCATTCGCACTCAGGGTAATTTCGGCGAGTACGTGCCGCTCGCCCTCATCCTCGTCGCCCTCGTCGAGGCTGGCGGCGGCGGACCGACGCTGGTGCGAACCCTGCTGATCGTCCTGCTGGTTGGGCGCGTCCTGCATCCGTTCGGAATGTTCGCGGCCAAGAACTCTCCGGTGCAGTTCGCATGCCGCGGCGGCGGCATCCTCGCGACCCTCGGCGTCATCGCGGTGGCCGCGGTCGCCCTGCTTTTGCGGGTCGGGTGAGCGCAGCGCTAATCCCAAAGGCCCGGGACAAAGTATTTCGAGGCCATCTCGTGCAATCCGGTTGGGTATCGAACCCCTTCAGTCCAAGCCAGATCGTAATGACGACGACAAGGATCGAGCGATGACCATGGACGGCGCCGAGGTCCTAAGCCGGACCCTCACGGATACCTGCGCGACGTGGAGATAGACCTCGGACCCCAGCTTCGAAAGCTGCACGTACTCGACGAACAGTACCTGCTCAACCAGCGCGTTCATGCCTTCCGCGGCAAGCAGTTCCCGGCCGTGCCGTTGACCATGGGGCGACTGGATAGGACGGCTCCGGTGTCGATGAGAACGCTGGGAGGGATGTCGTTGCGGTGAACTGGAAGAAGTCGGGGCGCCCCTTTTCGCAGCGAAAAAAGGCGGTCGAGTATATCCTTCGAAAGGTGAGCGGGCCGGCCCTCAGATGAAGGTCGACCCGCAACGATGTCGCCATTGCCGCCGGTCATTCGAGCCGGCGGGCGTCAGATCACTTTGCGCCGGTGGAGCCGGTCGCGGTACCACCGAAGGTGGCCTTGAGGTCACCGATGACGGCGGTCTCCGCCTCCTTGGCCTTGGCGACGACGTTGCCCATCCCGAAGAACTCGTGGGTCACGCCGGGGTAGTCGCGATAGGTCACTTGGCCGCCCGCAGCCTTAATCTTGTCGGAGAGCATCTTGCCGTCGTCGTGGAGAGGGTCGATCTGTGCGGTCACGACGGTGAACGGCGGCAGGCCTTTGAGGTCGGCCTTGCCGACGATGTCGAGCCGCGGATCTGCGCGGTCGGCATCGTTGCGCACGGTCTGGTCGTAGAACCAAGCCATCATCGGCTTGTCGAGCGGCTTTGCCGAAGCATTGTCCTTGTAGGACTGTGTGTCGAGGTTGGTCCCTGCCATCGGGTAGACCGCAACGACCTGCAGCGGCTTCTCGACGTTCCCGTCACGGGCCATGATGGCGACGTTCGTCGCTAGATTGCCACCGGCGGACTCACCGAGCAGCGCGACCTTGGACGGGTCTCCGCCGAAGCTCTTGGCGTTGGCGAGCGCCCACTTGTAGGCCGCGAAGGCGTCCTCGTGCTGGGCCGGGAACTTGGCCTCCGGGGCGTGTCGGTATTCGACCGCGACCACGACGGCTTTTGCGCCCTTGGCGATGGCGCGTGGGGTCGCGTCGTAGGTGTCGAGGTCGGCGATGACGAAGCCGCCGCCATGGTAGTAGACGACGATAGGCAGCAGATCGGTGGCATCGTCCGGCGTGTAGATCCGGACCTTCTGAGACCCACCGCCGGTCTCGTAGGCGAGCTCCTTCGTCGTCACGCCTGGCTCGGGTGCCGTCGGCTTACCCTGCTCAGTCAGGAGCGCCTTTACCCCATCGGTCGGGCTCGGCTGCTTGCGGGCATCCTGGGGAGACAGGCCCGGGATCGGCTTCGGGTCGAGCTTCTTCAACGCGTCGAGGACGTGCTTCATATCGACGTCGAGGTTGGCCATCGGCGAGCCGGTCACCGTCGAGACGGCCCCGTCGAGGCGATCCTTGATGGTGGGCTCGGCCTGCGCCCAGGCCGATGGAGCGGTCAGAAGCGCGGTTCCGGCGAGAAGCGCGGCGAGGCGAGTCATCTTCATCGTATTGTGCATTGTACTTCCCGGAAGTTTGATCGGATAGGACTCAAAAGTACGAAACGTCCAGTCTGAGCGACTGCCATTGCCAATGACTGTTCCAAGGGCCTGGAATCGCAGAAGCAACCGAAGGCTGTCGGCGCCGCTGTAGAGCCATCACAGCTCCTGCATATGAGGTTGCCTCAGCGGGCCTCAACCTTCAGGCAGGTGAAGGCGACCGGCAGGGCCTTGCCGCTCTCTGCCTTCCTCGTGAACGAGGCGGCGTTAGCGGTGGTCGAGGCGAAGGCGTGCTCGATGTCCGGGCTGTCGACCGGGAGGACGTAGTCCTGGCCGCTCTGCACGCCCTCGGTCGGATCGAACACCCGGATGGTCATGTTGAAGGGCTTCAGTTCCGTCCTCACCACGCCATCCGCCCGGACCTAGGTTGCGCCGAAAAGGATAAGGGCAGTCACCGCCGCCACGATGGAATTGCGCATGCGGTCTATCCTCAGTGCCCGGCATCGGGCTCGTGGATGGGGCAGCCGTTGAAACGTTCGCGGAACTCCGCCGAGTGCTTGTAAGGGGCATTGCGGGCACGGTTGATGTTGCCGAGCGGCCGATGCGCGGCGAGCCCGGTCCAGACGCTGAAGCGCATGCCTTCGTCGACCGCCTGCACGCGGGCCGGTTCCCAGCTGTCCTGCGGCCGGACTGTGATGAGGCCGACCCGCTGGAACGGCGCCTCCTCCTCGTTCCACTCGACGGTCGGGTCCTCGATGGGCTGGCGTTCGAGGTCGCGGCAGAGCTGGACCCGGAACTCCCACGTCCCCTCGATGCCCACCATCTCGGAACGGACCGTCTCGCGGATCGCATCCGGCCGGCCGGAGGCGTCGATCTCGGTGCCGGTGAGCGCGGTCAGGGAAGGGGCCACCGGGGCAACCGAGAACTTGGCGATGTGCTCGCCGTACCGGAACGGCGTGACGCTGTAGTAGGTCTCGCCGAGCGGATCGACGTTGGGCGCGCCACCGAGGGATCCGAAGGTTGCGCTCTCTATGCCAACCGCAGTCAGCGCCTTGTTCACCCCACGCAGCACCGTCGAGGCCGCAACCTTTAGGCCCTCCACCCGGTCGGTGGTCTTGGCGAGCAGCTTGAGGCTGCCCAGGAACTTCTCGGTGTTCGACGCCTGGAAGACCTTGCCGTTGACCATGATGAAGTTCTGGGTGGTGCCCTCGGCATCGGGCAAGCGTTCTCCGGCGACGTCCAGAACCTTCAGGGCGAGGCCGCGCGGCAGGGAGATGGCATCCGGCAGGATGTCGCCGGCGTTGGTCGACATCCGCATGATGACCTTGTGCTCGAAGGGCGCGGCGAACAGGCCCTGCGCCAGTTCAGGTGGCAGGTCGGCGTCGATTCTCAGCACGCCCTCGAGAATGCCATGCGCCTTAGCGTGGACGGAGCGGACGGCGTGGCCTGAGTCGTCGGCGACCGTTTTCAGGATCGTGTCGAACGTCTCGTTCAGTCCCTCGATGGTTTTCCCCTCGTCGGGCCTCACGACCTCGACGTCGGGGCTGTAGCGGACAGGTGCGTGCAAGGCTCCGGACTCCATTTTCTCCAACTCGAAAATGAACCTCCCCGGCCGTCCTCCGTTCCATCACGCGTGAACGACTTTCGGGATCGACGCCCTGGACGGGGAGTTTCGGCATGCGCCGCGACCCCTCCGGGAGTGGTCTGGCCCAACCGAAACGAGGAGAGAAGACATGAGCCTGCATGGACGGAAGATCGCCATCCTGATCGCACCGCGCGGAACCGAGGAACCCGAGTTCGTCCAGCCGCACGACGCGGTGATGAAGGCAGGGGCAAGTGTCACCGTGATTGGGCTGGAGGCCGGCGAGGCCGAGACGGTGAACGGCGACCTCGACCCGGGCGGACGCTACGCCGTGGATACGACCATCGAGGGGGCCTCGGCGGCCGAATACGACGGACTGGTCATTCCCGGCGGCACGGTCGGCGCCGACAAGCTTCGGGCGAGCAAGGACGTGGTCGCGTTCGTTCGGGATTTCTTCGCCCAGGGCAAGCCGGTCGGCGTTATCTGCCATGGGCCGTGGACGCTGATCGAGGCGGATGTCGTGAGAGGTCGCAGGCTGACCTCGTTCGCGACGGTTGCAACCGACATCCGGAACGCCGGCGGCGAGTGGGTCGACGAGGCGGTCGTCACCGACCAGGGGCTCGTCACGAGCCGTACCCCGAAGGACCTCCCCGCCTTCTGCGCCAAAATCGTCGAAGAGTTCGCCGAGGGTCGCCATCCCGGCCAGTCCCGGAGCGTCTGAGCGCGGCAGGCATTCCGGTGCGGCCCGAGACGGGCCCCACCCCATCCAGGAGACATCATGGGACGCTTTACGAACAAGGTGGTGCTGGTCACCGGCGCCGCATCCGGCATCGGCGAGGCCGCGGCGCGGCGCTTCGGGCTGGAGGGCGCGAGCCTGGTTCTGGTCGACCAGAACGGGGAGGGCCTTCGGAAGGTGGCGGACGGGATCGAGGCGGTCGCCGTCCTAGCGGAGGTCGCAGATCTCTCGAACGCCAGCCGATGCGAAGCTGCGGTAAAGGCTGCGGTCGACCGGTTCGGCTGCCTGGACGTGCTCGTTAACAATGCCGGCAAAGACCATCTCGGCAAGGTCGACGAGGGCGACATCGCCGACTTCTCGACGGTGATTGAGACCGACCTCTACGGCGTCTTCTACATGACCCGCTTCGCGCTGCCGCACCTCCGGGCAAGCCGCGGATGCATCGTCAACATATCTTCTGTTTCCGGGCTCGGCGGCGACTGGAACCACAGCTTCTACTGTGCGGCGAAGGGCGCCGTGACAAACTTCACCCGCGCCGTGGCGCTCGACGAGGCGAGGAACGGGGTGCGCGTGAACGCGGTCAACCCGTCGCTCGTCTACACGCCGTTCACCGCCAACATGCAGGACCAGCCCGAGCTTGTCGCAAAGTTCAACGAGCGCATCCCGATGGGGCGCGGCGCCAACCCTGAGGATATCTCCGGCGTCATCGCCTTCCTGGCAAGCGAGGACGCCCATTTCGTCACCGGCGTGAACCTGCCGGTCGATGGCGGCCTGACGGCTTCGAACGGGCAGCCACGGCTAAGTTGATCTTGCGTCGCGTCGGTGGCCGGACGCGAATCATTCGGCCCTTCCGCAACTCCATTCCTCATTTTCTGCGAGGCGGACAATGACCTACCTGCGATACGCACCCGACATCGAGAAGCCCGCCGCGGACGAGCAAGAAACGATTGACGGCATCATCAAGGGCATGACGCAGCAATCGGAGACGGTTGAGGCCCGCGAGCACCATGCGGTGCGCGCCAGCCACGCCAAGAGCTCGGCCTGCGTCACCGGCGAGTTGACGATTTCCGCCGGCCTACCGCCCGAACTGGCCCAAGGGCTGTTCGCCACGCCCGGCATTCATCCCGTGGCGGTTCGTTTCGCGCAGGGGCCAGGCGAGACTTTGGGTGACCGCGTATCGACCCACCGCGGCATGTCCATCAAGGTGTTCGACGTGCCCGGAGAGAAGCTGCCTGGCCATTCCTCCGACACCCAGGACTTTGTCCTCGCGACCGGGACCACCTTCCCCTCGGGCACGGCGGCCGGATTCCTGCGGGACGGCACAGTAATCGGCAAGTCGACGGGACTGCCGGAAGGGATCAAAAGCGCGGTCTCGTCGACCATGCGCAACCTCAACCAGGCGCTGCACGCCTTCGGCACCAACAGTGCGATGGCCGACTTCTTCGGCCATCCCTACAGCCATCCCCTGGCCGACAGTTACTTCAGCCAGGCGCCGGTCCGCTACGGCGACTACGTGGCCAAGCTCGGGGCCGTGCCCTCGTCCGAGAGCCAGCGCGCCCTCTCAGAATGGAGGCTCGATCCGAATCAGGACGAGAACGGCTTCCGCCATGCCACCGTCGCCTTCTTCCAGGAGCACGAGGTGGTGTTCGAGTTGAGGGCCCAACTCTGGGCGGACGCCGAGCAGCAGCCCATCGAGGACGCCTCGGTAGACTGGCCGGTGTCCGTCAGCCCCTACCGCACGGTGGCAACGCTGCGCCTGCCCCGTCAGGACGCCTACGCGCCGGACCGCGTTCGCTACTTCGACGAGGTGATGACCTTCCGTCCGGCCCACAGCCTCGCGGCGCACCGACCGCTCGGCTCCGTGATGCGCGCCCGGCTTCAGGTCTACCGCGCCCTGAGCGCCTTCCGTCATCGCGAGAACGGCGTGGCGGAGGAGGATACCGCTCGCATCGACCGAATCCCGGCCTAGGCCGAACGGACCTGCACGCTCGCCCGCTGGGGCGACCCGGCAACGGTCGTCGTCTTGGGACGGATCGTCGAGAGGCAACTCAGATCGCGGTCGTCGCGCGAACGGCCCGGCACACAACGTCATCGGGACTCAAAGAGGCGGACATGAAGCACTCGTTATCGCGCGCCGTCGTCGTCCAGCCCGGAGGCGGCTTCGACCGGGTTGGGTTCGGCGAACGGCCGGTCCCAGAGCCGGGACCCGGCGAGGTCACCGTTCGCCTGCGCGCCAGCTCGCTCAACTACCACGACTATGCCGTCGTCAGCGGCATGTGGGGCCCCTCGGAAGCTCGCGTGCCGATGTCCGATGGCGCGGGCGAGGTCGAGGCGGTGGGGCCGGGGACCAACGAGTTCGCGGTCGGCGACCGGGTGGTCAGCACCTTCTTCCCCACCTGGCTGGAGGGGGCGCCCGAGGTCGAGGGCTTTGCGACCGTGCCGGGCGACGGCGTGGACGGCTATGCCCGTGAACGCGTCACCGTGCCGGCGACCGCGTTCACACGGGCACCCGTCGGCTGGGATCACGCTGAGGCGGCGACCCTTACCACGGCGGCGGTAACCGCTTGGAGGGCCCTGCACGCCGATGCCGGACTGAAGGGGGGCGACGTGGTGCTGGTGCAAGGCACCGGCGGCGTCTCGCTGTTCGCCCTGCAGTTTGCGAAGGCCGCCGGCGCAACGGTGATCGCGACCTCTTCGAGCGGTGCGAAACTCGAACGCTTGCGCGTGCTCGGGGCCGACCATGTCGTCAACCACCGGCAGGATGCGGCCTGGGGCGAGACGGCGCGGCAGCTGACGGGAGGCCGCGGCGTCGATCACGTCCTCGACGTCGGCGGACCGGCGACGCTGGAACAGTCGATGGCGGCCGTGCGGGTCGGGGGCCACGTCTCCGTCATCGGCATCCTCACAGGAGTTGAGGGACTGCTTCCGCTGGTGCCTGCGCTGGTCCGCCAGATCCGGCTGCAGGGCGTGCTCGTAGGCAGCCGGCGCCACCAGATCGAGATGATCCGCGCCATCGACGCCAGCGATCTGAGGCCGGTCGTGGACCGCTGTTATCCCCTCGAAGGCTTGGTCGAAGCTTTCCAGCACCAGGAGAGCAATCGGCACTTTGGCAAGATCTGCATCGAAATCTGATGCGGCAGCGGACGCCTCGGCATGGCCAGCGCCGCCTCGACGTAGCGCCAGCGGGCGGAGACAGCCCAGCCGCTACCCAATGCGAGTTTGGAGGCCAACAATGCGACGGCGAGCGCCACCTGTATCGCCGCCACGAGTAAGATCGTGCCGAAGACCCGGCTGAACAGCACAATCAGCACGCCTGGAAACCTGGGCGCAAACACCGAGCCGGATAAGAGGCGGCACCAAAGGTGGTACTGTGACGCGATAAGCAGGAGGACGGCGTCGCCGGCCTTCAACGCGAGAGGCCACAACACCTGGGCGATTACGTACTGGCTGGGCAGATTGAAGATCAGGTGGAACATGCTCTCATGTCGGCGATGGTGGACCGTTGACGTGGTGTCCATCTGCCATCCGGATTGACTCAGGCCATATCACCGGCCGCGCTTCGAGGGACGCTTCGGACTACGCTCGGCACGGACCACGTGACGGTATCCTTCCATATCTCGGAACATGGCACCGGCAACCCGCAGCGATCCGTTTCGACCGTTGTCACCCTACCCGAAACGACGTCGGATACCCTGGTGCTGATCAAGGCAGCGACGGCGGGCGTGCGGCGGATCTGGAAGGCGGGCTATCGATACTCGAAGGCAGGGGTCATCACCGTCGATCTTGTGCCCCTGACAGCCTCACAGCGGGCGCTGTTCGACGGTCTCGACCGCGAGCGGGGTTCGGCGCTAATGGACGCTCTTGACGCGTGCAACCGCCGCTGTGGGCGAGGGGCGGTGGTACTCGGCACGGCCGGCTTCGGGCCGCAGCGAACGTGGTCCACGAGATTCGATATGCGCTCGCCGCGCTACACAACCCGGCTCGCCGACATCCCAGTCGTCGGTGCCGCGTAGGCCAAGGAGAGCGGTCGTGGCCTCACGGTCTTCTGGCGGCGACTGACTGGAAAGCCTGCTGGCTCCCAGCGTCGCTGGTAAGCATCAGGGACACGGTGAATGGTTGTGATGACCTCTCGCCCACGACCGCAGACGAAGGCAAGCTCGGCGAGCAGTCCCACCAATCGATCTGCAGATCCTCATATGAGTTGGGGGATGGCTTTCCTTAGCCGAGAATAGCCGCGATTCGACAACGGCCAAGCTGCCTTGTCCCAGGCCCGGCGAAGGCGCAGGCACCCCTGTGGCAGCACCATCGCCGATGGTCCGACCGGGGCCCATGCGGTCACAACCGGCAGGCTATCCGCCCAACCGCTATCAGCGTGGCCAGCCGGGCATCCGAAATGGGCTGCGGCACGAGCCAACACTTCCGCCATCGCAGCCTCATCCAGAGCCCTAACTAAGTCGGACGCGCCGTCCGAATGGGCAACGAGGCCGCCGATGCGCACGACCCGCGCGGCGCCGAGGGGCAGGCTTTCCGGGTGCAAATCGTCGAGGTGCAGGAGAAGTGCGACCTCACCGTCAGGCACCGCGTCGGCCGGCGGCAACGGTATTTCTCGGGGCGGCATCGGCTCGTCGAGGGCGTCGGGGTACTCATCGAGGCCGACCGCATCGAAGCGTCCATCAGTGTAGCGCCGGATATTCTCGGCGCGGGCAACGTAGTGCTTGCCCCGAGTGTGCAGGCCGGCGACCCAGCGCCAGGAGAGCGTATTGCTGGCTGGATCGCCATCGACGAGGTGGCGCATGAAGAACTCGGCACCAAGGGCCCAGGGCAGGCGAAGGGTGAAGATCCAGATCGAGGCGAACCACATGCGTGCGTGGTTGTGGAGCCAGCCGGTCTCGACGAGTTCGAGGGCCCAGGCGTCAAAGCAATCGATGCCGCTCCGCCCCTCAATCGCAGCCTCATAGGTCCGTCGCAGGCCCGGTTCGACGGCGAGCCGCTCAACGCCCTCAGCGGCCAGTGCAAGGTAGCCTGTCCAGGCAGCGGGATGGGTTTCCAGGTGCCCCTTGAAATAGGTCCGCCAGAATACCTCGCTGACGAACTTCTCAGCCCCCTCGTCACCAAAGGCAGCGACGGCCGCAGCGACGACCTCGGCCTCGGTGATCAGGCGCCGGCGCAGATAGGGTGAAAGCGCCGAGGTCGTGGACCTCCCTTCGGGCCCGCGGTCGAAGTTGCGGGACCCGGCATACTCGGCTCCCTCATCCGCAAGGAAAACGGAGAGGCGGTCGAGCCCGGCGGCACGGGTCATAGGGAAAATGCGATCCATGTCCGTGAGCTAGCGCACGACTGGGAGAAGCCGATGCGACCGATTCCCGAGGGTAACGGGCACCCACATCAGAGCCATACCCTTGGGAGCATGACATTTGGCTCAGGTCGGCCATCTTTGCCAAAAGCTAGGTGTTTGGTGCCGATGTATGATCTTAACCCCTGCGGCTGCCGCGCGGGGCGCGGGGCAGTAGCGACTGCCGCGGCGGGGTTGCGCTTACATACAAAAATACCCCCGGCGCCGCTTATGGCGCCGGGGGTCCGTAATCAGTCTTAGATAAGGCTTAGAACGCCCGCTCCAAATCAGCGAAGCCGCCGGGCAGGTAGACGCTGATCGAACGCTTGCGGGAGGTATCAGGCCAAGTCACCTGACGCTGAGCCCACTCAATCGAGCGGCCAGTGGTCCGGTCCCGGCCGTGGTTCAAGAACCCCTCAGCGTCGAGCCATTCAAGGACCCGTTGCCTCCGCAATTCCGACCGAAACCACCGCGTGAAAACCTCGGATCGAACCACGAACTCGAGACCTTCATTCTTGATCTGGCGAAAGCCATCCGCGTTGTGCATCAGCCGCAACTGCTTGCGAGTGCACGTCTCGGTATCCATAACGCTGGCGCCGCTAAGCTTGGCCTTCAAGGCCTTCAGGTCGGCAATGAGCTCAGCTTGCGGATTGGGGATCTCCGCAAGCGCCGCCAAACATGCCCGCTTCAAAGCCGCGCCGAGTCGTTTCATGTCCAGTGGAAGAACACCCGCAGCGATTGCCAAAAGGCCGCCCGCATAAAGGACGCCAAACTTCGCCACGATATCACGTTCAACCGGTGACATCGTTGGCCGCGCTACGGCCACTTCGAAGTTCGCCACCAGAATTCGAACCACCTCTTCGACAGCCTTGTGTTGTCTAGCGAGCCATTCGGTATAGGTGCTGAAGGCACGACCGCGAAAGTTTGGCAGCCCTTCCCGCAAAAGCTGAAACTGCTTCTTCTCCCACGCAGCGAGATCAACCCCGGAAAGGGCCTTCGGTGCCAGATCGAAGATGGTGCGGGACCCGTTAAAGAGCACCGGCACGCCAATGAGCCGAGCCGTCTCCCCCTCATCGCGGGTCTCGCCCTTCCGCGCCGCTCAAGCGTCGGGCGAGTGCTCGGAGGACATAAGTGGCAGAACCTGGAAGGTTGCCGTCGCCCCACCATCACTACCGGCCCAACTCGGGTGACGGATGATGTCCTGCCCGTTCATCAGCCCATAAGTCGTCTCGCGAACCACCTCATAGACATTGTTCTTTCCACCTCGTGCGGTGCCGATCTCGTTGATCGGGATCGCGTGGTCATTGAAAGCGACAGCAACCGACAGAAGACCGCTGACCGTGGCATTCAGACTAGGCAGATCCTCTTCCTGGCCATAGCCTAAGGCTGATGCACCAGCGAGCTGAGCCGTGGATTTCCCCGAACGGCTGGGGCCGAAAAGCACAAGCCCAAAGTTCGGGCGCAGCGCGATCTTGAGGAGCGGCGCTGCGAAGATGGCGGCCAGTGCGATCATCATTGCCGTCGAGAAGCGCGCGATCAGCATCAGCGAACGCCAGCCGTCGAGGTCACCGCGATCCTGCATGTGACCGGTGCTCCCAGCGTAAGCTCCGGTCGGCGGCAAAATCGCTTCGGCATTGTCCCGCCCAGATACGACGGTACGGTGCGTCACGAACGTGCTGGCGTCCCGCCAGCCGTTGCGAGCGGCTCGACGAACTATGGGTGCATCGCATGCGATGGCGGCGGTGACGATAGCCTTGCGCTCGTTAGTCTTTGGCAGTTTCGCCCCGCACCGCAAGAGGTGGCGGATGACTACCCCGGCACTTTGGTCTTCACGCGGAACAGAGGCAGTGACCAGCGGGCCAGCGATACCTGGCGCCTCATAGACGTCGTACCATGCCTGTGCACCCTCGTCGTGAAGCTGGAAGACTTTGCGAATGCCCGTGTTGAGCGTGGCGCTGTCGGTTGACATGATGGATCCTTTGATACCGTCCTCAGACTGGTTTTCGATGGTGGTGGGTCAGCTCACGCACGGGATGCACGGGATGCACGGGCTTTTCGCTGACAGGGTGGGGTAGGCGCCGGGCACGCCATGGAAGACGGCGCCTTGGCCAGGGCGGACGGGGGTTGCAGTTCCCCCTCCCGCCTAATCGCCCCTAGGGCCCGTCTCTCACCCAGTTGAAGCCACCCAGAGCCCGCTCGACGGCATCGTCATCGATTCCGCACCCGATGACCCGGCCAGCCAAGCCGAGCTGATGCTCAACCATGGCCAGCTCATCGGCCTGAACCGCCCGCAACCCACGGGGAGTGGTTTTGGTGCTGGGACCGCCGCTGGCGTTCAGCCGGTGCTCGTCCCAGTGGGTCACCCGCCGGCCGCGGTCGGGCTTGAGCGCGTAGCGCTCGGCGACCCCGCTGGCATCGATAGGTTCAAACCAGACCGGTCGCTTCACCCAATCGGATCGCGGGAACGCAAAGCGAAAGGGCGCTTGCTGAGCCTGGGAGAACCAATCGACGGCGAGCCCGGCCGCGTGCACGCACCAGTGCGGCGGGGGACCCTTGCCGGTCAGATCCTCATTGAAGGAGATGTCGAGGCTGAAGATACTGGGGGTGATGCCGCTGGTCACAGCGGCATCACCCCCACCGCAGCCAGGACCCGCCGACAAACGGCCACATTGAGCTCACCCGGCAGGATGCAGCCCCAGCTGGGAACCACCGTGATCATGGTCATCCGGCCGCGCAGTGCGCGTGCGGGCTCGCGAACGTATTGGTCGGCCAGGTCCAGGGCGGCGAGTTGGAGACGCCCACCGCACTCGGTGCAGGCACCGCTCAGGCAGGGATCAGCTTCGGTGCAGGCAACGAGGGTCGCAGCGAGCTGGCCCTCAGCGTCGCTGCCCTTCTTCAGCCGGCCGATCAGTCGCCGTCGGTTCTGGCGCCGAGCCGCGAGGTAGTTGGGTTCAGACATGCGGGATCCTTGGCAAAAGCTGCCCTGCCGGCCGGGAGGCCGGTTGCTTTGGTGGCGAGTGATTTCGTAGGGGGTGGGGTAGAGCTGCTGGCAGATTTCCCGGTTGCCAGCGTGCTCGATGTTGCTTGTGCGGTGCAGGTTTACCTGCCGTAAGGCGGACTACTCCGCCGCCACCTTGGTGGCCTCGCGGGCCGCGCGCTCGTAGTCGAGGATGTCCTGCACGCTGAACCGCATCGCTCGCGGGCCAATGCGGACAGGCATCGGCAGCCGGGGCAGCCGGTTCTTCTGCTTCAACCAGGAGAACATGGTGCTGTTGCTGATTTGCAACCTCGCCTGCACCTGCTTGTAGGTGCAGTAGCCCTCGGTCGGGAACGCAATGGGCTCGGGCTTGGACTTCGGCTTCACCGGCTTGTGCGGGGCGAAGCCCGCCTTCACGGCCTTCAACGACGCCGTCGCAACCGGCGTCGGCTCGTAGACAACGTAGCCGTCGGGTAAGAAACCTTGGGGCTTGGGGTTCTCAGGCTTGGCGTTCAGATCCATCGGACCCTCCAGTTTATTGGATAGGGTCGGACATCAATCACCACGTTCAGCCTACTGCGAGCGAATCCTAGGACACGATTGAGCATGATTTTGATGGCTCATTGTGTCTTCGTTCAGCGTTATGGACGCTCCTTGCCCTCGCCGCGCCCTTCTGCTGGTTCCTTCTCCCACGCGAACCACGCCCTCAGGCCCGTTTTGATCGGAGGTAACTCCAACGTAGGATCAATGGCTTGCATTGCCGCTTGGACAAACAGAGCATCTAATGACGAAAACTCGGTTTTTCCGGTCGTAAACTTGCTGTTCGCGCCCCGTTTCGTTGATTCATAACTGCGCAAGAAGGGTTTGCCAGAAAGCCGCTCGCGAACACTGACGATAGCGCCGCAAGCATTACGTATTGATGCTTGCGTTCGTTTTGATGCTTTGTGGCTTACGAGTAGATCAATGCTCGCTTGAATGTCTTTCGCCGCCTGTAAGGCATCATCGAATGTTCGCTGAGATAATGGCCGCTTCAGTATCTCACTGACTATTTTGCCGCTAAGCCCTCTTCGGGCAGCGGGCGAGAGGCTTTCCATCCCTTGGACCAAGGCATCTGCATGTGCTTTGAGCTTGCCAAGCTCAGCTCTGATGGAGCCAGCAGCTGCCCTGTCATCATGCTCCTTGTCAGACCAATAGCGGGCCGATGTATGACATAAACCATGCAGGGTCAGCTGACGATTATCTCGCCATTTATCCTTGGCAGCCGCAGAGTTTTCATAGCTGACAAAACTTCGAAGAACAAAATAAGCCCGCCGCGTACTAGCCTTTTCTACGGCCCTTTCGCGAAAGAGCTTGATGCCCAAATTCGGCTGTAGCTCAGGGAACGCATCGCTAAGCTGTTTTTTGTCGGTCATGAGAGATCGTAGCGCCAGCTATGTATGCCGCCCAAGCTTCCATCATCTCGCGCCGCTTAGCCAGCAGATCGCCTCGCCGATAGGCCGCCTCCACTCGGTTCTCCACGGCATGGGCCAGTGCCATCTCAGCGACCTCGCGAGGTAGGTTCGTTGCCTCAGCTGCCCAGTCGCGAAATGACGACCGGAACCCATGGGCAGTGATAGGCACTGCCATCCGGCGTAGCGCCATCAGGAAAACCATGTTCGACAGCGGTTTCACGCCCGACCGCCCAGGGAAGATGATGGCACTGCCGCTGCCGAGCGCCTTCGCCCGTGCCAGCACCACAACCGCCCGACTGCTGAGTGGAACCCGGTGCTCGCGCCCCGCCTTCATGCGAGATGCCGGCACCGTCCACAGCGCTTCGCCATCGTTGACCTCAGACCAGCCGGCGCCGAGCACCTCGCTGATACGGGCTGCTGTCAGAATCAAAAACTCGAAGGCCAATCGTGCAATTTCCCCCTGCTCGCTCGACTCTCGTAGGCGAGCGACAAAGGCGGGAACCTCAGCATAGGGCAGCGCCGCATGATGCTCCTCGCGCTCACCTTGCTTCGGCAGTCCCCGGCTAACCCCGTCAATCGGATTGTCGCCGCTGCGATAACCGGCGGCCTTGGCCCAATCGAGCACGGTGCCAATTCGCTGGCGCACCCGCCGCGCTGTCTCGGGCTTCGTCAGCCAGATCGGCGATAGGGCGCGCAGCACATCGGGTGTCTCGACCTGATCCACTTGCCGGCTACCGAAAAATGGATTCGCGTAGGTTTCGAGGGTGGTTTTCCACTGCGCCGCGTGTTTCGCGTTATTCCACGAGGGCTTGTTGTCCTCGAAGACCCGTATGACCGCTTCGGCGAAGGTTGGGATCGTCTCAACGGGTTTGCGCCGTTCGGCAAGTGGGTCGCCACCGTCCCGCGCCTTCTTGCGATAGGCGAAGGCCTTTTCGCGGGCCTCAGCCAGCGTGACAAGGCTCGCCCCGCCTAATCCGATGTCGCGCCGTGTGCCCTGGATAACGATCCGCAGAAGCCATCGCTTTGAGCCAGACGGCTCGACAACGAGGTAGAGGCCATGGCCATCTGCATACCTGCCGGGAGCTTTAAGCGCCCGAACCTGCACGGCGGTGAGCGCCCTTTCAGGATGACGGCCTTTACGCTTTCCAGCAATGTCCTTCGAACTCATGTCGCCCACATTTTCGCCCACACCTTATGTGGGCTGCAGGCGGATTACAATGGACAAGCTCGCATAAGGCACATAAGCTAAACCATTGAAAAGTCATAGATTATCGAACGACGTTGGCTAGTGCTGAACATCAATATGGCTGACGCTCCCTCCGCCATTTGACCATAATCCGCTGTCAACAAACGGCTTTTAGCTTTCGATCCCAACCCACGTTTTGACACTGTGTCACCGTGGCTGTGGCGAGCGAAGCCAACGGTGCGCCGAGCTGAATATCTGCAATGTCGCCGTGGTCGCTGGTACGTTCGCCTACGGGTTCCAGCCCATCTCGTCGTCACGGTCGGTCAGCAGCACCTTGTCAGAGCGCTCGACACGTCCAGCGAAGCGGTAGCGCGCGAGCGAGGCTGGATCGCTCTCTCACTGTTTTGGGATTGGATCGGTGCGCAGGTCGAGGCCAACCGCTTCGCCGCTCTTGTGTTGATGCCCCGGCACCTAATGCGAGGCGCCATGGCGGCCTATCGGACTCAGATCTACAGCACGTTCCTGCGCTCGCACGCGACTTCACGGTTGGTAAGAAGGCCGTGGCTCGAGCCTATGTGCAATACCACCCCGGGCGGATCGCCATCGTCGTGACGGGCAATGGCCGGGTGCAGCGATACTTCCGCGGTCTCTCCTTCCCGGATATCATCTCCGCGGTCGGAAGCCCGATCCCAGTTCACTCGCTCGATCACAGCAGTCCGCATCGGCCGAACGTCACGAGCGACTTCGCCGCGTGCAGTGCCGATCTCTGGATCGACGTGAAACGTGACCTCCATAGACCGTCCCTATAAGAGCAGGTGTACCTGCAGCCGAACGGCTTCGCCGTGCTTCTGCTGAGGCTGGAGCCACTCCCTGAGGAGAGCGCGGAGGAACGCAGGCTTGAGGAGGGCTGGCGCTACCGCTTCCACTCGGGACGACGGTAGGTGACACTCATGCTGGATGGGGTTGCTGAGCGTAGCCACAATTTTGGCCTCACCCATTTGGTCGGGATCGTAAGGGCCCCCGTGCCACGCCGCATGGCCCAGGGCTCCCGATGGCGCGGGCGGGTGACGCTCGAATGAACTCGTCGCAGGTCCGCACACCAAAGGCACTCTATGGCTTAGACTCAATCGGAACTTTACGTTCCCGACCGGCTGACAAAAGAAAAAGCATGGCGCAGCGGCATCGGGAACAGGGATTGCGATGCCGAACATCATCGACGTAGTCAGGGCACCGCGAATCGCGTGCTGAGCATCGTCATGGCGCTACTTAATCATGCCGTTGGAGATCCGACAAATAGGCTTTCTCACGATAGCGCCTGGCGTCTCGTGCGGCCCTTTCAGGGCGTGGGTCGTGCGCGCGAGGTGCACTTCAGCGTCGTACAAATGCTGCAGTTGCTCGATGCATCAGGTGATCGTGGTGGCCCTCACCAAGCTACACCACGCCAAGGAACACGACCTGATGGGCCTAGGGTGAGGCGCGTCCTCGCTCAAGCTTTGCGTTCCAGTGTAACCCTCACATGACAATAGAGGGCCGGTCCCCGCAACCTCGTTGCGAACGAGGTCCCTACGAGACCGATCGCTCATCGCCGCAACACGAAAACGGACCGGAGGCGCAGACAGCGACGGGGGAGTACTTCCAGCACGCGGCTCGATCGCGGCTCCCGGTTCACGTCGGTCAACGTGCGGACCTGTTCGATATCGCCAACGACATGCTCCGCATGTCCGCGCCGGCGGTCTGCATCCCGCATTCGAATGATGAGCCAGAAGGTCGCATGGTCAGCCCCGTTCTGGCACGTCCAACGGATTACATGATGAAACAGGTCGACTGACTTGCAGCATGCATTAACGGCACGTTTTTGTGCGGAGGCTCGAGCAATTCGTAGAGGCGGTTCAGCCTCATCGCGAAGCAAAAATTGGCGAATTAACGCTTTGCGATCCTCAATCCGAGGAACCCGTCAAACCAAATCGGCAATCGATATCTAATGTCACCATTATGCGTCGTGCGGGATACTATTTGCAGGTATATTTCAGCAAATTGAATACGTTTGCCTATCGGAGTTCCATTAAGCGAGCTTAATGCCTGCATTAACTGTTTTTTAATTCATATAGGCCAATTGGATCGTGCTGGAACGGAACATTACTTAAGTAAAATTTGGTTCCAACCACAGACTACCGGGAAATTTCAAATTTATCTTGGGTTTGGAGCGCCTTCAGCAGAAGCGAGCCTTCCCAACCGCTTGCTACATTGGGAAGGTCTTACTCAGATGGCTCTTGCGAAGAAGGCGACGATGCGCGCTCTGCCCGTCTCCCATGGCATGCGGGATGAGGGTCATTCGCCTCCGGCCAAATCGCATCTCGTGGCGGAAGCCGAGAAGCGCAAGGCGCGGACCTTCGCACGCCAGCAGAAGGCGGCGGAGCTGATCGCCTCGGCGACCTCGCAGCTGTCCAGCGGCGTCGCCGAGGCGTCCTCAGCCGCGGAAGAACTGCGCAAGGCCGCAGAGCAGATCGGCGTCGGAGCCGAGGAGGCAGCCAGCGCCGCGCAGGAGACCATGAAAGCGGTGAACCAAGGCGCAATCCTGATTCTCGCCGCCAAGGACAATGCCGATCTGTCCCTTCGTAAGACCGAGAACCTGTCCGCCCTGCTCGCCGAGACCGCCGGCCAGATCGGCAACACCATCGCGGCCATCGCCAAGGCATCCGAGCGCCAGGAAGCCTCCGTCAAGATTGTCGAGGAACTCGACCGACAGGCGACCACCATCGGTGAGATCGTCAAAGCCGTTGCGCGCATCGCCGATCAGACCAACCTACTCGCCCTCAATGCGGCGATCGAAGCGGCCCGCGCCGGCCAGCACGGCAAGGGCTTCGCTGTCGTCGCCGACGAGGTACGGACCCTGGCCGAAACCAGCGAGAAATCGGCCCGGGACATCCAGGAGCTGGTCGCCCAGATCCAGCGCGACGTGAAGATCGTGGCGGACGGCATCGGTAGCTCGGCCGCCTCCTCGCGGAGCGAGGCCGAGAAGGGCGTGACCGTGACGGGGCAGCTCGAGCGCATCCGTCAGGACATGGCCGAGATCATCACCGGGTGCCGCGATATGGCGAAGGCGGCCGATGAATCGGGCATCGCCGCCAAGGAGTCTCAGAAGGGCGCGGAGATCATCGCGGCGGCGGCCGAAGAGCAGGGTTCCGCCTGCCAGGAGGCCGCCAAGATGATCGAGCAGCAGACGACGGCCCTCTCGCAGAGCGAACAGGCGTCCCAGGAGCTCTCCGAACTCGCCGAAGAGCTCAAGAGCAGCGCCAATATCGGCAAGAGCGCCGAAGAGGTGGCCTCCGCAGCGGAAGAACTGTCCAGCGCCGTGGAAGAGATCAACCGGGCGTCGACCCAGATCATGACCGCGCTGGACCAGATCACCAAGGGCGCACAGCAGCAATCGGCGGCCACACAGCAATCCTCTGCCGCGATCACCCAGATCGAGCGGCGGACCCAGACATCGCGCGCCTTCGCGACGGCTGCGGTCGAGAAGGCGCAGTCCATCGCCGACATCCTGACCGACAACAAGTCCCTGGTGGACACGATGGTGAACGGAATCCAGAAATCCGTCGAGGCCGGTCGCCTCAGCCGTGATCAGATCGCGGCCCTGGAACAGGTCAGCCGCCGCATCGACAAGATCGTCGATGCGATCACCACGGTCTCGATCCAGACCAACATGCTGGCCGTCAACGGCTCCGTAGAGGCCGCACGGGCCGGCGAGTTCGGCAAGGGCTTCGCAGTGGTCTCGACGGATATCCGCAACCTAGCCCGGGATTCCGCAGAGAATGCCGAGCGGATCAAGGATACCGTCAAGGCGATTCAGGACACGGTCGTGTTCGTGCGCGGCGATATCCAGGAAATCGCCGAGGCGGCCGTCGTCGAGGTGGAGAAGTCGGCGATCATCTCCAAGAACCTGGAGCTGGTTGCCAAGGAGATGGGCGACATCATCACCGGCAACCGCGAGATCCTGAACGGCTCGGACGGGATCGTCCGCATGGTGACGGAGGTTCAGACCGCCGTCGAACAGGTGGCGGCGGCGGCCCAGCAGGCGGTGCGCACCTCGGGCGAGGCCGGCAACGCGGCCCGCGAGCAGGCCAAGGGCGCCGAACAACTCGCCGCTGCCATCGAAGAGATCGCCTCCCTCGCCGACGAGCTCCAGGCCGCCTGAACCGAGCTCTCTCGAAGGGAAGACACCCCCATGGCACCAGCAGTTGCCCAGGCGTTAGAAACGCTGGAGGCCAAGTTCGCGCCTCCAGCGGCTCGCGCCGCCCCGCCGCCCGTCTCGGACGCGGCACTTACGGAAGCACGGCAATTCGTGATCTTCCACATCGAGACCGAGATGTTCGCCGTCTCCCTCTCGGATGTCCAGGAGATCATCCGGGTCCCGACCGTGGTCCGAGTCCCCCTCAGCCCGGGCTCCCTCCTCGGCCTCGCCAACCTCAGGGGCACGGTCCTACCCGTCCTCAACCTCCGGGACGTGCTGAACTTCCCGCCGGTGCTCCACGACGACGCGACCCGCGTGGTGGTGCTCGACCAGGGCAGTCCGATCGGCTTCGTCGTCGATCGGATGGCCAATGTGGTGACCGTAGATGCAGAGCGGATCGAGCCCGCCTCCTCGCTCCGCGGCACCGTCGATACCGAGCTGCTCACCGGCATGATCAAGGACGCCAAGGGCGGATCGATGGTCATGATCCTCGACTCTGTGCAGCTGGTGCAGCGGGAGTTCAGCTCCATCGCTGCCCAGCGGTCTTCGGCGGGCGGCCTCATCGGCTCGGACGGGACGGCATCCGTCTCCATATCGGTCGACGCGGTGGTCGATGAGGACCAGCTCGTCAGCTTCGAGGTGGCCGGGCAGGAATACGCCTTTCCCATCGAGCAGGTGCAGGAGATTGTGCAGCTCCCCGAGCACGTGACCCAGATCCCGAACACTCCCGGCCACGTGCTCGGAGTGATCACCCTGCGGAACCGGCTCCTGCCGCTCGTCTCGCTCCGCGAGATGTTCGGCCTGCCCGCGAAAGCGTTCAGCGGCACCGACAAGGTGGTGGTGGTGTCCCTCGGCGGTGAGTCCGGCTTTTCGGTCGGCGTCGTGATGGACAGCGTCAAGGAGGTCCTGCGGGTCAACCGCAGCCTCGTGGAGGCCATGCCGACCCTTCTCAGCCATGACGGCACAATGGACGAGATCCAGGCGATCTGCCGCCTTCAGGGTGGCAAGCGCCTAGTCTCGGTCCTCTCGGCGGGGCGGATGTTCGACACCGCCGATCTGCGTTTGGCCGTGAAGGCCGGGGAGACGATGATGGGCACCAGCACCGGTTCTGAGCGGGAGACGCTCCAGGACAGCCTCGACGAGGAACAGTTCGTGGTGTTCCGCCTGATGGACGAGGAATACGGCGTCCCGATCGAAGCCGTGCAGGAGATCGTCCGCGTCCCCGACGAGCTGACCCGAATCCCCCGCGCGCCGGCCTTCGTCGAGGGGGTCATCAACCTCCGGGGCGTCGTCCTGCCGGTGATCGACCAGCGGCGGCGTTTCAACCTTGCCCAGGCCGACCGCAGCGACCGCCAGCGGATCATGGTCTTCACGATCCGCGACGTGCGCACGGGCTTCATCGTGGATTCCGTGTCCGAGGTGATGCGTATCTCCGGCAAGGTGATCGGAGATGCCCCTCACCTCTCGGATGCGCAGAAGCGACTGATCCGCCGGGTGGCCAACCTCGAGGATCAGAAGCGGATGATCCTGCTGCTGGATATCCTGCAGCTTCTGGACACCGACGAAGCGGCTTCCATCGGACAGGTCACGCACTGATACCCGGCCGGGACCGGCCTCACGGTCCCGGCCGCTCCGGAAATCCGCCCGTCGTTCGGCCGCCCTCGATGGGCGTCGGATGACGGTCGGTCCCGGGCATGGCTGACCTTCGCGGGACGGGACATCGATCCACGAATTCGGATCGTGCCGTTCTTCCGCCTCTGCTCCTTTTCACCTCACCCGTCAGACAGTTGCATGATCAAGGTGCTCATCGTCGACGATTCCGCGCTCATGCGCCGGCATCTGACCCAGTTGCTCGAAGGCCAGGGCGATTTCATCGTTCGTGCCGCACGCAACGGCGTCGAGGCCCTGGCGAGCCTGGAGGAATTCGACCCGCAGGTCATCACCCTCGACGTGAACATGCCGGAGATGGACGGGATCACCTGCCTCTCCCGGATCATGAGCGATTACCCGCGCCCCGTGGTGATGGTCTCCTCCATCACCGAGGAAGGCGCAGAGACGACCCTCCAGGCGTTGCGGCTCGGTGCGGTGGACTTCGTCCAGAAGCCCGGTGGTACGATCTCGTTGTCGATCGACCGCATCCACCACGAGTTGCTCACCAAGATCCGCGGTGCTGCACGGGTGCGGATCCGGCGTAGCATCGGTCTGCGCCAGCGCATCGGGGCGAGGCGCCCCGCACCCGCTTCGGCGCCCGTCGACAGCGTCTCGAACCGCGTAAGGGCCGGCGCGCGGGGCCGCATGGGCCTCGTCCTGGTGGGCGTCTCCACGGGCGGCCCGAGCGTGCTGGAGGAAATCCTGCCGCTTCTGCCTGCCGATCTCCCCTGGCCGGTCCTGGTGGCCCAGCACATGCCCGGAAGCTTCACCGGCGTCTTCGCCCGGCGCCTGAACGAGCTCTGCGCCTTGTCCGTGGTCGAGGCGGCGCGCCAGACGCCGCTGGCGGCAGGAACGATCTATATCGCCAAGGGCGACGCCGACCTCGTCGTGACGAAGCGCGGCACCGGTCATTCGGCGACCCCGCTGCCCCAGTCTCAGGATCATCTCTGGCATCCGAGCGTCACCCGCCTGGTCGTTAGCGCCCTCGATCATTTTCCCGCCGAGCAGCTCATCGGCGTGCAACTCACCGGCATGGGCAATGACGGCGCCGAGGCCATGGCCCGGATCCACCAGCGCGGCGGCCTGACCATCGCACAGGATGCCGACACCAGCGTCGTGTTCGGCATGCCGAACGAACTCATCAAGCTCGGAGGCGCCAGCATGGTGCTGCCGAGCCACGCCATCGCCGCACAACTCACCGCCTGGCTTCGGCCACAGGCCGGCCTTCGAGCCCAGGGAGCTTAGGATGGCACTGAGGAAACCCGCCGCACTCGGCGACACGCAGGTAATGGCGTCCACCATCGATCTGGCGACGCTGAGCCTCGAACTCGCCTCCCTGGAGGCTTCGGCGCGTCGCGGTGCCGCGCGGACCCTCGGCGCAGTCCCGGAAGCAGTGCCGCTGCTATGCGATCGGCTGGCAGTGGAGAGCGCCCTCAGTGTCCGGAGCGCCATCGTCACGTCTCTCATTCGGCTGAAATCCGAGCGCGTGGTGGAAGGCCTGCTGCCGTTCCTGCGCAGCGAGGATACCGGCCTGCGCAATGCCGTCATCGAGGCGCTTCAGGAGATGCCGTCCGAGGTCGAGCCGTTCGTCGCCGAGTTGCTCGCCGATGCCGATAGCGACGTGCGCATCTTCGCGGTGAACATCGTGAGCCTGCTGCCGCATCCCAGCACGCCGCTTTGGCTGACACAGGTCGTGGCCGAGGACGAGCACGTGAATGTCTGCGCGGCCGCCGTCGAGGGACTGGCCGAGATCGGCACCGAACACGCCATTCCCGCGCTGGAAGCCCTCCCCGGCCGTTTCCCCGACGTCCCCTTCATTGCCTTCGCGGTTTCGGCCGTGATCCGCCGGATCAGAGGATTGTAATGCCGCTCTCCAGCGCCATGACGATGAGACAGGGGCACTCTCCGATCAGCGAAGAAGAATACAACATCTTCTTTGAGTTCTTCTATCGTAGGACAGGCATTTTATTCAACGACAAGAAAGGGTACTTCGTCGAGAAGCGCCTGTATGACCGTATGGAAAAGACGGGAAGCACAAGCTTCCGGCGTTATTTCGATCTGGTTCGCTTCCAGGCCTCTGGCGAGGAGCTTCAATGCCTCGTCAACATCATGACGGTGAACGAGACCTATTTCTTCCGCGAGGATTATCAGTTCAATGCCCTGGTCCAGGGCATGCTGCCGGAGATCGCACGCTCGCGTAAGATCGGCGATACCCTGCGGATCTGGTCGATGCCGTGCTCGACCGGCGAGGAACCCTATTCCGTCGCGATCCAGATCATCGAGAACTGGTCGCGGGCCGATGATTTCGCCATCGAGATCAGGGGTTCGGACATCGACACCCGCGTGCTGAACGAGGCACGCCAGGGCATTTACGGCGAGCGCTCGCTGCACCGGCTCACTCCGGCACTGCGTGCGAAGTATTTCCAAAGTGTCGGACCGGATCGCTTCCAACTCCGCGAGGAGTTACGCGAATCCGTCGACTTCTCCATCGCCAATATCGTCGACCCCCTACATACGACCCGCTACCGCGCCGTCGACGTCATCTTCTGCCGTAACCTTCTGATTTACTTCGACGACGTGTCGCGCCGGCTGGCCGTCGAAGCACTCTACGACTGCCTGTCGCCGGGCGGCTTCATCTGCCTCGGGCATTCCGAGAGCATGAGCCGGATCTCGTCGATGTTTCAGCCGCGCAAATTCGGCGACACGATCGTCTATCAGAAGCCTCTCGGGAACGATTGAGATGAGCGCCGAACAGAAACAGATCCTCGTGGTCGAGGACGGCGCGACGATGCGCATGTTCTACCGCGACGTGCTCAGCCGGGCGGGCTTCGTCGTCGAGGAGGCGGCGAATGGATTCGAGGGATTGGAGCGGGCGCTTCTCGGCCGTTTCGACATGCTGATCGTCGACATCAACATGCCGAAGATGGACGGCTACGAGTTGCTGTCTCGCCTTCGGAACGAGCCGGCACTACGGGCGATTCCCGTGGTGGCGATCAGTACCGAAGCCGGTGACCAGGATGCCGCCAGAGCCTATGATGCAGGCGCCAACCTCTACCTGGTGAAGCCCGCCGATCCCGTCGCTCTGGTCCAGACCGCCCGCCTTCTCACCGGTGCAGCGGCATGAGCAACCCGAGCCGTAACAACCCCTTGCTGCAGCGCTTCATTCCGGAAGCGCGGGAACTGTTGCAGGCCTCCGCCGGCGGCCTGCTCCGGCTCGAGAAGAACCCGCAGGACGGACCTGCGATCAATGAAGTGTTTCGGGCCGTTCATACCCTGAAAGGGTCGTCGGGGCTGTTCGACGCGACCGCGCTGACCCGTCTCGTCCACGCCGCCGAGGATCTGCTCGGTGCGGTTCGGGCGCAGGAAATCGTCCTCGATTCGAGCCTTGTCGACATGCTGCTCGACAGCCTGGACCAGGTCAGCCTCTGGGTCGACCGTCTCGAAGGCGACGCCGAGCTTCCCGCCGATGCCGATGGCGTAGCCAGCCGGATGGCATCGGGCCTGCGTGCTCGGGTCGCCTCCAAGGATTCGCCGGAAACCGCCACGACGGCTGACGCAACGCTGCCGGCCGAAGCGCCGCCGATCTGGCTGCATCGCCTGCCCGTGGAATCCCTTCGGGAGGGATTCCGTCGTGCCTGTCGAGGCGCGACCGTTCTGGCCTTGTGCTACGAGCCCGACCCCGGCTGCTTCTATGCGGGCACCGACCCGCTTCAGGCCGCCCTCCAGGTTCCCGAGGCCATGGCCTTCACCATCGAGGCGGTGGCGCCCTGGGGACCGGTAGCTGATCTCGACCCCTACCATTGCAACCTGCGCTTCCACATCCTCACGGACGCCCCCCGGACAGAGGTGGAGCAGGCGATACGCTACGAGCTGGATCAGGTCTCGTTCAGCCCGGTCTCTGCCCGTGACCTCGTCCAGATTGCCGGCGAGCCGAGCGACGGGCCGGTCTGGGACGATTTTTACGAGGCCGCCTCGGCCCAGCACGCCGCGGGCGATCTCGCGGCCATCCGTGCCAGCGCGGCGACGCTTCGGAGCTTCACCGGGCCGGGTCTATGGCGCAACGACGCCCTATCCTGGCTCGAAGACGCAATCTCCGCCACCGCTCCGGACCACGACCTCGTCCGCGCCCTGATCCACGCGGCCGGAACCGGGCGTTTCGGCGGCGTAGGGAATTCCACCGTATCCGCTACTGCGTCGGGGGCTCCGACTACGCTATTGGACGGCCCCAACGGCGCGGTGGCTCGCAGCATTCTTGCGGGCCAACGGCAAGCCCTCGGCAAGGAGGGGTATGACGAGATTCGGCTGGCCTCCGTCGCGGCGGTCGTCGGCAACCTGCTCGTCGGCCTTGGCCTGGACGCGCAACGTCATGCGTTCCAGCAGGCGATCGTGGATACTCATGAGAGCCGCTCGACCCTGCCGCTCCTGATCTTCCTGGACGTGCTCGAAAACGGTGGGATGCCGGATACCTTCCCCCCCTCGGATCCACTCCCCTCGATTACCTCTTCAACCGACCTGCCGAAGGCTGCCGATCTCCCAAAGAGTACCGCACCGGTGCCGGACGGAGCCGCACGGAATGCAGCTCCGGAGGTGCGCGCGCCACAGAAGACCCTCAAGGTCGAGCAAGCCAAAGTCGATCTGCTGATGAATCTGATCGGCGAGCTCGTAGTCTCGAAGAACAGCCTGCCCTTCCTGGCCAAACGGGCGGAGGAAACCTACGGCTCCCGGGACATGTCGCGGGAGATCAAGGAGCAATACGCTGTCATCGACCGCCTCGCGAAGGAAATGCAGGGCGCGATCATGCAGGTCCAGATGCTTCCGGTCTCGGACATCTTCGATCGATTCCCACGTCTGGTACGCGATCTCGCCCGCAAGCTCGGCAAGCAGATCGACCTGTCCGTGGAAGGGGAAGACACGGCGGCCGACAAGACGATCATCGAAGCGCTCGGCGACCCGCTGCTGCATATCGTCCGCAACTCCCTCGATCACGGCATCGAGCAGCCCGAGATACGCGAGGCCGCCGGCAAGGCACGCACGGCGAGCCTGCGTCTGCGGGCCCGCCAGGAAGCCGACGGCGTGGTCATCGAGGTGCAGGATGACGGGCGCGGTATCGATCCGGCCCGGATCCGCGCCGCGGCGATCGAGAAGGGTGTCATCGATGCCGATGAGGCCGGCCGCCTGTCCGATCAGGAGGCGATCAACCTGATCTACAGGCCGGGCTTCTCCACGGCGCATGAGATCTCCGACCTGTCCGGTCGCGGCGTCGGCATGGACGTGGTGCTGACCACGGTCGAGAAGCTCGGCGGCCGTGTTTCCGTGACATCGCGCCTGGGCGAAGGCACCACCACCCGACTCACACTGCCGCTCAGCATGGCGGTGACGCGGGTGATGGTCGTGGAGGCCGCGGATGGCGTCTACGGCGTGCCCATGGACATGATCGCCGAGACGGTCCGGGTGCCGGAAAGCCGGATCCAGCGGATCAAGCGCGCCGAAGCCTTCGTCCTGCGCGACATCGTCATCCCTCTGATGCGGATGTCGACCCTGCTGGGCGTGCCGGCGCGCCAGCGGAACAGCGACGAGGAAGCCGAGGAGGCGGTCCTCGTCTGCCAGATCGACGGCCGTCATGTGGGCCTCGTCATCGACGATTTCCGCGAGGGAATGGACGTGATCCTCAAGCCCCTCCAGGGCGCCCTGGCGGGCATGCGGGGCTATTCGGGGACCGCGCTCCTGGGAGACGGCCGCGTCCTGCTCATCCTGGACCTCAAGGAATTGATCTGATGCCGCTGAGAATTGCTCGCACGACCGTGCATTTCGAAGGTCATTGCTCGGTGGAGGAAGCCCTCGACCTCCAGGCCTTCTTTGGCCGGGTCAAGGTGCCCAAGGTCGTGCTGACGCAATGCGCCGGCCTGCACACGGCCCTGCTCCAAGTGCTGGCGGCCGCACGGCCGGCCAGCATCGCGCCGCCGTCGGATCCCACGCTCGCCCAGGCAATCATGCCGTTCCTCAGCGGGATCGGAGCCGACAGGTGACCGCCATTCTCGCCATCTCCAACCGGAAGGGAGGCAGCGGCAAGACCACGACGGCTGTCAACCTCGCGGCGGAGTGGGGGGCACGCGGCCATCGCATCTTGCTCGTCGATCTCGACACACAGGGGCATGCCGGGCTCGGCTTCGGCGTGGTGGCGGGCCGGGACGAGCCGACGGCGCATCACATCTTCTCCAAGACGGGCTTCTCGCTCGAGGAGGCCATCCGGCCGAGCGTATCGGCCAATGTCGCGGTGGCGCCCGCCGACCCGCTCTTCGACGGGACGGGCGTAGCCGACCGAAGTGTCTCGGCTCTGCGACGTAACTTACGGTCCCCCGCCATCGCCGAGCGGTTCGATCTCGTCATCCTCGATACGCCGCCCTCTCTCGACATGGTCCTGGTCAATGCCCTGGCGGCCGCCGATAGCGTCCTGATCCCAATGATCCCCCACGCCTTGTCAGCCGAAGGCGTGCGGCAACTGACGCGGCTGTTCTTCCGGATCGCCACGACGGTGAATGCGGGGCTGACGCTGGCGGGCCTGCTTCCCGTGATGCTGAATCCGCGCACGAGCCATCACCGGGATACCCTGCAGGATGTCGGCACGGAGTTCGGCTTCAACCGCCTGCTCAGCGGGATCCGATCCGACATTCAGCTCGCGGAGGCCTTCGCTGCCCGGCGGCCAATCCACGATTACGCCCCGCGCAGTCGTGGTGCGGCCGATTATCGCGTGCTGGCGGATGAACTGGGGGGACTCTGGCCTGAACTCAACCCCGATCAGGCTTTTGATACCCGTTTATCCTGAAATGCGCTGGGGAAAGAAGATGGATCTGGAACAATTAAACCACTAATCAATGATTTTGCACCTATTGATTGGTTTCCAGAAAATTACGACTGATCTCGACTTCTATAATTTGTCTAAGGAGCATTCATGGCAGCGACCATCATGATCGTCGATGATTCCCCTACGATGCTCATGAGCATCGAGGGAATTCTGACCAAAGCTGGACTCGGCGTTGTCAAAGCAGCGAACGGTGAGCAGGCGCTCGAGACTTTAAAGACCGGAACCAAGCCTTCTCTCGTCATCACCGATCTCAATATGGGCGCGATGGACGGGATCGAGCTGATCCGCCGTGTACGTAAGCTTCCTGGCCTTCAATTCACGCCGATCCTGATGCTGACGACGGAGTCGCAGCAGGACAAACGGAACGAAGCTAAATCGGCCGGAGCCACCGGTTGGATTGTGAAACCAGTCGATGCAACCGCCCTCATCAAGGTCATTCGCCAGCTCGTGCCGGGCGCCTGAATCATGAGGCGGGAAGCCATCCTTCCACCGCCGGAGCGGATCGCACCGCTCGCGGCCGGATTTTCGGCCCTCGTCGTCGGCGCGGCCGGATTGCCCACGCTCGGTCTCACGCCGGCCCTCCTCGCCATCGCGGCGGCAGGGTTCGCGACGACGTGGCTGGCTTCCACCGCGACACGCCTGTCCGGCGGTCGAACCGACGATCCTGCTTCCGCCCCTGCCGCGGACGACGACGTCCATGAGCAGACTGAGACGAAGGCGGGTGAGGAGGAGCCGGACAGGCCGTCCGGCACCGAGCCTCCGCCATTCAACCATGCCTTGACGCAGCATTTCGGCGTCTACGATCAGCTCTTCGCGCGGGCCTCGCGTGACACCGCTTCGGTGACATCCGAGACCGAAGCGGCGGCCTATAACATCATGATGAGCCTGCGAGCGGTCGACATCGCCATGTCGGACCTTCTGAGCTTCCTCGATTCGTCCGGGTCCAACACCCGCGTAATCGAGATCGTGGAGGAGACCGACCGGCAACTCGTGACGAACCGAAACCTGATCGCGGCCTTTCTCGAAAGCCGTGATCGGGACATCGAAGAGTGCCGCGTCCGGCTCGAGGACGTGGAAACCGCGACGGATCAACTGAGCGGCCTGGTCGGCGGTATCCGCGACATAGCAAGGCGGACGAATCTCCTCGCTCTCAACGCCGCTATCGAGGCGGCGCGCGCTGGGGAGTTCGGGGCCGGCTTCGGCGTTGTCGCCTCCGAGGTCAAGCAGCTGTCGCAAGCCTCCGATCAGGCGGCGACCCGCATCAACGAGGGTTTGATGACGCTGCGTGGCTCGATTCGGGAAAACCTGACGACCCTCGTCAGTCACCGCATCGCGGGTGAGCGTGTGGAACTCGGGAAGATCTCGACGGCGATATCGGACCTGACCGAGAACATGGAGCGACTGATCTCGCATCAGCGCGACACGCTGGTGAAGGTTCAGGACGAAAGCGCACGCATCGCTCAGCCGGTGGTCGAGCTCATGGCTTCGATTCAGTTCCAGGATGTCACGCGCCAACGTCTCGAACATCTCGAGACGATCTTCGCGGCGGCACGCCACAATCTCGATGCGTTGGGTAACGCCGCCCAGTCCACGGGCGAGTTGCCCGATCTCGATCAGTTCGCCGCCGTGGCGAACGCCGATGGCCCATCCCCACCGCGCAAACTCGTCGTCGGAGGCGGCGACGAGATCGAGCTTTTCTAGGCTCCCTGCATATGAAACGCATGGGGCCTGAGCCACAAACGATGGGTCACCGTGCTGCGCCTAGAGCGGGATAATGGTAACCTACATTAACGTCCGGTCTCTCGGCTCCGCTGGTACCGTCTACAAGCAGAAAGTGATCACGCGCGCATGGCAACCGTCCTGGTGGTGGACGACATCCCTGTCGTCAGGCGGACCATCCGCAAATTCCTCGAACGCGGCGGTCATTTGGTGACCGAATGCGGTTCCGTGGGCGAAGCGGAACAGGCGCTGGGATCGGGTTCATTCGACCTGATCGTGACCGATCTCTGGATGCCGGGACAGGATGGATTGACGCTGATCCAGCACGTGAAATCGCGCACCCGGCCGCTTCCCCTGGTGGCGATCACGGGCGGGGCGCCACGGATGCCCCAGCTCTTCTCTACCGAAGAGGCGATCCGGGCCGGAGCCGACCGCGTGCTGATGAAGCCCGTGGGCATGCAAGAGCTCTTGAACTGCGTGACGGAACTGCTCGCCGCCCGTCTGAAGGGAGTGAATTGATGCACAGTCTCGGACGGATCCTGTCGGAGCACCGCGATGCGGTGATCGATTCATGGATCGAGCGTTTACGCGACGATCGCGGTGCCGGCGTGACACCGAGTGCTTCACCCCGCGTTCTGCGGATCGAACTCGCCGCCTTTCTCGACGCGCTGACGGCGTTCTTCCTCAGCGGCATTGAAGGAACCGAGGACAGCTTCCGCGAGGTCGCCTCACAGGCCACCATCATCAGCTCGGCGCGGGCTCGGGACGGCTACACCCCCGCCCAGACCGCGACCCTCGTCATGTCGCTCAAACCCGTCGTCAGCGCGGTCATCCAGCGCGAAGCCGGCGGTCTTTCGTCCGAACTCCTCGCGACTCTCGCGCACCTGAATGCCACGGTGGACAGAGTTGCCCTTGTGACCTTCTCGGCCTTCGTCGAGACCCGCGAGCGGCTGATCGAGCGCCAGAGCCGTGCGCTTCTCGACCTTGCAACACCGGCCCTGCCGATCTGGCGCCACATCGTGCTGATGCCGCTCGTGGGCATCGTCGATACGCAGCGGGCGCGACAGATCATGGAATGGCTGCTCGAAGCGTTGACGCGGGAGGAAGCCCACATCGCCATCCTCGACGTGACGGGAGTGCCGGTGATCGACAGCCGCGTCGCCCTCCATCTCACAAAGACCGTGGAGGCGGCACGCCTTCTGGGCGCCAAGGTCATCGTCACCGGCATCAGCCCGGATGCAGCGCAGACCCTGGTGAAGCTCGATGTGAACCTCACGAGCATGATCACCCGCGGCACCTTGCGGGCCGGCCTCGGCGAAGCTTTCCGCCTGCTCTCCGCCGATGGCCAGGCACCGCCCAGCAAGGCGGGGTTCTGATGCGCGTCCCGATCCTGAAGCTCGGGCGCGTCCTGCTGACCTCCCTGCCCGCCGACCTGACGGACCAGCAGGTCATGGATCTGCAGATCGATGCGCTGGCCCTGCTCCGCGACGACCGCGCGGATGGGCTCGTCATCGACATCACCGCCGTCGACGTAGTGGATTCGTACATGGCGCGGGTGCTGTCGGAGACCGCCAAGATGGTCGGCATCATGGGCGGTGTCGCGGTACTGGCCGGCATGCGCCCCGCCGTGGCGCTGACTCTGGTGGAGATGGGCCAGAACCTGATTCAGATGGAAACGGCGTTCGACCTCGAAGGCGGCGTCGCGAAGGTTCAGAGGGCGATGGCCACCCGCGGAGGTCACCGTGACGAACCACCCGAGGTCTGAGTTTCCCGACGAGACGTCGGCGATCCTGGTATCGGTCGTGGAGATTCACGGACAGGAAGACATCCTAATCGCGCGTCAGGCCGGGCGGGACGCAGCCCGGAACATAGGGCTAGGCACCGTCGATCAGACCCGCCTCGCCACGGTGATCTCCGAACTGGCCCGCAACGCCCTCCGCTACGCCGGCGGTGGCCAATGCCGCATCACCACACAGGTGGCGGCCCTGACCCGCACCATCGTGCTGGAAATCGAGGATCGGGGACCCGGCATCGACAACGTGACCACCGCCCTCACCCCGGGCTTCTCGACCGGCGGAGGACTCGGTCTCGGCATGTCAGCCGTCCTCAGGCTGATGGACGACATGATCGTGGAGACGCGGCCGGGACGAACCATGATCCGGGCGCAGATGGTGCGGCATACATGACGACGCCCATCGGATCCGAACGTCCGGACGAGGCCCCCCTCGAAACGCTGATGTTCCGAATCATCGCGGAGATCGACGTGGCCGAGGCCCGGCGGGCCGCGCGGCATATAGCCGGCCGACATGGCTTCAAGACGGTGCAGGCCTATGGCTTCGCCACGGCGGTGTCCGAGATCGCGACCAATCTCGTCCTCCATGCCGACCGTGGCGGCGTCATCCACCTGACAGCCGCGCTGGTGAACGGCATTCCAACCATCGGCTTCACCGCAGAGGACGACGGCCCCGGCATACCCGATCTCGCTCTGGCCATGCAGGATGGCTACTCGACCCTCGGGGGCCTGGGATGCGGGTTGCCCGGGACAAGGCGCCTCGTCGACACCTTCGCGTTGACGACGCGTCCCGGCGAGGGAACCCGCATCGCCTGCAGCCTGACCCGTATATGAAGATCGCCTCGTCCCTGCGCTCATTCCCGGGTGAGACCGCTTGCGGTGACGTCGTCGCCTGGTGGCGGGAGAATGACGCGACGCTCATCGCCGTCGCGGACGGCCTCGGGCATGGCACCTCCGCGCGGCTCGCCGCCGAATCCTTCGTGGCCGCCGTGGAGGATTCTTCCGGCCTCGGCCTGGCCGAACGGATGCAACGGGCCGATCGGGCGATCGTGCGCACACGGGGCGTGGCGGCCACCCTCGTGCAGATCGACCTTGCCGCGATGACATTGACCGTTGCGGGGGTCGGCAACATTCAGGGCGGGATCTTCGGCGCTCGAACGCGGCGCTTCGACGGGGCCGCAGGCATCGTCGGGGCGGGAATCCGAGCGATCCGCCCCCTCACATTCGCGTTCGATCCGGCGGACGTGCTGGTTCTATGGAGCGACGGCCTGCGGCACGTGGATATCGACGAGACGTGCTGGCGGTTTCGCGACGAACCACAAAGGCTCGCGGATTGCCTGCTCGCACGCTTCGGATGCGAGAGCGACGATTGCTCCGTCCTCTGCGTCGCCTTCGACGGAGCCGTGGCGTGAAGGTCTTCCTCGACCGCTATGCCGCCGGGATGGCCTTTACGTGATGACCGAGGGGGAGGCCGCTCTCGTCGATATCGAGGAGCTTGGCCGCGAGGCTATCGCGGCAGGTGTCTCGCTCGAAGACATTGTCGGCCTTCACGAGGGGGCCACTCTATCCCTCTCGGAGATGGGAATCGCCATCAGCGAGCCGGCCATGATCCGCCGGATGTCGGCCTGTCTGAGCGCCCTGGCCATCGCGGCGGCCATTGCCTTCGGGAGCAAGCTCGAACTGCTTGAACGGCAGCGGCAGGAGGAGAGCAAGCGAACGGAACGGGAGCGTCAGCGCCTCGAGACCCTCGGCCAGATGGTTGGCTCGGTGGCGCACGAACTGAATAACCTGCTTCAGCCGGTCCATGGCATGACGGAGATCATGCTCGCGGATTTCGAGGCGAATGCGCCCGAGCGGGCAGACCTCGAAACCATCCTCGCCTGCGCCGATCAGGCGGTCGGGGTCATCCGCAACATCCTGGCCTATGTCAGACAGGAGCGCAGGGTACCCGAAGCCATACCCTTGGGCCATGCGGTGGAGAATGCCTGCGCGTTCCTCCAGCCAATGCTGCGTCCGCCTCTCGATGTCGCGATTCGGGATACCGAGAGCCCGGTTCTTGCCACGGAGAGCGAGGTCACCCAGATCCTGCTCAATCTCGTCCAGAACGCCATGCAGGCCGAGGCATCGCGCATCACGGTGCGGGTCGACCGTTGCAACCGGCGCTTCACCGCGGGTCCTGCCGAGGTGCCATGCCTTCAGCTCGTGGTGATCGACGATGGGTGTGGCATGTCCGAAGAGGTCGCTGCCTGTGCGACCGATCCTTTCTTCACCACAAAGACCGAGGGTCGGGGCACCGGCTTAGGCCTCGCCATCGTCAAGGGGATCGTCATGGGTTGGTCGGGCGAGTTCGAGATCGCGTCGCGGTTCGAGCGCGGCACGGTAGTGACGATGTCGTTTCCAGTGATGTTCTGACAGCCCATCGCCGCACCTCGCCGGCAGCGGCCTACGTGATCCCCTCACGGCTTCATCCGCATCGATATGACGGGGCGTCCGCCCGGCAGCTTGCTCAGCGCAGGGTGGGCTGTCAGGTCGCCCTCATGATCCGTAAGAGTTTTCGCCACTGCCCAAATCGGCCTGAGCACAGAGCGCTACCGACGCGGAATATGCATCGTTGTGCGACGCACCAATCTGCTGTCCGTCGTTGATCGTGAACGTGTTCTTGTGCCGGGGGTGTGTGAGCACCGCTTGGGTCGGAGTGCGATGCAATGACGAATGTAGACTGAATAGGCGTCTGCCACACTTGCGGCGGATGAACGCCCGATTAACACTACCTACTCCGAAAGAATGAATCGACCGATTCCTCGAGGCCGGGAGACAGTCCATGTCCCAGACGATTCACGTCAAACCGACCCATGACGGCACCTATACGGTCTATCGGGGTCCGACGGCCCTCGTGAGCGGCCTCACGCGGCTTCAGGCAGAGCTGTATCAGGCCAGCATCTCCCGTCAGGCCCAGCGCCCCCTGGTGGGATTGACGGCCTGATCCGGCATCGCCGGCAGGTGAGCGGTCATCTTCGCGTCAGCTGCAACACCCGGAGGTCGGCAATCGCCCCGGCCTCCGTCAACCCGCGTTCCTTGGCTTCGATCACGTAGCGGTCGTCGGCCTTTCTGACCGTATAGACATGATAGCTCGCGCGGCGGTGCAAGGTGCCGCCGTGCGACACCGCCGAGGCCGAAGGCGCTCCGACCACCGGGACGGCGGCACCACCGGGGCCTTCGACGAAGGCGATGCTCCCCACATGGTTGTGCCCGTGCAGGATCAGGTCCGCGCCGGCACGCGCGATCATCGCCGTGAACGCATCCGCGTCCTTCAATTCGCGCCCGGGCGACGCCCCCCCTGGCTGCGGCGGATGATGGATCATCGCCACGCGAAACGGTGGTTCGGGCTCGG
This sequence comes from Methylobacterium sp. WCS2018Hpa-22, assembly GCF_031843785.1. NCBI lineage: Bacteria > Pseudomonadati > Pseudomonadota > Alphaproteobacteria > Hyphomicrobiales > Methylobacteriaceae > Methylobacterium > Methylobacterium sp. WCS2018Hpa-22. The sequence continues at coordinate 246,615 of NZ_JAVTJA010000005.1, forward strand.
CGCCCAGCCGTTTCAGAATGGTCTCGACAGCCTCGATCTGCGACGGGCCGAGGCGCCCACTGGCGACAAAGGGCTTGGTGGGAATCGCGGACGAGACCCCGATCAGGGCGAGCGGTCCACGGCGCCGGAGATAGGGGAAATCGCTCTACGGGCTTATCGCTTCGGCCTCTATGTCGGTGAACCGGCGGTGGCGGGCCTGCTGGCCTGGCGCTCCCGCCAGGGCAAGGAGGATCCCGGGCGCCTGCCTGAGCGTCGCGGCCTTGCCGGACGAGCCCGCCCGATCGGGTCCCTGGTCTGGATGCACGGAGCAAGCGTGGGCGAGGCCCTCTCGCTCGTCGGATTGGTCGACGGCATGATCGCCCGGGGCTTCAGCGTCCTCGTCACGACGGGGACGCGCAGCGCCGCCGAACTGATCGGGCGGCGCCTGCCCGCGGGTGCGGTCCATCAGTACATGCCCCTCGACGCGCCGCGCTGGATCGAACGGTTCCTCGATCACTGGCATCCGGACCTGGCGCCGGTGGCGGAATCGGAGATCTGGCCGAACACCATCATCGCCCTGCACCGGCGTTGTCACTGAAGCAAGTCGCGTGCGCCCTCTAACGCATCGACCCATCACTAGTGCGCTGGCTCAGACGGATGGTTCAGGGGTTCGGCTGACGGCTGCGAGACCGTCAGGCATGGCTTGCCCGATGAAGAATGCAGCAGCACTGAATGCGCTAATGGTTGCCGGGAAAGCGGCGCGGCTCTACCATTCGGAATGACCGAAAAGCTGACGACAGCCGCCCTGTGCGACCTGAATTTGATTTCCCAAGAGGAAGTGGCGGCTGCCGTCGAAGTGTTTCTTGCAAATTCGATGGCGCCGCCTTTCGTTTTCAAGGAAGGCTACCGTCTCGATCTGGGAAAAGCCGTGCGACGGCATCCCGGCGCGAATGATCTCGTCAACCGGGGCAATACCGGCCCCCTGATGAAGCGCCCCTTCGTGCTGGCGGCCATCCTGCAAGCCCGGCCCATGCGGGGCTGACCCTATTTTTCGGCCTTGGCGCCAGCTGTTTCGTTGAGAACGGGAGTCGCAAGGCCTCTTTGTGCGGCGTGACCAAGCATCGGCTCATGCCGTTGCCCGTGTTCTGAGATTTTCGCCGAGAGTCCTTGCCGGCCCGATCACAATGCGGGCGGAGACGACGAAACTCTAGCCGCCGCGGCCTTCAGTACCGGCAGAGCCGCCTTTCCCCGAATAGGCCGAGAGCGAGGTCCTCAGACAGGGCGCGCTCTACGGCGACGCATCTTGACGCTTCTCTTTGGCAAAATATATGTTACTCATCATCTTATTCGCGATGAGTCGCCGACGGGGAAATGCGTGATGGATGCGAGGATTGCGCTCGGGATGATCGGGCTTGCCCTGACGGCATGCTCGCCGGCCGAGACCGCCGTGTCACCTCAGCCGCCCTTGGTCCAGACCGTGGAGGTCGTGCGCAGCGGCAGCGGGATGGCCCGCTACACGGGGGTGATCCGGGCTCGCACCGAGAGCAATCTCGGCTTCCGCGTCGGAGGTAAGATCTTCGAACGTCTCGTCGATCCGGGTGACCGGGTGACGCGCGGCCAGCCTCTGATGCGCCTGGACCGGACCGATTTCAGCCTCGCGCTCAACGCGGCCCGCGCCTCCGTCGAGGCTGCCCGCGCTCAGATGATCAAGGCCAAAGCCGACGAGGAGCGCAGCCGGAAACTCGCCTCCGACGGCTGGACCTCGAAACAGACCTACGATCAGAACAAAGGCGCGGCCGACGCCGCCATCGCGCAATTCGCCAATGCCGAAGCCCAAGCGAGCCAGATCGCCAACCAAGCCGGCTATGCCGAGTTGCAGGCCGATGCCGACGGGGTCGTGATGGAGGTCCCCTCGGAGCCCGGTCAGGTGGTCGCCGCCGGGCAGACGGTGGTGAAACTGGCACGCGATGGCGCCCGCGAGGCAGAAGTGTTCCTGCCGGAGGGCAGCCGGCGTGCCGCGCAAGGCGAAGCCTCGGCCACCCTCTACGCCGAAGGCGAGAGCACCTATCCCGCGCGGCTACGTGAACTCTCTGCAACCGCCGACCCCGCCACGCGCACCTACCGCGCGCGCTACATCCTGTCGGGCGGCGGCGAGACCGCGCCACTCGGCGCGACCGTGACCCTGCTGCTCAAGACCTTGAGTGCCGGCCGTGCCGCCGCGGTGGAAGTTCCGCTCGGCGCGCTGTTCGACCAAGGCCAAGGTACCTCCGTCTGGCGCTACGACGCAGCCACCGAAACAGTGCGGCCTCAAGTCGTGAAGGTCGCTCGTATGGGCGAGGAGCGCGCGGACATCGTCGCGGGCCTGAGTGCGGGTGACCGTATCGTGGCGCTGGGTGCTCATATGCTGAAGCCCGACCAGAAGGTCAGGCCGGCCCCGGCGAGCATGACGGGAGTCGTGCGGTGAGCGGCTTCAACCTTTCAGCACTCGCGGTCCGAGAACGAGCGGTAACGCTCTTTCTCCTCATTGCTCTAACGGGTGCCGGCTTCTTCGCGTTCGAAAAGCTCGGGCGAGGAGAGGATCCGGCCTTCACCGTCAAGGTGATGACGGTTTCGGCTGCCTGGCCCGGCGCCACCGCCGAGGAAATGCAGCGTCAGGTCGCCGACCCGCTCGAGAAGCGCCTGCAGGAACTCGTCTACTACGATCGCGCCGAGACGACGGTCCGGCCCGGCCTGATGATGACCAAGGTCATTTTCAAGGACAACATGCCGCCGGCCAAGCTCCAATCGGAGTTCTATCAGGCCAGGAAGAAGCTTTCCGATCAGGCCTCCAGCCTACCACGTGGCGTGCTTGGGCCGCTGTTCAACGACGAATTCTCCGACATCTATTTCGCCCTCTACGCGGTGCAGGCAAAGGGTCTTCCACACCGGCAGCTGGTGCTACGGGCCGAGGATATGCGCCAGCGCCTGCTGCGCGTCCCCGGCGTCGAGAAGATCAATATCCTCGGCGAGCAGGCCCAGAAGATCTTCGTCGAAATCTCGTATCAGCGCCTCGCCACTCTCGGAATCACCGGCCAGCAAGTGCTGGCGGCGCTGGCCAATCAGAACGACGTCACACCGGCAGGCTTCGTCGAGGCGGTGGGTCCACGCGTCTACCTGCGCCTGGACGGCGCCATCGACGGACTCGACGCGATCCGAAACCTCCCCGTTGCGGCCGGTGACCGCAGTCTCAAGCTAGGCGATATCGCCGAGGTCAAGCGCGGCTACGAAGACCCGAAGACCTTCGAGATCCGCAACGACGGCGAACCGGCGCTCATGCTCGGCCTCGTGATGAAGCCCGGCTTCAATGGTCTGAACCTCGGCGCGGCCCTCAATGCCGAGGAGGTGGTGATCCATCACGAGACGCCGGTGGGCATCACCTTCACCAAGATCACCGACCAGGCCAAGGTCATCGACGACGCCATCCATGAATTCATGGTCAAGTTCTTCACGGCCCTCGGCGTAGTGATCTTCGTCTCCCTTGTGGCGCTCGGCTTCCGGGTCGGCATCGTCGTGGCGCTCGCCGTGCCGCTCACCCTCTCGGCGGTGTTCGTCGTCATGATGGTGACGGGCCGCGACTTCGACCGCATCACACTGGGCGCCCTCATCATTTCGCTCGGGCTACTCGTCGATGACGCCATCATCGCCATCGAGATGATGGTGGTGCGCATGGAGGAAGGCGCCGACCGGATCGAGGCCGCGACCTATGCCTGGAGCGCCACCGCCGCGCCGATGCTGACGGGCACGCTTGTCACCATCGCGGGCTTCCTGCCGGTGGGCTTCGCCGCTTCCACCGCCGGGGAGTATGCCGGTAACATCTTCTGGGTCGTAGCATTCTCGCTGATCATTTCTTGGATCGTCGCCGTGACTTTCACGCCGTATCTCGGCGTCAAGCTTCTGCCGAACATCAAGAAAGTGGAAGGCGGCCACGAGGCCATCTACGCCACGAAAAACTACCAGCGCCTACGCCGCGTCGTGCGGATGTCGGTCGACCACAAATGGATGGCAGCCGGCATCACGGTAGGTCTGTTCGCGCTCGCGGTGGTCGCCATGGGGAAGGTCGAACAGCAGTTCTTTCCGAATTCCGAGCGCCCCGAACTCATCGTCGAGGTGACCCTGCCGGCGGGATCGGCTTTCGCCACCACCGAGGCCAGCGTCAAGCGGATCGAAGCGGCCGTACGCGAACTGTCCGAGGCTGGGGAGATCACGAGCTATATCGGCCAGGGCATGCCCCGCTTCGTGCTCTCTTTCGATCCCGAACTGCCAGATCCGGCCTTCGCCCAAATCGTGGTGCAGACCGCCGATGCGGCGACCCGCGACGTCCTACGCGGCAGAGTCCGCAAACTTGTGGAAGAGGGCCGCTTCCCCGAGGCGCGGGTGCGCGTGCTGCAGATCGTGTTCGGCCCCCCCATCCGCTTCCCCGTGGCCTTCCGGGTCGTCGGTCCTGATCTCGACGTGATCCGTGGCATCGCAGCTGAGATCCGAGAGGTCATGGCGGCCAACCCGAACCTGCGCCTGGTTCATCTGGACTGGGGCGACAAGACCCCCAATCTGAGGCTCGCCTTCGACCAGGAGCGACTGCGCCTGATCGGGCTGACCCCGAAGGAGGCAGGCCAGCAGCTGCAGAATTATCTCAACGGCACCCCCGCCACGCAGGTGCGCGAGAACCTGCGCTCGGTCGATGTGCTGCTGCGCAGCCCCGGCCCGGAGCGGCGCTCACTCGGCGAGATCGGTGACCTGACGCTGGCGACGAAGGACGGACGCCAAGTGCCCGTGTCCCAAGTCGCCCGGCTCGAGAGCACCAGCGAGGATGCAGTCCTGAAGCGCTACAATCGCGAGACCTATATCCGCGTCCAGGGCGACGTGATCGACGGAAAGCAGCCACCGGACATCCACGCTCAGGTTGCGCCCCTGCTCGATCCGATCAAGGCCAAGCTACCCCCGGGCTACCGCATCGACACAGCCGGCGCGGTCGAGGAAAGCGCGAAGGCGATGATGTCGCTCGTGGCGGTTTTCCCGATCATGTTGATCGTGACCCTCACGGTCATCATGATTCAGGTGCGTTCGTTCGCGGCCATGTTCATGGTTTTCGCCACCGCCCCGCTGGGCTTGGTCGGTGCCGCGCCGACTCTGCTGATTTTTCACCAGCCCTTCGGCTTCAACGCCATCCTAGGGTTGATCGCCCTGTCTGGCATCCTGATGCGCAATACGCTCATTCTGGTGGACCAGATTCACCACGACCGTGAAGCCGGCCTGTCGGATTACGACGCCATCGTCGAATCGACGGTGCGGCGCGCCCGCCCCGTCATCCTGACCGCAGCCGCCGCCATGCTCGCTTTCATCCCACTCACCCATTCGGTGTTCTGGGGGGCTCTGGCTTACGTCCTCATCGGAGGCGTCGGTGTCGGGACGCTTCTGACCCTGCTGTTCCTCCCCGCACTCTATGCCCTCTGGTTCCGCGTGAAGCGAGTTCCGGACAAGGACCGGACGACTGCCGGCGCGACCTCGATGGCTCACCCGGCCGCATCGTGAGGGGACACATCAATCATGCCCGACCGCTTCGGGCATGCCGACATCGCGCGTTCACCCGGTGAATGCGCGGTACATCGACCGGCTCGCGATGGTGCCCTCCTCGCGCGGGCCGGTCGATCGTCTGATAACTGGTCTATGGTCGATGAACCGGAGCGGCTTCCGCCAAAATGCAAATACTGGATTGCTTGAATGCCATACAGGCCACGAATTCATCACACACCCGTAGCGTTATAATTTTCAGCACTCGAATGAATAAAATCTAATTTTGAGATGATATCATCGTATAATCCAAGTCATATCCGACGATATACAGCCATCGTTCAACGAAAGCCCAAACCTATACCGTCGGCACGAGCAACTGACCAGCACCAATACGTTTGTGGGACTACGTCCGACGCGCGGTTTATCGTCCACCACCGCCGCCCGTATTGGGGATCGCGACTTCAGGCTTGTTGGCGTTGCCCGCAGCACCCGAGTTATTCGAACGGCTTTCCGCGCCTACGGCACCATACGCCTCGGTTCCAATAGAGCCTGGACCGCCGTTATCGATGCCCCCCGGCTTTACCACCGGTGCGCCGGTGGTCCCTGGCGTTGTCATACGTGCCGGGCCGGGTTGCTTGATTTCCGCCGGCCCTGTCGATTGTGCGAAGGCGGGAGCGGACACAGTCAGCATCACCGCAAAGAAGGAAGTGGCGATCTTCGTCATGAAACGTCCCAGAATTCACAAGTGAATCTCTGGGACGTCAACCTACGTGAGGGCGATCAGTTTCAAGCTTTGCAGTCTATCACACTCGCCACAACTCAAGACCTGTGTAGGCAGCCAGCTATGAACCCGGCAATATGGCGGGTCGAACAAGCTCCTTACGTTCGGTCTCATGGCTGTATCCAGGTTCCGCCTGCGGTATCCGTTCGCTTGGCGTTCCGCCCTGAAGCCCATCCTCTATCGAAGGAGGCACCTCATTGGGTTCGTCCGGAACAGGAGGCCAGATTGGACGATCGGGTTGCACCAGCTTCACTATCGAGCGACCTCCCAGCAATCGGCGTCAGAGACACATACTGGGATATAATATGCCAACGCGATTTGCAAAGCGGCCGTCAGGACCCATTCGGATTAGGTCGCTGCGGCCAGGGTAGTCAGGAAGGAGTTCGGCGTTCGTGGAAGGGCTCAGGCATCAACCGTGACGCCATATGTCCCATCGGCCGAAGCCAATCGGGGGAGGCCCGCCCCCACGTCACGTTCCGGCGATACGGTCTTAGCGGCGGTCCGGCGTTCAACCAGGACCTGCCGCTATCCGAGTGCGGAACCGAAGAAAACCGAGCTTATCGCTCGCCAAAGCCCGATAGGAGCTTCTCGATCTGAGCGAGACCGTTCTCGCGGGCCTTGGCCTCGCTGGTCAGGCTTCGGTCCGAGCGCTGAACCAGCTTGCCACCCTTGCGAATGGCCCATTGGTAGGTCGCGCCCTCGGTGCGGGGGCTGAGGATTTCCAGGGTGTAGGGGTATGTCGATGTTTCGGTCATGTCCCCTATATGGCGCAAGCCTTCCGCGCCTTCCACCCTTTAATAGCCATATCGCTTACTGACGGAACAAACCCAGCGGGCGCTCTGGGTCGGAGCAACGCGCGAAGTGGTGGCGCTATCCCGGCTCCGGTCCCGCCTGGCTCGTCACATGGTCGGCGATGGCTCCAGCGGTGGTGAGCCAGATTTCGTCGCGGTGGGAGGCGATGTGGGCAAGCGCCGCCCGAAGCGGCCGCAGCCGATGCGGCTGACCGACGATATAGGGGTGCAGGGCAATCCCCATGACAAGCGGGGCCCGCTCCGATTGCAGCAGCATCTCGTCGAAGCCATCGACGATCATATCGGCGAAGTCCCGCGCGGAATCTTTCCTCGCCACGATAGCGGGGATGTCATTGAGTTCCTGGGGATACGGCACCGAAAGGATGCGCCCGCCTCCGCGTGTGGAGAACCAAATCGGCTGGTCGTCATGGGCCCAATCGAGGAGATAGCGGTATCCCGCCTCGGCCAAGAGGTCCGGCGTCACGCGAGATTGCGAGATCCAGGGACCGAGCCATCCGGCGGGGGCCTTGCCTTCCTCCCGAGCCAGGATGGCAGTGGCTTCGGCGATGAGGGCGCGTTCGGCATCCTCGTCGAGGCTGCCCTGTCGCTCCGCGTTGGTGCGGCCATGCCCGACGATCTCGTCGCCGCGTGCCCGGAAAGCCTCGATCAGACCGGGGCAATCCTCGTAGATCCGGCTGTTGGCAAGGACGCTGGCGGGAAGGCAAAGCTCGTCGAACAGCGCTTTCATCCGCCAGGCGCCGACGCGATTGCCCCAGTCGCGCCAGGCATAGTTCAGCACGTCCGGCTGGGGACCGCCGGGAGCCAGTTCGGCGCCGAGGCCTGATCCGAAATCGAAAGTCTCGAGATTGAGCGCGACATAGACCGCGAGGCGCTTCCCCCCCGGCCAGTCGTAGACGGGACGATCGGGCAGGGCGCTATAGCGGTAGCGGCCGTGGTGTTTCGGTGCATCCGTCAATGCATCGCGCTCCATGATCGATCTCATTCCCTCGAATTGTCAGGCAGCACCGAGATAGGCCGCGGCAAGGGTCTCATCGGCGGAGAGTTCCGCCGCCGAGCCCGAGGCGACGACGCGGCCCTGTTCCAGCACGTAGCCACGATCCGCCACGGTCAAGGCCAGTGCGGCCATCTGGTCGACGATGAGGATGGTGACGCCCTGGTCGCGCAACTCGGCCACGACGGCGTAGAGGGCGTTGATCATGGACGGGGCGAGCCCGAGCGAGGGTTCGTCGAGGAGGAGGATGCGCGGCTGCGCCATCATCCCGCGAGCAATGGCCAGCATCTGCTGTTCGCCGCCCGAAAGTAGCCCGGCCCGGCTCGTTGCCCGGTCGCGAAGGCGGGGAAACCGGTCGAGCAGGGCCTCGATCTCACTCGGATCGATCGGGGCCTTGCGTCCATGCGCGCCGAGCCGGAGGTTCTCCAACACGGAGAGTTCCGGGAAGACCTGCCTGCCTTCAGGCACGAGGGCGAGGCCGAGGCGGGCAATGGCATGGGCCGGTAGGCCGGCGATGGCACGGTCCTCCAGGATCACCGCGCCCTCTACCGGGCGGAGGAGACCGCTCAACGCACGCATGGCGGTGGATTTTCCCGCCCCGTTCGCGCCGAGGAGCGCGACGGTCTCGCCGGGACGGACATCCAGCGACAGCCGGTCCAGGACCGGTGCGGCGCCGTAACCCGCGGTCAGGTCGAGAGCCGAGAGAACCGCGTCGGCGGGACCTTTCCAAGGGGACGGGCGCGGCCGGGCAGGGGTATCGGCACCACCGAGATAGGCCCGCAGGACGGCGGGATCGGCCCGTACCGCAGTGGCGTCCCCCCGCGCGATGGGCCGGCCGGCATCCATGACGAGGATATGGTCCGAGATGCCCATGACGAGGGGCATGTCATGCTCGACGAGAACCACCACGATACCGCAATCGGCGATGCGGCGCAGGAGACCACCCAAACGGTCGGTATCAGCGCGAGTGAGGCCCGCTGCGGGCTCGTCAAGCAGAAGGACGCGTGGCTGACCGGCCAGGGCCCGCGCGATTTCGACGAGGCGGCGATCCACGTGAGGCAGTTCGGCGGCGGGCCGGTGGAGGGCTCCGGTATAGCCGACGAAGGCGAGGAGGGCGGTAGAGGCGGCGACATCGCTTCTCGCGCCTGCTCGGAACAGACGCCCGGGGGCAATGGCGAGGGCCACGTTGTCGATGACCGACAGTGAACCGAACAGCCGCGTGGTCTGGTAGGTCCGGGCAATGCCAGCGCGGGCAATACGGTGGGCGGGCAGACCGGCGAGATCCCGACCCGCGAGTCGGATCGCCCCGGCACCGGGCCGGTAGAACCCCGAGACCATGTTGAGCACGGTGGTCTTGCCGGCCCCGTTCGGGCCGATGATGCTCGTGACGGCGCCAGGTGCGGCGTTCACCGAGACGCCCTCCGCAGCCTTGATGCCGCCGAAGCTGATGCCGATCCCCTCCACCGAGAGCGCTTCCGGCTGCGTCTGCGCCAAGTAGGACACGACGTCGCCGCCGGTTCCAGACGCAGTCCCGGAAACGCGGCGCGGCAGGAGCCGGGCGAGGCTCCCGACGATGCCGGCCGGCACCAGCCACAGGACCACCAGCGTCGCGAGGCCGAAGAACAGCAGGCGGTACTCTGCGAGCCCGGAGAGGGTCTCTGGCAGGAGAACGGTGACCAGGGCACCGAAGAGCGGCCCCAGCACTGTGCCGGCGCCTCCCACCACCACCGAGAGTACGAACAGGATCGACTGGGTGAACGGGAACGAACTCGGCGCAATGAACAGCATCAACGGCGGCAGCACCGCCCCGGCGAGGCCGGTCAGTGCCGCCGAGATCATGAAGGCCAGGGTCTTTACCCGCACCGGATCGAAGCCGAGGGACGCGGCGGCGACATCCGCGTCCCGCACCGCCCGCATGGCGAGGCCGAGGCGGCTGCGCGCGAGGCGATGGAAGCCGTAGAGGGCGAGGCCGGCGCCGAGGACCGACAGGATCGCGAGTTCGCGCTCCAGGAACGGGAATCCGAACAGGGTCGGGCCGGTGGCGATGACGAGGCCGTTCTGGCCTCCGGTGAGCGCGCCGCCCTCGATCAGCCCATGCTCGACGATGAAGCCGAAGGCGATGGTCACCATGGCGAGATAGGGGCCCTTGACCCGCATGGCGGGGATCGCGAGTACGCCGCCAAGAACCCCGGAGAGCAGGCCGGCGGCGGGGAGCGCCAGCCAGAAGCTCACCCCGGAAAGGGTCAGGATGGCGCTCGCATAGGCGCCGATCGCGTAGAAACCGGCATGGCCGAAGGAGATCAGGCCGGTGAGGCCGAGGAGGACGTTCAGCCCCGTTCCGGCCAGCGTCGTCAACGCCACGAGGGCGATGATGAAATGGCTGTAGCCGTCGGTGGCGGCCACGAGGCCGATCCCCGCGACGGTGAGGGCGAGAATGGCGATGGGCAGGGCGGAGCTTCCGGCGCGCATCGGCTCAGACCTTGTTCACGGCGGCCCGGCCGAGGAGGCCGTCAGGACGCAGCGCCAGCGCGAGGATGATCACCGAAAACACCACGATCTGGGTGTAGCCGGAACCGAGATAGCCGGTGACCAGGGCTTCCACGACGCCGTAGAGCAGACCGGCCAGGACCACGCCGGTGGCGGAGCCGATCCCGCCGAGAATGGCGACGGCGAAGGCCTTGATGCCGAACAGGGTGCCCATCTCGGCCGAGACCGAGAACAGCGGGGCGATGAGGAGGCCCGCCGCGCCCGCGAGGAGGGCGGAGAGCGCGAAGGCGCAGGCCACCGTGCGACGCACGTCTATGCCCATCAGCCGCGCGGCGTCGGCATTCTGCGCCACCGCAAGCAGAACGCGGCCAAGATCTGTCCGGCGGAACACCGTGTGGATGGCGAAGGCGACGGCGAGCCCGACAACGGGGATCACGATCTGCAGTGGGTAGATTCCGGTACCGAAGAAATCGACCGGGTTGCGCGCCAGCGGGGAGGGCAGGCTGCGTGGCTCCTTGCCAAAGGTGAACAGAATGACGTTGTCGAGCACCACGCCCCCGGCCACCGTGGCAAGGAGCCAGGCATCCGAGTTCCGCTCGACGAAGGGGCGCACCAGAATGCGCTCGACCACGATGCCGAGAAACGCGCAGCCGGCCAGGGCTGCGGCCAGCGCCAACGGCATCGGCCAGCCTAATGTGACGCCGAGCATGTAGCCCAGCACCGCCCCGAGAGTGACGGCGCTTCCTTGCGCGAAATTCACCGTACCGGAGACGGCGTAGGTCACGTGGAAGCCGAGGGCGATGAGCCCGTACATGCTCCCGAGACCGAGGCCGCTCACAAGGGAGCCGGTCAGCATGGAACTCTCACTTTCACCGTATCATGTGGTCCATCCCACCCAGCCACCTCATCGCTGAGACGCCGCAGCGAAGCGGAGGCCTCGAAGGAGGCGTCCAGTTCGCACAGTGAGTTCCGGAGACCTCCTTCGAGGCCGCTTCGCGGCGCCACAGGATGAGGTCGCGGGTGGGATGAACGGCGATGGCCGCTTCCTCAGTTCGCCACGGCGACGATCTCGCCGTCCTTGAACCGCGTGAACACGTAATCCTGTGGGCCGAGCGCGTCGTGACGGTCCGGGGCGAAGGGCTTGTCGTAGGTCTTGATCAGGCCGGGATAGGTGGCGATCTTGTAGAAGCCGTCGCGCACGTCCGGCCCCTTTGTGGACTTGGCCTCGCCAATCGCAAGGGCCAGGAGATGCGTCGCGTCGTACGCGTTGGCGATGCCCACGGCTGGGGTCACATCGGCCATGGACTTGATCGCTGGATACTTGGCCTTCAGGGCATCGAGCACCGCCATCGCCTTTGGCGAGGTATTGCCGGCGAAGGTGAAGGTCTGAATGAAATGCACCTTGGCGGCGCTCGGGCCGGCAAGCTCATCGAAGCGACCGCCGGCGGGGCCCCAATGCGACACGACGGGTACGCTCCATCCCATCCGGTCGAGGGATTTCACGATCTGGGCCGAGGGCCCGACATTGCCGACTAGGAACAGGGTGTCGGCGCCGGCCTCCTTCAGCCGCGTGAGTTGGGGCACCATGTCCACGTCGGACGCCTCGTATTTCTCGATGCCGGCGGCAGGAAGACCGGCTGTCTTCAAGGCCGCCGTCAGACCCTGCTGGTTCGACTCGCCCCAGGCGTTGTTGACGAGGATCATGCCGGGCTTCTTCGCCTGATGGGTCTTGATCGCATAGGCGACGAGAGCCTCGTCCACGAGGGCATCCACCGCCGAGACGCGGAAGGCGTAGTTGTCGGCGGCACCGTTACGCGTGATGCCGGTGCCCGCCGCCCAGGGCCCGAGGAAGGGCACTTTCATCTGGTTGGCGATGGGCACGATCGCCATCGAGACCGGGGTATCGAGACCGCCGACCAGGGCGACGACGCCGACGCGCTGGATCAGCTCCCGGGCGGCCAGCACGCCCTTCGACGGGTTGGCCTCGTCATCCCGCGCCACGAGCTCCAGAGGCCGCCCTAGAACGCCGCCGGCAGCGTTGACCTCGTCGATGGCGAGACCGATGCCTCGCGAGATCGCTTCGCCGGACTTGGCGGATTGGCCAGACAAAGCGGTTACGAGGCCGATCTTGATTGTCTCAGCCGCCTGCACCGGCGCGACGAACGCGAGACCGACCAACGCGGTCGCCCCGAGGGCGAGGCGGCGGGTCAGCGATGATGGGCTGTGCTTGCGCATGGACGGCTCTCCGGAGGAATCGGACCCATCACCGCAACCACCGTGCCATTTGTCAAAGCGTTGATATCTTTTATCTAATTCCAAAAGCGCGGATTGCGATGCCTGCTTTCACGCCAAACTGCATACACTTGTTGCATGCACTTTTTGCGAGCTCGGAGCAGTGTCGGGATCGAACGGAGACCAGAGCATGACCCAAGCGACCGAGGCAGAAACCACCACCGACACCGATGCGGCCATCGTCACCGCCTATCTGGAAGCCTCCATGGTGCCCGACCCAGAAACCGCCGCGGGCTATATGGCGCCGGGGATCGAGATCGTGTTCACCGGCGCCCGGGTCTTCCGGCACCCCCGCGAGGTGACGGCCTTCAACGCGAGCCGCTATGCCTGGGTGAAGAAGCGCCTGGAGCGTCTGGACGTGGTGCCGGGAGAGGGGGTCACCACGGTCTACAGCCTCGGCACCCTTTACGGCGAATGGCCGGATGGAACGCCGTTCGAAGGCAATCGCTACGTCGACCGCTTCACGGTACGTGACGGTCTGATCGTGACGATGGAAGTCTGGAACGACAGTGCCGAACGACTGCTCACGAAGCACGACGTCTCGGCTTAGGCGCTCCCCTCAGGCGTCGGCTCCGGCAAGCCGCCGCGTGTCGACGAAGGTCCGGCCGTCCGCGAAGCGATAGCTGACGCTCTCCGAGAAGCGGCCGTTGGCTCGGACCAGAAGGGCGGCCGGGCGGGTGAGTTCCTCGGTCCGCGACAGGGCCTCGGCGACGGTCATCGGCACGTCGCGCCCCCCGCCGAGCTGACGCCACCATTGCACCGCCTTCTCGCGGCCATATCCGGCCTGCTCCAGGGCGATCCGTACCCGGTGACTCGACCCGTCATCGGTCTGGAACTCGACGTCGAGGCTGCCTGATGAAGCATGGCGACCGAGCCGCCACCGGGAGACGCCGCGCCAGACCGGTACCGCGCGGGACAGGATCGGATGCTCGTCGTCGGCCGCGGCCTCATGGCTCGGCCCATCCTCGTCGGTCTCGTCCGGCTCGACCCAGCACGCCTCGCAGGTGCTGGCATTGAGAGCGATGAGCGCGCCGCAGCCGGGGCAGGGCTTGGCCCGGATCTCTCCCTCTCGGCCCTTGATCGCGGCGGCACTGCGCGCGGTGACGATATCTACCGGCCCGTGCATCCGTACCAGGCCGGCATAGTCGAGGATCAGCGCATCGGACTTGCCCGGCGCGGTCCGCAGCGCACGGCCCACCTGCTGGACGTAGAGGCCCGTGCTCTGGGTCGGCCGCAGCAGAGCGATGAGGTCCACGCGCGGGACGTTGAATCCGGTCGAAAGGACGCCGACCGAGGTCAGGCAGCGTAGCCTTCCGGCGGTGAAATCGCGCACGATCCGGTCGCGATCGCGCTTGCCGGTCTCGCCCGTCACCATTTCGCAGCTGAAGCCTTCCGCCCGCACCGCATCGCGCACCGCCTCGGCATGGGCGACACCGGCGCAGAAGGCGAGCCAGGCCCGGCGGTCGCGGCCGAAACCGGCCATTTCCTCCACCGCCGCGCGGGTGATCCAATCCTGGTTCACCGCCGCCTCGAGGGCGCTCGGGATGTAGTCGCCGCCGCGCTTGGCCACGCCAGACACGTCGAGCGCCGTGGCGGTGGCCTTGCAGATCAGGGGGGCGAGGTAGCCCTGGTGGATCAGGTCGCCGACATTGGCCTCATAGACGATGCGTTCGAACAGGCGGCCTTCGCCTTCGTCGAGGCGGCCGCTATCGAGGCGGTACGGAGTCGCGGTGAGGCCGACGACGCTCAGCTCCGGTCGGGCGGCACGCAGGGCCGCGAGGAACCGGCCGTACCGAGTCTCCGCGTCGCGAGGAATCAGATGGGCTTCATCGACCACCACGACATCGAAGGCACCGATGGCGTCGAAGCGGTTCCAGACCGATTGGATGCCGCAGAACAGGATCTGCGTCGCGGTTTCGCGTCGGTTCAAGCCGGCCGAGTAGATACCGGCCGGCGCAGCCGGCCAGTAGGTCATAAGCTCACGATGATTCTGGGCGATGAGCTCGCGGGTATGTGTGACAATGGCAATCCGCGCGCCGGGACGCTCGGCGAGCACTTCGCGGACCAGGGCCGCGATGACGAAGGCCTTGCCCGCCCCCGTGGGCAGGACGATCAGCCCATCGCCGGTCTCGTTGCGCCACGAGGCATAGAGTGCGTCGAGGCTGGCGCGCTGGTAAGGTCTCAGGTCCATCGCCGGCTCTGTAAGGCCGTTCTCGCCGAACCGGAACACTGCCCGGCGGGATGCGGCCTCGCCGGATGGTCAAGCCTCTTCGCCGACCACCTCATCGCGCATCACCCGCGCGATGCGCTCCACCATTCCCTGCGACAGACGCACGAACTGCCCGGTGCCATGCCCGCGCCCATCGAGTAACTCGGCGAAGAGGGGCTTCGCGGGCTCGCAGACCAGGGCCGCCACCGGCCTCGTATTGCGCCGCTTGGCCCGCAGCCGCTCGGCCAGCGCATCGGGAACGAAAGGTTCACGCAAGGCGGGCTTCTCCTGTCAGGGCCGACGGTCCGAGGAGAGGGGCCTAGGCTTTCAGGGTTGCCGAGAGATTAAAGCCGCCGGATTGGCGCATGTCGCAAGCCGGCGCGGAATCGCATTTGCGCCGCTTCAACCAGCCCGGCGTCGCAAAGTACTCTTCTCGGTGACGTAGGGCGCCAGGACCCGGCGGAGGTCACGCTCGCGCGGCGGCTCGGCAACGATATGCGCCCGCACGGCCACGGCATCGAGGTGATGATCCATCAGATGAGTCGCACGATCGACGTCGCCGGCCATGAGCGCCGCCACGATCTCGCGGTGCTCGTTGACGGCGCAATCCGAGGAGTGCGGACGGCTGTACAGCGAGAGGGTCAGCGCGCAGCGATAGCCGAGCTCGGCCACGTAGCGGACGAGGACGGGGCTGCCGGTCATTCGCGCCAGCAGGAGGTGAAACTCGGTGGCGAGCCGGATCGATGGGGCTTCCGGTCCGCCACGGACCGCGTCCTCCTCGTCGATATGTGCGAGCAGAATCGCTTCCTGCTCGGCGGTGAGGCGACCGGCCAGTCGCTGGACCACGAGGCGCTCCAGGGAGATGCGGACCTCGAACGTGTCGCGTGCCTCTTCCCAACTCGGCGTCGCCACGATGGCGATCCGGTTGCGGCGGAGTTCCACCAGCCCTTCACCGGCGAGTTGCCCCAGCACCTGCCGCGCGATGGTGCGGCTGACGCCGAAACGGTCGCCAAGGGCATCTTCCGGCAGGCGATCACCGGGCGCCAGCGCGCGCTCGACGATGGCGCGGCGCAAGGATTGGCACATCATTCCCACGCGATCCTTGGCCACCTGCGTCTCAATTCCCGCCATCGCCCACTCGCATCCCTCTTCGCAGCGTTTCGGCCACGGGCGTGTCTCCGGCACGCTTGTCATCGTCGCCCACCGGTGACGCAACCGCCATGCATGAGCGAGACCAAAGCTGAGCGGGAATCGAAAACTCTCGCAGAAGTTGCAAGGCCGCAGCACCAGCGCCACCGTGATGTGCTGGACGCTTCCCGACGTTCCTGGCATCACCTCGACTGTTCGTCGAGCGGCCCGAGACACGCTTGTGACACCCGCTCCCGACGGCGCTTCCTGGAACAAGCCGCCGGCTCTCCCTTTCATTGTGCCCCAGCGAGCCACCCGATGACGATGCTCTCGCTCCTGTCCCTCCGCGCCCGTATCGAGGCGGGAACGCTCACCCCCGCCCAGGCCATCGTGCGGACCCGGGACGCGATAGCGGAGCACGAACCGTCGGTCCGTGCCTTCGTGGCGACCGATGCAACCCCGCAGGTGTCCGATACGGGCCCGCTCGCCGGCATCGCGGTTGGCATCAAGGACATCATCGACACCGCGCACCTCCCGACGCAGATGGGATCGTCGATCTATGCCGGTTGGCAGCCGCGCGCCGATGCGCCGATCGTGGCGCGTCTGAAGCGTCTCGGCGCCGTGCCCCTGGCCAAGACCACGACGACCGCCTTCGCCTTCGTCGATCCCACGGAGACACGAAATCCCCGCGCGCCGGGCCGGACCCCGGGTGGATCGTCCGCTGGTTCGGCAGCGGCGGTGGCCGCCGGGATGCTGCCGCTGGCATTGGGAACACAGACCGGCGGCTCGGTGATCCGGCCAGCGGCCTTTTGCGGCGTGGTGGGCGTGAAACCCTCGTTCCGGCTGCTGCCGACGGTCGGCGTGAAGTGCTTCTCCTGGACCCTGGACACACTCGGCCTGTTCGCCGCGAGCGCAGCCGACGCTGCCCATGCCCTCGCCCTCATCGCCGGCCGGCCGGAGATCGACGGGACGGGGCCGATTCCAAGGATCGGCCTCCTCGTTCCCGAGTATTGCGAGGCCGCCGAGCCCGACGCGGTGCAGGCTCTCGACCGGGCGCGGGTAATGGCGGAAGCGGCAGCTGCCGACATCCGCGACTTCGCGTTGCCCGACGAGTTCCGCCATGCCTTCGATGCGCATGCGACGATCCAGGATTTCGAATCGGCGCAAGCCCTCGCCTGGGAATACGAAACCCACCGCGACTCGCTGCCGCCGCTCCTGCGCGGCCATCTCGACACCGCCCGGACCATCGAGGCCGCTACCTACGATGCCGCCCGGCGGGTCGCTCATCATGCGAGGCGCAGCCTGCGGGACATCCTGCGCGATTCCGATCTCGACGTCCTTCTGACGGTCTCGGCCCCGGGCCGGGCGCCGGAGGGGTACGCCTCCACCGGGGATTCCCGCTTCAACCGGCTCTGGACGCTGATGGGAGTGCCCTGCGTCACCATCCCCGTGCCGGGGGAGGGGGCCCCGCTCGGCGTGCAGATCATCGCCCGTTTCGGGGACGATGCTCGTGCGCTCTCGGCCGCGAAGTTCCTGGAAAAGGCTTTCGCCAAGCAGTCATGACGCCAGCCCGGTTGCCAGGCTGCCGTCGCAAGTCTGCGACTCGGATAATCGAAGCTCAGGCCAGCGCGAAACCTCTATTGATCGTGCGTCATGAAAAGGCCGGCGTCTTAGAGAAGAAACAAGCGCGGCGGCTTCGCTTCGCCTGGGTCGTCCAGACTTCTCCGCTGAACGGTGAGCTACGTTTCCATGCGCCTGCTTCAGCTTCTCTCGATCCTCATGCTCTTGGCATTGTCCTCGACGGCTCGGGCGGTTGAGGCGCCGCCGGTGAGCGGCGCAACCGCGCCAGCCCCGGCAGTGACCATCGTGCCGGCCGCCGGCCGGGAAATCGTCGAGCAGGCCGTGGTCACCGGCACGCTCGTCCCGCGCGACGAGATCTTGGTCGCGCCTGAAATCGAGGGCTACCGCATCACCGAATTGCTGGTGGAGGAAGGGGCAGAGGTCACGAAGGGCCAGGTCCTGGCCCGGCTCTCGTTGGAGATGATCGCCACGCAGGAGGCGGCCAACGCCGCCGCCATCGCCAAGGCGCAGGCGGCCATCGTTCAGGCCCGTAGCCAGATCGTCCAATCCGAGGCCGCGCAGATCGAGGCCAACCTCGCGCTGGAACGCGCCCGCTCCCTCATCAAGACCGGGAACGCCACGGCGGCGGTGCTGGAGCAGCGGGTCTCGGCAGCCCAAGGCGGCGAAGGCCGGCTCGCCGCGGCGAAGGGCGGCTTGCAACTCGCCGAGGCCGATCTCTCGGCGGCGCGGGCGCAGAGCAACGAGATCGCGCTCAAGCGCGCGCGCACCGACATCAAGGCACCCGACGGAGGCATCGTCAGCCGCCGCACCGCCCGGATCGGCGCGGCGGCGACGTCCACGGGCGAACCGTTGTTCCGGCTTATCGCGCGCGGCGAGATCGAACTCGAAGGCGAAGTGCCGGAAACCTGGATGCCCCGGATCAAGCGCGGCAACATCGTGCGCCTCGAAGCGGACCAGGGGCGAATCGTGACGGGCAAGGTCCGACGGATCGACCCCGAGATCGACCGGCTGACGCGCCTCGGCAAGATCCGTATCAGCCTCGACCGCGACCCGGCCCTGCGCATCGGCGCCTTCGCGCGCGGCAAGGTCGAGGTGGCGCGGCGCGATTCCGTGGCCGTCCCCCTCTCCGCGGTACTCTACGGGATCGATGGCTCGGCCCTCGTCTACGTGGTGAATGACGGCACGGTGGAGGCCCGCAAGGTCGTCTCCGGCCTCGCGGCGGACGGGTTCATGGAAATCCGCGAGGGGTTGAAATCCGGCGAGGCCGTCGTCGCGCGGGCCAGCAGCTTCCTTCGCCATGGCGACCGGGTCAGACCGGTGCAGCCGAAGGCCGAAGCCGCCGCCTCCGTGACGTCGCGCTGAGAATCGGACCCGTCAGCCCATGCGCCTCAACATCTCAGCCTGGGCGATCCGCAAGCCGATCACCTCGATCGTGCTGTTCCTCGTCCTGATGATCCTCGGGCTCGTCAGCTTCCGCTCGCTGCCGATCACGCAATTCCCGAACATCGACATCCCGATCGTGGCGATCCAGGTCACCCAGGCCGGCGCGGCTCCCTCCGAGCTGCAGACCCAGGTGACGAAGGTGGTGGAGGATGCGGTCGCCGGGGTGAAGGGCGTCAAGCACATCATCTCGACGATCTCGGAAGGCGTCTCGGCTACCACCATCGAGTTCCGCCTCGAAGTGAACGTGGACCGCGCCGTCAATGACGTGAAGGACGCCATCGCCAAGGTGCGGGTGACGCTTCCGCGCACCATCGACGAGCCGATCATCAGCCGCGTCGAGATCGCCGGCCTGCCGATCATGGTCTACGGCGCCTCGGCGCCGGCGATGACGCCGGAAGACTTGTCCTGGCTCATCGACGACGTGATCGCCCGGCAGGTCCAGGGCGTGAAAGGCGTCGGCGGAGTCGAGCGTCTGGGCGGTGTCGCTCGCGAGATCCGTGTGACACTCAAACCCGACCGGCTCCTGGCACTTGGCATCACCGCGGCGGACGTGAACCGCCAGCTCCGACTCACCTCGGCCGACATGGCGGGCGGGCGCGGCGAACTCGGCGGCCAGGAACAATCGATCCGAACGCTGGCCGGCGCCGCCAGCCTCGATACCCTGGCCCAGACCTCGATCGTCGTACCGGGCAACCGCAAGGTCCGCCTGGACGAGTTGGCGACGCTGGTGGACGGGTCGGAGGAGCCGCGCACCTTCGCACGCTTCAATGGCGAGCCCGTCGTCGCCTTCGCGATCTCGCGTGCGACGGGCGCCAGCGATGCCGAGGTCGCCAGCGCGGTGGCTCGCAAGATCGCCGATCTCGCGGCGAAGAATCCCGGTGTCCGGTTCGACCTAATCGACACCTCCGTCATCAACACGGTGGGCAACTACCATTCGGGGATGCTGAGCCTCATCGAAGGCGCGGCGCTGGCCGTCATCGTCGTGTTCCTGTTCCTGCGGGACTGGCGGGCGACGCTCATCGCCTCCATCGCGCTGCCGCTCTCGGTGCTGCCGACCTTCTGGGTGATGAGTACCCTCGGCTTCTCGCTCAATGCCGTCAGCCTGCTGGCCATCACCCTCGTGACGGGCATTCTGGTGGACGATGCCATCGTGGAGATCGAGAACATCGTCCGCCACATGCGGATGGGTAAATCCGCCTACCGGGCGGCCCTCGAAGCCGCCGACGAGATCGGCCTCGCGGTCATCGCGATCACCGCCACGATCATCGCTATCTTCGCACCCGTCTCCTTCATGAGCGGCATCGCCGGTCAGTATTTCAAACAGTTCGGCCTCACCATCGCGGCGGCCGTGTTCATGTCCCTGCTGGTGGCCCGCCTCATCACGCCGCTGCTCGCCGCCTATTTCTTGCGCGATCACGGTCCCGACCACGAGCGCGAGGGGCCTGTGATGCGGGCCTATACCCGCGTGGTCGCGTGGTCCGTCAGGCATAAATACGTCACGCTGGTCGTCGGCCTCGCGTGCTTTGCCGGGTCGATCATGTCCACCGGGCTGCTGCCCGCCGGCTTCCTTCCCGCAGAGGATGCGGCACGAACGATCTTCGTCGTGGAATTGCCGCCCGGTGCCCGCCTCGCCGACACCACCCGCGTCACGGACGGCATCGTCGACAAGATCAGGGCGCTGCCTGAAGTCCGCAGCGTATTCGTGGATGGCGGCCGCCAGTTGCCGGCCAAGAAGGAGGTGCGGCTCGCGAGCTTCACCATCAACCTGACGCCGAAGAACGCCCGTCATCGCACGCAGAAGCAGCTCGACCGGATCATCGGTGCGATTCTGCGAGAGGAGCCGGACATCCGGTTCTGGTCGCTGCGAGACAGCGGGCAGCGCGATCTCGCGCTCATCATTTCGGGGCCGGACCTGCGCCTCGTCTCGGAGACGGCGGCGCAGTTGCAGCGTGAGGCGGCCACCGTGCCCCACCTCATCAACGTACTCTCCACGGCACCGCTCGACCGTACCGAGATCCGCATCCGCCCCAAAGCCGGCGTCGCCGCCGATCTCGGTGTCTCCACGGACCTCATCGCCGAGACCGTGCGGGTGGGGACGATCGGCGACATCGGTGCCAACCTCGCCAAGTTCAACGCCGTCGACCGACAGGTGCCGATCCGTGTGCAGCTGCCGCTCGCCCTGCGCGGGGACCTGTCCCAGCTGGAGAGCCTGAAAGTCCCGGTGAAGGGCGGCGCCTCCGTTCCGCTCTCCACGGTGGCCGATCTCAGCCTCGGTCGCGGTCCCACGGCGATCGACCGTTACGACCGCTCGATCCGCGTGGCCCTGGAGGCCGACATGGAGGGCTCGGACGCGCTGGGCACCCTGATCGAAGCCGTGATGGCGCTGCCGACCGCGCAGAACCTGCCGCCGGGCGTGAGCATCAGCCAGACCGGCGATGCGGAAATCATGGGCGAGGTGTTCGAAGGGTTCGCCCTCGCCATGGGTGCGGGACTGATGATGGTCTTCGGCGTTCTGGTGCTGCTGTTCGGAAACTTCCTGCAGCCGCTCACCATCCTGTTCTCGCTCCCTCTCTCCATCGGGGGAGCGATCCTCGGTCTCTTGATCTTCCACATGCCGATCTCAATGCCGGTGGTCATCGGCATCCTGATGCTCATGGGCGTGGTCACCAAGAACGCGATCATGCTGGTGGATTTCGCCATCGAGGAAATGGCGCGGGGCGTGGATCGCGCCACCGCGATCATCGATGCGGGGCGTAAGCGCGCCCGCCCCATCGTCATGACCACCATCGCCATGGCGGCGGGCATGGTGCCGTCGGCCATGGCGCTCGGCATCGGTGGCGAATTCCGCGCGCCGATGGCCGTCGCGGTCATCGGCGGCCTCATCGTCTCGACCGGCCTGTCGCTGATCTTCGTGCCGGCCATCTTCGTCCTGGTCGACGACCTGTCTCGCCTTTTCGTCCGACTCTTCGGCCGTTTCATCGGGCGGAAGGACGAACCCACCGAGGGGGTATTCGCCCTGCCGGCCACACTGGCCAATGACGGAAAGGGCTTTCCGTCACGCTCCGCGGCCGAGTAGGCGCTGGTCTCAGCCCTTCCTATCGAGGGGACGCCCCAGCAGCCGCGCGAACTCGGCCTCGATCTCCTCCACTGAGAATGGATTCTGTGCGGCGGGAGGGGCGCGACGCGGGGCCAGCGGCTCCTTGCTCGCCGGTTCCCGAGCGGCTGGGAGAGGAGGTGGTGGTGCCGGCAAGAATACTCCCGGTTCGCTCTTTTCCTGACCGTCGGGAGCAGACTCACTCGGAACGGGCTCGTCCCGGCTCGGCTTCACCGTCGATGGATCGGCCTTGGGAGGCACCGCGGCCTGCGGCGGTTCGGCGTCTGCGGGCTCGGCCATGGCGGCCGCAATCGGATCCACGGGCCGATCAGGGGCGGATTTCTCTGTCGTCATCGGATCGAGAACCGGCTCAGGCCTCGGCGCAGGCTTGGGTTCCGCCAGCGGCGTGGGTGCCTTCGGCGGCACGGCCTGCGGCGACGGAGAAATTGCGGCGGATGGCCGGCGAAGAGCCTCCTCGAGCTGCCTTGCCATGTCGGACAGGATCGCCGCGTCCACCGGACGGGAACTCGTCGGCCGCGCAAGCGGCGGCGGAACGGCGGGAACCTGCTCGACCATCGGGGCTGGTTTCGCCGTGGGTTGTGGACGCACCGGCGGCTCGGTGCGCGCAGGCTCGGTCACCGGTGGCGCGACCGGGGTCGGGGGGGCTTCAAAGACCTCATTGGCATTCGGCGTTGCCGCGGAGGACACCGGTTCATCGGCCGCATCCGAGCGTGTCTCCGTGGGGCGCTGACGGTCGGGGGCTTCGGCCTTGAGGTTCGCGAGCGGCGGTGGATTCCGACGGGCCGCCTTTGCGGCGATGATGTCGGCTTTGCTGGGCTTCGGAGCGGTCTTCGGCTCTTCGGGATCTTCGCGGCGCGGCCTGGGCATTGCCGCCAGTTCCGGCGCCGCTGCCGGTGAATTCGGCTCGCTGTAGGCCTGAGCTTTCGAGACTTGAGATTGGGGTGTCGGCGGCTGCAGATCCGGCACTTGAAAGACCGGCGCCTGGAACACCGGAGGCTCGGTCGGCCGCGCGGGCTCGAAGGCCGACTCCTCCTGAAGCGGATCGACCTTGGCCACTTCGTCGACAGGGAGGCGGGCGCCGGCGCCGCGATGGATGTTGCGTTCTACGATGACGTCGTTGGGGCCACCGACGAGAAGCAGATGCTCGACATTGTCCCGGCGCAGCAGGATCAGTTGCCGCTGCCTGTCGAGTTCGTAGATATCGACGATACCGAGGCGGGGCTGTCGTCCGCGGGGGCCGGATTTGGCCAACGCCATGCCCCTTCCCGAGAATCGCCGGAAGACCAGCACGATCGCGGCCAGCACGGCGAAGATGACGGCGAAGATGATCAGGAACTGGAGCGGAAACGAGCCGTCCGAATTAAAGAACGCTGACAAGATCGGGCTCTTTCGGGTTTCTGGCCGAGGCCATACGCACAGGTTGTCCTGATATCACGCTTGGGGCGGTCACAGGCAATAACGTTAAGATTTCGTTTACGGTAACTCGTTGATTTGGTTAACGCACGTTCCCCTGCTCGCTGAAATTGCAGGAATGCCGTTGCCCACAGAAAAAGCCCGGCACGCGATAACCGCGGTAGGGCCAAGAGCAACCGGGACCGCCAGCGACCAGTGTTATTTGACGTGTATGACCGAGCTTATAGAAATGCTTGGTCACCCAAGAAGCGAGCGATCGCACGAGCTCAAGCAGCTGAGCGGCAACACGCCAGTGATCGCGTGCTTGGCGAGCATATTGTTAAGGTCGCTGGAATTATTGTACCCATCTAGCCAGTCGTCGATGACCGGTGAGGCGTTCATCTGAAACAAAAAGCCCGCCGCGGCATGAGCCGGGCGGGCGAAGTCCGTTCAGGGGAGGAACACGAGGTCATGCCCAGGAGGCCGTACTAGTTCCGACTTGGTGCGATCCTGTACAGAGGAGAAATCAGCTCAGAGAGGTCTGTAGGTCGATCGCGCACCCCGCTACCGGCAAGCCGCCGCCTCACGGAACTCGTCCAGCCCCACAGTGACGTGTCGGCCGTTTTCGACGATGCCGGGATGTGCCGCCCGCCTAGAACATGGGAGTGCCCCCTGTCACCGGCACCAACGCGCCGGACATGTAGCTGCCCTCGCGCGAAGCCAGAAGGACATAGGCCGGCGCGAGCTCGGCAGGCTGACCCGCTCGGCCAAGGAGGGTGTCCTCTCCGAGCTTCTCGATCTGCTCCGGGCTTTTCACGATGGGTTGGATGGGTGTCCAGATCGGGCCCGGCGCCACGCAATTCACCCGAATACCCTTGGGGGCGAGCAAGTTCGACAAGCCAATGGTGAGGCTCGCGATGGCGCCCTTTGTCGCTGCGTAGATCAGCATCGTCTTATCGGCGATCTTGGCCTGCTGACTGGTCGAATTGACGATCGCGGAGCCGGGTTTCATGTGAGGTACCGCCGCTTGGCAGAGGAAGTACATGGCGAACACATTGGCTCTGAACGACCCTTCGAGATCCTCCGACGTCACGTCGTCGAGCTCTTCGTTGAGCGTCTGCGCAGCTGCGTTGTTCACCAGGATGTCGATGCCACCCAGCGCTTCGACGGTGCGAGCGACGAGTTCACGGCAATGCGCCTCGTCGCGTAGATCGCCCGGCAGCAACAGAGCACGCCGGTCGGCCTTCTCGATCCACCGAGCGGTCTCCTCCGCATCGGACTGCTCAACCGACAGGTAGGAGATTGCGACATCCGCTCCTTCGCGGGCATAGGCGATCGCCACCGCGCGACCGATTCCGCTGTCGCCACCCGTGATCAAGGCGACCTTGCCGATCAACAACCCCTTGCCGACATAGCTCTCCTCACCATGGTCCGGCACGGGCGTCATCTTCGAGGTCAAGCCAGGTCGTTCCTGCTGCTGGTCGCCGGGGAAAGGCGGGCGGGGGCCGGCTGTGCGTGGGTCTGAGGTCATCGTCTGTCCTTCCGAGGGCCTCGGCTAACGTGACAGAAGGCCGTTCGTAGCTGCGGCAGAATGGTGCTGGAATGTGCAACCTCTACAGCCTCATCACCTCGCAGGCAGATATCCGTGAGGCATTCGGCGTTGCGGAGGATCGCGCCGGAAACCTCCCGAGGATGCCGGGCATCTTCCCCGACCAGATGGCGCCCATCGTGCGGATCGAGGATGGCAGGCAGGCCCTCGAGATGTTTCGATGGGGCATCCCAGGTCCGAAGCAGTACGGCGAGCATCCGGTCACAAACGTCCGGAATGTGAAGAGCCCGCATTGGCGGCCCTGGCTCAAGCCGGAATACCGCTGTCTCGTCCCCGTCTCTTCCTTCAGCGAGTACGCCGACACCAAGCCGAAGAAGACGCCCACGTGGTTCGCCCTCAATGACGACCGTCCGCTCTTCGCCTTCGCCGGCATCTGGCGTCCCTGGACCGGCGTGCGCGGTACCAAGGCCGAGAACCCGGACCGCGAGGAGGCCAAGCACCGGCTGTTCTCGTTTCTCACGACAGAGGCCAATGGGATCGTCGGCCCGGTTCACCCGAAGGCCATGCCGGTCCTGTTGACGACATCGGAGGAGTGGCGGACGTGGCTCGAGGCGCCGACCGAGATCGCCCTCGAGCTACAGCGCCCGCTGCCCGACACCATGATGAAGGTTGTGGCGGCCGGAGCCCGGCGCGATCCGGCAGAATGACTATCGCGCGCCGGTCGTCTCGGTGCTGAAAACAGATCCGTCGCGATATGAATCTAAACGAGCCTGCACATTGCATGCACAGGTTGAGATGTGAGAGACAGCCGGAGCGAGCCGACCTATTTGTGGGGGAACTTGGCTAGGAACGCGTCCTCGGGCCTTGCGTCGTGAGCCTATTGACCGCCGATTCTGCGGCAAGACCTATCAGAGCGCCTGTCAACACATCTGCGGGGAAATGCGCCCCGCGTAGAACTTGAGCTGCGACAACCCCGGCAGCGGTGACATACGCGGCACCCTTGACCTCAGGATAGACTCGAGCGGCGGCACAAGCGACCGCAGTACTCAGGGCGGAATGGCCCGAGGGGAAGGATTGCCATGGTCCGTTGCCGGTTCCGGGCCACCCTCGCGCGTAAATCCCCTCATCCATGAGGACGTTTGGGCGCGTTCGATGCACCGTCCTTTTCAAGCTCGTTTTCACGACGCTCGCCAAGATACCGGCCTGGAGCATGTGTCGGCCTGCCTGTGCGAGGCGGCGATCGCGCTTCACCATGCCCAAGGCCAAAGCACCAGCCGACAGAGCGAGCAGCGACTTCCAACTCCCGATTTCGCTCGCTAGCCCTAGCGCTCGAACGGCCGGATGATCCTTGGCGCCTGCGAGCGTCAGCCCCGCCGTGACGTCTCCAGCCTCGAAACGATCGGCGATAGCCGTTGCCCTGGAATGAGACTGTCGAAGGGGCGATCGCGCAAGCATGGCCTTAAACGCCCGCCATCGGGAATCGTTCGCCGCTGCCTTGATGGACAGAAGCTCCTACACCGCTTCGGACTGATTGGATGGCGCCGTTGGGCAGTCACCTGTGATGCATCGGGCATAGCGCCTCCGCCCCACGCCCCCTATTCCGTCCGGCCCATCACAACTGCCGGGCCCCATGTCTGCATCACCCGCCTTCAAGATCGAACCAGGCAGCCCCCAATCGTGGCGTGAAGCCTTCCTCAGCATGAAGCCTAATGTGGTCCCTTGCCCTGGGCTGACGGTACAGAATTGGCAGGGCGTCCATGCCGCGGCCCTGAACTTCCTCGACAAGTACGCCGACGAGGCTGGCCGTCTCGGCTGGACGACGCTGGGCTTGTTCGGCGTGCACCCCGAACTCGGCGTGATCCGCTCCGATTTCTGCGGAGCCCTCGTTCTGAGTAGCGATCTCGTGTCGAAGGTCGAGCCGGACTTCATCCGTTTCGAGCGGACGCGATACTTCCGGGCTGTGCCGGGGCGACCGCACGGTGCCGTGCCGATCTGGGCGGTGAAGCGTTAGACGCACCGGATGACCGTTCGAGCCACGAGTCCGTTGTCGAGATATCTGCCTCGTCTCGCGTGCTGCAAACGCACGGTGCTGCGGCACTCGTACCGGGTTTGCGTGGCGAACCTAGCGAGGGTGCGTGACGTTGTGGGGTTATGACAAATGCGCCTCACACCCCGACCTCGGACAAGATCGCGGATGCGAACCGCCGGGAAATCGCGATTGAGCATCTGCTGTTTGGCACGATTCGGTTCGTCGCCCAGCGCCATCCGGACTTACTGGACGAACTCGGCCGCAGCGTGGACCATCTATGGGACAAGGCTCATGACGACACCCGAGATGATGAGGCTGTGCGCGAGATAGCGAGGCGTTTCATCAACAGCCTTCGTGCTTCGGATTAGGCCGAGGGGTTAAGGCCCGCGGGTTTCCTCGATCAGTTGTTGAAGCCTAAGGTTCGAGTAAGCCGGCTCAGCCCTGCGGGTGGCTTGAGGGAATGGGACCGCGATGGCGTTTAAAGCGAAATCAGCCTCGGAGACGAAGGCCGCCGATCTGGCGCTGGCCCTCGCTCGGATTGCCGACCGCGAAGGAGCGCCGGTGAGCATCGGCGTCGAGCAATTGCGACGCGGCAACCCCCGACTGACACCCCTGGCGATCGGCCAGATGTACCGGAAGCACCGCGATATCCTCGAAGCGGGTTTGGCTGAGCGCGGGTACGTTCTGGTCGATTATACCGACCAGGGTCCCGGGCGGGGGATGGAATTCGAGGTCGGGGCTGCCTGATCCGTTGAGCGATGAGCGAACTGCCCCGCGTGGCCGGAGCCATGCGGGGCAGGGTTCGCAACACGCAGAGGGTCAAGCGAGATCGTTCTGCCCCTCGGGATCATCAGACAGCCGCTCAGCCGGATCGACGGTTTCCTGGGTATGGCTGCCTTCGATCTTCGAGGTTTTCGTGATGACCTGATCCATTGGTACGTTCAGCGGATCCTGAGCGTCCGGCGCAGCCGTTGGGCCTGCCTCATCGGTTTGGGGCGTTTTCTTCTCGGTCATGGTGTCCTCGCTGGCGTCTTCAACGAGACCAACGACTGGGCGAGACGGATGTTCGAGCAGGATCCTGTCTCACGTCATCTGTGCGAGCGCGCATATATTAACGGTGAAGCTCGAACTGCCTGGATGGGCAGGACTTGGGGGCCAAGAGCAATGGTGCCGACACAATCGCGATATGTCGTAAGGCCCCTCAAGGGAATCGCGGGGCTCGTACTCTTATGGCTGAGCTATCAGATATGGTTTGGGCTGATCCCGTACCTACCGCGTGATAGCGCGTTGGGCTGGAGCGCAGCGACCGCACTTGGCGCGCTAGGGATCCGTTGGATATTCCGCTGCTTCAAATCCAATTCGGAAATCGAAAGGCCGGCTGTAGCATCAGCTTAGCGTATTCACGGGCGTGTCTCGTCAGGCTACGGGCTTTCATTCTCACGTGGCCTTGCGGAGGAGATGTATCAAGTAAGAAGGCCAAAAATCTATCGCATCTTGTCCGAAAGATGGGATCTTACGGGGGGGCCGTCGCCTCGTTCGACAAGGCAAAATTTCGATCCGCCTTACTCCGCACTTCCATAACCGGATGAGGCGTTCCACCGACATGCATCTGACTATGCAACTTAGGAACTCTTAGGGTAATGGCAATTGTGCTTGTATGATATACTGACGTATTATATATCATAATACCAGAAAAATTTTATCATTATACAATATTTATATAGTATGACGACTTTTCTTTCGCGATTTTCTTTTGTCGTCATTGAGTTTTAGAAGCACTATCTCTGCATTTTTAATTACATCTTGTTTAGGTGAACTCATCATTGTTTCTTTTTCAATAATACGCTCCATTCTGGCGATTTCAGTTTCTATTCTTCGCAGCTTTCGACCCGGCCACGCAGACAACACAACGTCGGAAATCTTATTTATAAGGCGTCCGGCTGATTTTTTCATTGGATCTTGAATTATACAACTTGAGATTTCTTTCCATCTAGCCTTGTATGGGCAACTATGCGTTTGTACAAGGCTGAAATAGAATTATCGTGCCGAATACACCGAACCGTCTGATTGATGACCAAGTTGGACAAGCTGTGAAAACAGGCAGCGGGAAACTCGGAAGGGGCACTAAGCAATGAGCCCGTATGTCGCGGTTATCATGGCCTCGACCGCCATCGGCTACTTTGGCCTGCTGATCTTAGCGCTTCTCTACGATCTGCCATTCCTGCTTGCGATGCTGGCGCTCCTGGCCGTCTATGGATTCACGCCTCGTCGCTGGTTCGATTGAAAACCAGAATCCGCCGTGGTGTGAACCGGGCTGGTGAAGGGTGACTGGTCCTCATGCCGCATTCATCGAGTTGGCGTATAGGTTCCTTGGAGCGACGGCTTGGGCTCATCGAAATGCCCAGCCTAAGGTTGGATTTGGAGGAAAACGATGACGTTCAAAATGCTCTCTGCGATTGCAATCGTGGCCAGCGCCATTGGCTTCGGCAGTGCCGCACAGGCAGCCCCATTCGCCGCTGCACCGGCTGCGGGCGCGTTGGAGGACGGTCTTGTGACCAAGGCGGCGGGATATTGCGGCCTCGGCTATTACCCTGACCGCTTCACCGGGCGCTGCCGCGGCAACGGCTCCATCAATCACGGCCCGCGCCGCTTCTATGGCCCTGGCTATGCGAGGCCTTACGCCCGCCCCTACTACCGGCCCTACGGTCGCCCGGTTTATCGCGGCTACTGATCAGCAGACACCGCTGCGCCAAGACGCGTTAAGGAAACCCCGCTCCGGTTTTCACCGGGCGGGGCAATGTCGCGCTCTCGGGACGACCGAACGTTGCGATGCGCAGCGTCGGGTCCAGTAGGCTTTAAGGGCGCGCTGAACATGTGCGTCGTGTCTGTGCATTCGGTTCTCGATTGCTCGCTCTCACACGATTGCGGTCAGTAACTCGCTGTCAGGCCCCCGCTGGTCACGGATGACCCGGACGGTCTTTGCGATCCGGTTAGTGACCTCGGTCTGCCGGGGGCGAGGCCACGAAACTCCTTCATCACGTCGACTGCCGCGCGCGCAGCACCTGCAGGAACGGCGGCACGTCGGCCACCGTTACGGGAGCCGGCGGCGGTCAGTGTTCCCTTTCGCCTCGCGCTCCCGTCACCATTCATCCAATGAGCAGCGTCGTATTCCCGCTAAGGAACACGCATGACCTCTCGGCCGGCCATGGCGTCCTTCAAAAGTCCAGCCGGCCCATCACCCGGCGACCTGTTCTAACGTGTCGGGAGCCGCACCCATTCGGCTCTTGCGCCAGACGCCGTCAGGACGGCAAGGTAGACCGGCAGCGTCGCGAACTGTGTGGGCGTATCAAAGAGCGGGATCTTGAACCGACCGTCGCAACTTACCTTCGGCCTGCTGCTCACCGGGCTGGCGGGCTACATCGATGCCATCGGGTTCATTCAGCTCACCGGGCTCTACACATCGTTCATGAGTGGCAACACCACACAGATGGGGGTGTCGATCTCTCACGGTGCGGTGGACGGCATCGTAAAACCGGCAGTCCTGATCGCCACGTTCCTGCTCGGGTCGACCATTGCCAGCGGCCTGTCGATCGTCACGCCCGCGCCTTGGAAGACGACGATCGTTTTGACCTACGAGGCCATCCTGGTCTTCGGGGCGTTCGCCCTCGGGCTGCAACTGCCTGATTTAGGTCTGGTGTCGTTCTTCCTGGCTCTCGCCATGGGCGCACAGAACGCGGTTCTCGGCTCGGTGCAGGGCTTCCGAGCGGGAACGACGTTCATCACTGGGGCGCTGTTCAGCCTGGGTCAAAAGATCGCCGCTGCCTTCACGAAGACGGGACCGCCGCTGGGCTGGATTGGTGATGCCGCAGTTTGGTTGGCCCTGCTGATCGGAGCCATTGGCGGTGCCGCCGTCTACAGCGCGATCGGTATCTTCGCCTTGATCTTCCCGGCGGGATTGACGGCCTGCCTCGCGGCTCTGGCCGCGCTCTTCGCAAGGACGCATCGGGTTCGAGCCTGAAGGACGGCTGAGAGAGGCCGAAGGTCAATCTGATTGCCGACCCATCACTGTCCGACACCGTACGCGGAACCAGCCGGGGGTATTGCAGGATTGATCCTCAAAGAAGGAGCACGCGATGTGGATCTTGCAATGGGGCGACAGCACCAACCGAGCCGGCGGGCAATGGAACCACGAGGAGCATGAAAGCTCCGAGAAGGCCCTGGCAGCCGCCAAAACGAAACTTCAAATGGGTTTATTCGCGCATGCCATTCATTCTCCCGCAGGGGTGCAATGGATGACGGGAGACGAGATAACCAACGCGGTCGAGCAGGATGAAGCCGTACCGACCCCCTGATCAGCGTCCGGCTGTCGCGTCCTCGCAACTGTCAGCGTGAAAGTGATCCGTCATGTCCAAGGCGAGACGACTTACCCCAGCAATATGGGTGGTGACTACGACTGCTTCACTCGCACAATCCGTAGACCAACCACATACCGAAGCGGGTCGGACCCAACCGGCCCCCAGCCCAGCGGGCAGCCATTACCCGGATATGGGATGGCTATGGTTTAGCATCCCGATTCTGCTGATTATGGCTGCCATTTATTTCATTGCGAAATGGCGCTCTTCGTCCTCGCCTGAACGGAGAGACTAAATCTGTTGATCAGCGAATACACTATGCCCAGCCGAAACAAGAACCCTAAGGGCGCAAACGAAATCCAGCCAGCCTGTTAATCAGTAAAAATGTAAATTTATATTATCAGCCTCCGTCTGGCCATCTGGCATAATCCGCTCCGCAGAGGCGGGGGATGTCCGATGGTCCTGGTAAAGCTCAGCCATGTGCTGAAGGAGGAGCGAAAACAGACCCGTCATCGTTTTACGAACGGCACATCAGGCCGTATCGAAGCTATCTGCTAACTCGGTTTGATTGGGCGGCGCGTGCGGGAGCCGATATCCCGGTCAGCCTTTGGTCAGGCATTCTTCCTTAAGACTTCGTTAACACAAAATTTCCGCCCCGAACGCCG
Organism: Methylobacterium sp. WCS2018Hpa-22; assembly: GCF_031843785.1. Lineage (NCBI taxonomy): Bacteria > Pseudomonadati > Pseudomonadota > Alphaproteobacteria > Hyphomicrobiales > Methylobacteriaceae > Methylobacterium > Methylobacterium sp. WCS2018Hpa-22. Next base: position 278,970 of record NZ_JAVTJA010000005.1, read on the forward strand.
GTCGCGTCCAGGAATGTTCTTAACCGAACATTAACCATGGAGGCGGCAGATTTTGCCCAGCGCTCCGGGAGATTCCGGCGGCGCCGAGGGGCTTCGAGCACCGTGTCCGTCACCGACCTTCCCATCCTGTCCATGCTCCGCACCCGGATGCAATGGCACCAGACGCGCCAGAAGCTGCTCTCGGAGAACGTCGCCAACGCCGACATGCCGGGCTTCAAACCGCGTGATCTCGCGAGCCCGCGCTTCGGCAACGGAGCCGGCGACCTCGCTCAGCCGGCAGGCTCCATGGGCGGCAACTCGGGCCTCGCGGTCACCAGCCCGGCCCACATCGCCCTGAACGGCGGTCCCGAAGGACCGGGTGCCGATCCCCGCCGGTTCAATGGCTTCGAGATCAGGCCGAGCGGGAACGGAGTGAACCTGGAGGAGGAGATGATGAAGGCGGGTGACAACCAGGCCGAATATCAATTCGCCGCGACGATGTACCAGAAGAGCCTCGACAAACTGAAGATCGCCATCGGCAAGCGCTGATCGTCCCGCCCTCTGAGCTTGCGGAGAACCTGCCGTGGACTTCCTCAAATCCCTGACCATCGCCGCATCCGGTCTCAAGGCCCAGTCGGGCCGGATGCGGATCATCGCCGAAAACATCGCCAATGCGGATTCGGCCCCGAGCGCGGTCGGCGCCGAACCCTACCGGCGCAAGATCCCGACCTTCACCCAGCACATCGACCGGGAGACCGGCGCGTCGATGCTGGAGGCCGGGCGGGTCAGGCGCGATCCCTCTCCGTTCCGCACCAAATACGATCCCGGCAATCCCAGCGCCGATGCGCGCGGTGAAGTGCGGATGCCCAACGTCAACGGGCTGATCGAGAACATGGACATGCGCGAGGCACAGCGCTCCTACGAGGCCAATCTGAACATGGTCACCGCGACCCGCAAGATGATCAACGCCACCCTCGCCATCCTCAAGGCCTGACGCTCCTCTCCCTCCGAAAGTCCGCCGCCATGCCGACCAACGCCTTCGCCGCAGGAGCCTACGCCGCCGTCCAGAATATCGGCGGCATGAAGGGCGGCGCGCCCAAGATCGCCCCGACTTCTGCAGCGGATGGCGGCTTCACGTCGCTTCTTTCCTCGGCCCTGGACAAGATCGGCGAGAGCGGCGCCAAGGCCGATGCGCAAACCCTGGCGGTAGCGGGCGGCAAGGCCAACGTCGTCGATGTGGTGACCGCCGTGGCGGAGAGCGAGACGGCACTCCAGACCCTGGTCGCCGTCCGGGACCGCGTGATCTCCGCCTATGAGGAAATCATGCGGATGCAGATCTAGTCGCCACCGCTTTTCTTTGCCTTCCTGCCCGCCTCCTCATCCTGAAGTGCCCGCGTCAGCGGGCCTCGAAGGAGCCCTCCAGAGCCCGGCGAGCGAACTGGAGCCCTCCTTCCAGGCCTCCGCTCCGGCACCTCAGGATGAGGGCGCAGACGAGATGCCGGCCGACATCGCCGCCGCCCCGAAACAATCCGCGAGCTCACTTCCATGACCGGCCTTGCCATCCTCGACGTCTCCCGGGACGGGATCTTCGTCTTTCTCAAGGTCGCAGGACCGCTGATGATCGTCGCCTTGGTCGTCGGTCTCGTGGTCTCGCTGCTCCAGGCGCTGACGCAGATCCAGGAACAGACGCTCATCTACGTGCCCAAGATCGTCGCGGTCTTCGCAGCGCTTCTCTTCATGCTGCCCTTCATGGGCGATGCACTTGCCGGCTACATGACCCGCATCGCCGCCCGCATCGTATCCGGCGGATGACGCGCCGGGCCGGGCGCTGCTATGCAGGATCATGAACCTGCTCCTGCCCGGCATCGCGGCGGCCTACCTGCTCACCTTCGCGCGCATCGGCACGCTGATGATGCTGCTGCCGGGGCTCGGCGAACAATCCGTCTCGCCGCGCATCCGCCTCGCCTTCGCATTGCTGGTCTCGCTGATCCTGTTCCCGATGGTGCGCCCGCTCCTGCCGATGCAGGGCGCCACCCTCGCGGCCCCCGGATTGATCTCGCTTCTTATCGGCGAATTGCTGATCGGGCTCGTCCTCGGCCTCACCGTCCGCATGGTGCTGGCCGCATTGCAGACCACGGGCGTCATCGTCTCGCAGCAATTGGGCCTGTCCTACGCGATGACCGTGGACCCGACGCAGGGCGGCCAACAGGCGGCGCTCGGCAATTTCCTGATGATGCTCGGCATCACCCTCATCCTCGCCACGGATCTGCACCACGTGGCTCTCGACGCCATCGGGCGAAGTTACGTGATGCTGCCGCCCGGCGGCGTGCTGGCCATGGGGGAGGCGGCCCAGCTCGCCCTTCGGGCGATGGCGCGGGGCTTCCTCTTGGCGGTCCAGATCTCGGCGCCGTTCATCGCGTTCGGCATCCTGTTCAATGTCGGGCTCGGTGTGCTCTCGCGCCTGATGCCGCAGATGCAGGTCTTCTTCATCGCCGTGCCGGCCTCCGTCCTCATCGGCATGCTGATCCTGTTCGGCAGCCTCGGCATCATGATGGGTGTCTTCCTCGACGACATCGGCCGCTATCTCGGCGAGTTGACCGGGCGGTGACGGCAGTGTCGAAAGGACCTGTGAGACAGCGGACAGGGGAGCGCTGAGCCATGTCCGACGACAGCGATCAGGAAGACAAGACAGAAGAGCCGACTCAGCGGCGCATCGAGAAAGCGATCGAGCAGGGCAACGTCGCCAACAGCATCGAGGTCAACACCTTCTTCATCCTGTCCGCCTTCATGATGGCGCTGCTGCTGGCATCGGGAACGATCGCCAAGGACCTGCTCGTCAGCTTGCGCGCCTTTCTGATGAACGCGCATCAGGTCCCCTCCGACCCCACCGCCTATACCGAGATGGGGATGCGGATGCTGCTGATCTGCGGCCAGGCGCTCATGATTCCCGTCAGCCTCGTGGTCATTGCAGGCCTCGCCGGCGGTTTGGTCCAGCACCCCCTGGTCTTCTCCACCGATGCCCTGATGCCGAAATTCGATCGCATCTCACCGATGGCCGGCGTCAAACGCATCTTCGGCGTGGAGGCCATGGTCCAGTTCATCAAGGGCTTGGCCAAGCTGATGCTGGTGGGGGTCGTCGCCAGCACCATCCTGTGGAACGAGCGCGATCGGCTCGAGGTCTTCGCCCGGCTCGACCCCGCGGCGATGCTGCCTGCCATCCTGGGCATCGCCCTCAAGCTTCTCGGCGGTATGCTCGCCATGTTCGTGGTCATCGCCATGGGCGACGCCTTCTATCAGCGCTTCCGCTGGCGCTCGAAGCTGCGCATGACCAAGGAGGAGATGAAACAGGAGCACAAGGAGAGCGAGGGCAATCCGGAAGTGAAGGGCCGGATGAGGCAGATCCGCGCGTCGCGGGGCAACAAGCGCATGATGGCCGACGTCCCGACCGCCACGGTCATCGTCACCAACCCCACCCACTACGCCGTCGCCCTGCGCTACGAAGCCGGGATGGCGGCTCCGATCTGCGTTGCCAAAGGCGTCGATTCCCTGGCGCTGCGCATCCGGGCCGTGGCCAAGGAGCACGATGTTCCCATCATGGAGAACCCGCCGCTGGCCCGGGCGCTCCATGCCACGGTGGAGATCGATTCCGAGATTCCGGCCGAACATTACCGCGCGGTGGCCGAGGTGATCGGCTTCGTCATGCGGCTGAAGCGCCGCGCGGCGTGAAAACGCCACGCTTTATGCACCTTTTTTGACGAGACTGGTCCGTGACGTCCTGAGGATACCCTTGCTGCCGACGCGGCCCGGGCGCTAACCGGGATCGGTCGAGGGTGGAATGGCGCCGAAATGGCTGAGGTGAGCGGACCAACGAAACCGGTGTCGAGCGCCATCGACCGGTCGGAGAGGCCTGGGCGGGTCGGACTGCTCCTCGTTCTCGCCGGACTTCTCGTGGGCGCGGCGGTAGGCTTGTCCTTCGTCGCGAACGAACAGGCGCAGCCGCTGATCCTCGGACTCCTCGCGCTGCTGGCCATGGCGGGCGTGTTCTGCCTGTTCGCCCTGGCGATCGGCGCACTCCAGCTCTCGGGACAGACCGGGCGCGACGACATCACCAAGGCTATCGTCGACGCGTCGCCCGAAGGCGCCATCGTGGTGGAGGATGGCGGTCGGCTGATCTACGCCAACGAAGCCTATCTCCGTATTTCGGGCGGGGAGACCTTCTCCAACCTGAGGCCGGTGGAGCGCGTCTTCGTCGGCTCGCCCGACGTGTCGGAGGCGGTCTACCGCCTCGCCCAGGCAGCCCATGACGGGCGCGGCCACGTGGAGGAAATCCGCATGGCGCCCCCGCCTCAGGGCGAGACCGAGCGCGCCTTCGCCTGGTTCCGCATCGCCGTGCGCGCGGTGGAGAGGCCGAGACTCCCGGCGACCCTGTGGACGGTCACCGACATTACGCACGAGCGCGAGCGCCAGGAGAACGTCTTCCAGGAGCTTCAGCACGCGATCGATTATCTGGACCATGCGCCGGCCGGCTTCCTGTCCATCGATCCGGCAGGCTCCATCGTCTACATGAACGCGACGTTGGCCTTCTGGCTCGGCTACGACCTGGCGACCGTGGGGTCCGGCGGCCTGCGCTTGCCCGATATCGCACCCAGCGCCGACGTGCTCACCGCCACCGAGGGATTGCCCGGCGAGGTTCGCACCGACCGGTTCGACCTCGACCTGCGGCGCCGCAACGGCCAGCCGTTGCCGACCCGGCTCTACCATCGCGTCGCCTTCGGCCAGGACGGCAAGCCGGGCCCGTCGCGCACCTTCGTGCTCAACCGCTCGGCCGGGGCCGAGAGCGACGAGCCGCAACGCGCCGCCGAGGTGCGGCTCGCCCGCTTCCTCAACAACAGCCCCATCGCCATCGCGACCCTCGACCGGACCGGGCGCATCGCCCGCGCCAACGCGTCCTTCGCCCGGTTGTTCGGCGGCACCCCACGCCAGGCCGTGCCGGATGGGCGTGGCGAGCTTGGGACCGAGCCGACGATGTGGGAAGCCCTGCTCGACCGCGACCGGGCCGTCCTCGAGGGTGCCCTGGTGAAGGCCGCCGACGGGACCGTGGAGGTACAACCGATCGAGGTGGCGCTGGCGGGGCCGGGAAACCGTTCCGCGCGAGTTTGGCTCAGCCCGGCCGGCGGCGACACCTCGGCGGCAGCGGATGCGGCCACGCCGGCCGACCGCGAGCGCGTGATCCTCTATGCCCTCGACACCACGGCGCAGCGCCAGCTCGAACAGCAGATCGCCCAGACCCAGAAGATGGACACGGTGGGCCAGCTCGCCGGCGGCATCGCGCACGACTTCAACAACGTCCTCCAGGCCATCATCGGCTATTCCGACCTTCTGCTGGCCAGCCACAGGCCGACCGATCCGGCCTTCCAGGACATCATGCAGATCAAGCAGAACGCCAACCGGGCCGCGAGCCTGGTGCGGCAGCTGCTGGCCTTCTCGCGGCGTCAGACCCTGCGCCCGGAAGTGATGAATGTCGGCGAAGCCCTGTCCGACCTGACGCTGCTGCTGAAGCGCCTGCTCGGCGAGCGTGTCGATCTCGACCTGAAGCACGGGCGCGACATCTGGCCGATCAAGGCCGACGTGAACCAGTTCGAGCAGGTCATCGTCAATCTCGCGGTCAATGCTCGCGACGCGATGCCGAATGGCGGCCAGCTGCTCATCCGCACCGCCAACATCCTCGAAGGCCGAGAGACCAACGAGCGCCAACCCGGCGCACCGGCGGGCGACCATGTCCTGATCGAGGTGCTCGATACCGGCGAGGGCATCCCGCCCGACGTGATGGAGAAGATCTTCGAGCCCTTCTTCACCACGAAGGATATCGGCAAGGGGACCGGCCTCGGCCTGTCCACTGTCTTCGGCATCATCAAGCAGAGCGGCGGCACCATCGACGTGCAATCGACCGTTGGCAGCGGCACCGCCTTCCGGATCTACCTGCCGCGTCACGAGCCTGCGGCCGAGCCCGTTCCGGAAATCGCCGTCGCCGTTGCCCCGCAGAGCAACGCGGAGATCGCCGCCAGCCGGCTCAGGGGAGCGCGTGACCTCGAAAAGCCCGGCAGTGGCGGACAATCTGCCCCGCGCAAACCCTCGCCCGATCATACCGGGCAGGGCGTGATCCTGCTGGTGGAGGACGAGGACCCGGTCCGTGCGGTCAACAGCCGGGCCCTGTCGGCACGGGGCTACACGGTGCTGGAAGCGGCCTCGGGCCTCGACGCCCTGGCCCTCATCAGCGATGTCGACCAAACCATCGACCTCGTCGTCTCCGACGTGGTGATGCCGGAGATGGACGGCCCGACGCTGCTACGCGAACTGCGCAAGCACCGTCCTGATCTGAAGGTCATCTTCGTCTCCGGCTATGCCGAGGACGCGTTCCGCAAGAACCTGCCCGACGGCGAGGATTTCAACTTCCTGCCCAAGCCCTTCAGCCTCAAGCAGCTCGTGGAAACGGTGAAGGAGACGATCGCCCGTTAGGGCGACGTTCTCCCGCCGAATGATGTGAAATCGGCACCCGGCACCTTGCAAAAAGAGAACAAAACAAGTACATCATTCGCATCCGAGGCACATTGAGCCTTGAGCTCTCCCCATGCATAAGGATGCCGACGAATGGCTCAGCCCGCGCTGAAAGTTGTGGATTCCCCGATGGTGGACAAGGACAAGGCGAAGGCGATCGATGCCGCGCTGTCCCAGATCGAGCGTGCTTTCGGCAAGGGCTCGATCATGCGACTCGGCAAGAACGATAAGGTGGCGGAGGTCGAGACCGTCTCCACCGGTTCGCTCGGCCTCGACATCGCGCTCGGCGTCGGCGGCTTGCCGCGTGGCCGGGTGATCGAGATCTACGGCCCCGAATCATCAGGCAAGACCACCCTTGCCCTTCACACCATCGCCGAGGCCCAGAAGAAGGGCGGCGTCTGCGCCTTCGTGGATGCGGAGCACGCTCTCGATCCGGTCTATGCGCGCAAGCTCGGCGTGCAGCTCGACGATCTCCTGATCTCGCAGCCCGATACCGGCGAGCAGGCCCTGGAGATCACCGACACCCTGGTGCGCTCGGGCGCTATCGACGTGCTCGTGGTCGATTCGGTGGCGGCGCTCACGCCCCGCGCCGAGATCGAGGGCGAGATGGGCGACAGCCAGCCCGGCCTTCAGGCCCGCCTGATGAGCCAGGCCCTGCGCAAGCTCACGGGCTCGATTTCGCGCTCGAAATGCATGGTCATCTTCATCAACCAGATCCGGATGAAGATCGGCGTCATGTATGGCAGCCCGGAGACGACCACGGGCGGCAACGCACTGAAGTTCTACGCGTCGGTGCGTCTCGACATCCGCCGTATCTCGACCCTCAAGGATCGTGACGAGGCCATCGGCAACCAGGTTCGCGTCAAGGTCGTCAAGAACAAGGTCGCGCCGCCCTTCAAGCAGGTCGAGTTCGACATCATGTTCGGCGAGGGCGTCTCGAAGGTCGGTGAGTTGATCGACCTCGGGGTGAAGGCCGGGATCGTGGAGAAGTCCGGCGCCTGGTTCTCCTATGCGAGCCAGCGCCTCGGCCAGGGCCGCGAGAACTCGAAGGGGTTCCTGCGCGACAATCCGGATATCGCCAACAAGATCGAAGCCGCGATCCGGCAGAATTCGGGATTGCTGGCCGACAAGATCCTCGAGACCGCCAAGCCCACGGCGGACGATCTGGACGAAGGCGAGGCCTGATCGCCTCGTAAGTCATGAAAGAGGCCGTCGCGGACCATCGCGGCGGCCTCTTTCATGTTCGGACTATCCTATCGGTGCGAATCGGCCCGATGCTCGCTCTTTGGTCGATCGCCAAGTCCAGAGACGAGCGCCGCCGAGCGTTCGAAGGGTGCAGCGTTAAGAAACAGGAACGCACGATCGCGGAGCGGGCGTGACTCGACGGTCCGGCCTCCTTATGAGGGCGCAAGCCACGAAGAAGCCTCGGGTTGTCGTCTCGACCGCCCCAAGCGCACGACAGAGTCATTTCACGATGAGCGGCGTCAACGAGATCCGGTCGGCCTTTCTCGACTATTTCGCCAAGGCGGACCACGCCGTGGTGCCGTCGTCGTCCCTCGTTCCCCGTAACGACCCGACCTTGATGTTCACCAATGCGGGGATGGTGCAGTTCAAGAACGTCTTCACCGGCGTCGAGAAGCGGCCTTACAACCGTGCCACCACGGCGCAGAAATGCGTCCGCGCCGGCGGCAAGCACAACGACCTCGACAATGTCGGCTATACCGCGCGCCACCACACCTTCTTCGAGATGCTCGGCAATTTCTCCTTCGGCGATTATTTCAAGCCGCAGGCGATCGAACTGGCCTGGAGCCTGATCACGAAGGAGTTCGGCCTCTCGAAGGACCGGCTCCTCGTCACCGTCTACGCGGATGACGAGGATGCGGCCGGGCTCTGGCGCAAGATCGCCGGCTTCTCCGACGACCGGATCATCCGCATCGGCACGTCGGACAATTTCTGGCAGATGGGCGATACCGGCCCATGCGGTCCCTGCTCGGAGATCTTCATCGATCAGGGCCCCGGATTGCAGGGTGGTCCTCCCGGTTCGCCGGACGAGGATGGCGACCGGTTCCTCGAATTCTGGAACCTCGTCTTCATGCAATACGAGCAGATCGAGCCGGGCAACCGCCTCGCTCTGCCACGCCCCTCCATCGATACCGGCATGGGGCTGGAGCGCATGGCGGCGATCCTCCAGGGCGTCACCAGCAATTACGACACCGATCTGTTCAAGGCGCTGATCGACTCGGTGAGCCACGCCGTCGGCCGTCCCCCCGAGGCAGGAAACGTCGCCTCCTACCGCGTCATCGCCGATCACCTGCGCTCGGTCTCGTTCCTCATCGCCGACGGTGTGCTGCCGTCGAACGAGGGCCGCGGCTACGTCCTGCGCCGCATCATGCGCCGGGCCATGCGCCACCTCGAACTCCTCGGCTCACGCGAGCCAGTGATGTTCCGCCTGGTCCCCACCCTGGTCCGCGAGATGGGTCAGGCCTATCCCGAACTCACCCGCGCCGAGAGCCTGATCTCGGAAACCCTCCGCCTTGAGGAGACCCGCTTCCGCCGTACCCTCGAGCGTGGCCTCGCCATCCTCGATTCGGAAAGCCGTTCGCTGGTTCAGGGCCAGAACCTGTCCGGTGAGACCGCCTTCACCCTCTACGACACCTACGGCTTCCCTCTCGACCTGACGCAGGACGCCTTGAAGGCGCGCGGCATCGGCGTGGACACGGAGGCGTTCGGCCAGGCGATGGAGCGCCAGCGCCAAGCGGCGAGAGCAGCCTGGACCGGCTCCGGGGAATCCGCCACCGAGACGGTCTGGTACGGCATCAAGGAGCGCGTCGGCGCCAGCGAGTTCCTCGGCTACGAGACCGAGAGCGCCGAAGGCATCATCACCGCGATCCTGCGTGAAGGCAGCGAGGTCGACGGCCTGTCGGCGGGCGAGACCGGCCTCGTCCTCGTTAACCAGACACCCTTCTACGCCGAATCCGGCGGTCAGGTCGGCGATACCGGCCTACTCTCTGCCACCGGCCTCAAGGCGCGCGTCACCGCCACGGAGAAAAAGCTCGGCGATCTTTTCGTTCACCACGTCACCGTGGACGAAGGTCGGCTCACCATGGGTCAGCCGGTCGAGCTTGCCGTCGATCATGCCCGACGCTCGGCCATCCGGGCCAACCATTCGGCGACGCATCTGTTGCATGAGGCGTTGCGTCAGGTACTCGGCGACCACGTGGCCCAGAAGGGCTCCCTCGTCTCCCCCGAGCGGCTGCGCTTCGATTTCAGCCACCCCAAACCGCTGGACGAGGCCGAACTTCGCGCCGTCGAGGACATCGCCAACGCCGTGCTGCTGCAGAACACGCCGGTGGTGACCAAGCTCATGGCCCAGGACGAGGCCGTCGCCTCCGGCGCCCGCGCGCTGTTCGGCGAGAAATACGGCGACGAGGTTCGCGTCGTCTCCATGGGGCGTCCGGTCGACAACCAGGGTGAACTCGCCGAGGAGGGCCGGCTCCCGGCCTTCTCCATCGAGCTTTGCGGCGGCACCCATGCGGCCCGTACGGGCGAGATCGGCCAGATCACCGTGCTCGGCGAGAGCGCGGTCGGTGCCGGCGTACGCCGGATCGAAGCCCTGACGGCGGGGACGGCCCGGCGTCACCGCGCCGAGGAAAGCCGCACCCTGAGCCAGATCGCAGGCCTGCTGAAGTCCCAGAGCGCCGACGTGCCCGAGCGACTGAGCGCCCTCATCGAGGATCGCCGTCGCCTGGAACGCGAATTGTCCGAAGCCAAGAAGAAGCTGGCGATGGGCGGCACGTCGGGGGGCGATGACGGCGTCACCGAGATCGCCGGAATCAAGGTGATGGCCAAGGTCGTGGAAGGCGTGGAGACCCGCGACCTCAAGAGCCTGGTGGATGCCGGCAAGAGCCGTATCGGCTCCGGGATCGTCGCTCTGGTCGGGCTGTCGGCCGATGGAAAAGCCGGTCTCGTGGTCGGGGTGACCGCGGATCTCACCGACCGCTACGACGCGGTCGCCCTCGTCAGGGCGGGCGCCGGGCATCTCGGCGGCAAGGGCGGCGGCGGTCGCCGCGACATGGCACAGGCCGGCGGACCGGAAGGATCGGGCGCCCAGGCCGCCATCGACGCAATCCGCGAAGCGCTGTCGGTCAGTTGACGCGTTTCCAGGTCTGCCGCTTGCAGAACACGCTCATTACGCAGCCGGCGACCTCGACGACGTTCGGCCCCTTCACCGTGAGACTTCCCGAATAGGTCTTGCCGTCATTGGGGTTGTAGAGCGAGCCGTCATAGCCGTCCCCTGACGGGGTGCCCGCATTCATGATCTGAATCCCGATGAGGTTGCGCGATTTCAGCGACGCATCGGGGTTCTTGGAGTCCAGCCCCGGACCGGGAACGCTGACGAGCGTGCCGCAATAGCCGCTTCCGCAACGTGCGATCCGCACTTTCGAATCACCGTTCTCCGTCAACCACACCCCGCTCGGGTCGATGCCCTTCTGGGCGAAGGCCGCCCCGGTCATGGCCAGCGCCATCAAAAGCGCAACGGTGGGCCGTGAGGTGACTTGCCTCGACGTCATGATGATCCTTTCTGCTCTCGAATGGTCACGGCGGCCGTCGGATCGGCCCGGCTCTGAAGGAGGCGGGAGTTACCCCTCCGGTACGGGGGGAGCAAGTCGATCGAGGGCTGGGGCATCCCTTGACAGGAAAGCCGTCCACGCGCCTACAGGCACTGTCTGGCGAGGGTTGTATCCAGCGATGCGTGTGATTGAGACAGAAATTCCTGCGGTGAAACGGGTCGTGCCCAATCGTTTCGGCGATGACAGGGGCTGGTTTTCGGAGACCTTCCGGGCGGACATCCTGGCCGAGGCTGGCATCGACGTCGCCTTCGTGCAGGACAACCAATCCTTCTCGGCGCAGACCGGAACCGTGCGCGGCCTGCATTTCCAGCTCGAACCCGCAGGGCAGGCCAAGCTCGTCCGCGTGCTTTCCGGGTCCATCCTCGATGTCGCCGTCGATCTGAGGCATGGGTCCGAGACCTATAGCCGGCATGTCGCCGTCCGGCTCGACGCGGCCGAGGGGGAGCAGCTTTACGTTCCCGTCGGGTTCGCCCACGGGTTCTGCACTCTCGAACCCGACACCATGGTCGCCTACAAGGTGTCGTCCTATTACAGCCGGGCGCATGACCGGAATCTCGCCTGGAACGATCCGGATCTGGCGATCTCCTGGCCGGTCAGCGCGGAAGCAGCAATCCTGTCCGACAAGGACCGGGTGGCGCCGTCCCTCGCCCAATTGGGCACGGTCTTCTGATCGGCGGTCCTTCCACAATTTCAGCGACCGCAGCTTCAGCGACAGGATACGAGCCCGCTGATGCGCGACCACCAGGATTTGTCGACATGGCCAAACCCCAACGCATCTTGGTCACGGGCGGATGCGGCTTCATCGGATCGGCGCTGGTCCTGCACCTCGTCGAGGATCTCGGCCGTGAGGTCGCGACACTCGACTCACTGACCTACGCGGCCAACCCGATCTCGCTGGCGTCGCTCGACCGCAATCCGCGTCACCGGCTCGTCACGGGAGACATCTGCGATCCCGCCGCCGTCCATGCCCTCTACGCCGAGTTCCGGCCCGACGCGGTGATGCATCTCGCCGCCGAGAGCCATGTGGACCGCTCGATCACCGATCCGGGCGCTTTCATCCGCACCAATGTCGTGGGCACGCAGGTGATGCTCGATGGCGCCCGCACCTATTGGGAAAGCCTCGACGGCGCGGCGAGGGCGGGATTCCGTTTCCTCCACGTCTCCACCGACGAGGTCTACGGCTCGCTCCCGCCGGACGGGTTCTTCACCGAGGACAGCCGCTACGACCCGCGCTCGCCCTATTCGGCTTCCAAGGCCGCCTCCGACCATCTGGCGCGGGCCTGGGGGGAGACCTACGGCCTGCCGGTTCTGATCACGAACTGCTCGAACAATTACGGCCCCCGGCATTTCCCGGAGAAGCTGATCCCCCTGATGATCCTCAACGCCCTCGAAGGCCGTCCGCTACCGGTCTATGGCGACGGGCTCAACGAGCGCGACTGGATCCACGTGGAGGATCACGCTCGCGGCCTCGTCGCGGTGCTGGAACGTGGGTCGCTAGGGGAGACCTACCTTCTCGGTGGCCGGTCGGTGCGCAACAACCTTGCGGTGGTGAAGGCTCTCTGCGCTGCCTTCGACCGACTGCGGCCGGAGCATGGCCCGCATGAGCGCCTGATCTCGTTCGTCGCCGACCGTCCGGGCCATGACCGGCGCTACGCCATCGACCCTGGCAAGGCCGAGCGGGAAATCGGCTGGACCCCCACCAAATCCTTCGAGGACGCGCTCGAGGAGACCGTACGGTGGTATCTCGACAACGAAGCCTGGTGGCGTCCGATCCGCGAGGGCCGCTATACCGGCGAGCGCCTCGGCCTCGGCACACCTGCCGCGAAGGCCTGAGATGAATATTCTGATCCTCGGCGGGGCGGGCCAGGTCGGCACCGAGCTGCAGGCCTCCCGGCATTGGGGCGCGGGTGTGACGCTCGTCGCCCCGACCCGTACCGAACTCGACATCACGGACGCTGCGGCCGTGGCGCGGATCTTCACCGAGCGCACCATCGGGGCGGTGGTGAACGCCGCCGCCTACACAGCCGTGGACAAGGCCGAGTCGGAGGTGGTGGAGGCCTGGCGCCTCAACGCCCTGGCTCCCGCCATCTTGGCGGCCGAGACGGCGCGGCGAGGCATCCCCCTCGTCCACGTCTCCACCGATTACGTCTTCGACGGCACCGGTTCGGGCGCCTACACGTCCGACGCGCCGATCGGCCCGACGAGCGTCTACGGCGCCAGCAAGGCCGCTGGGGAGATGGCGGTCCGCACCGCCAATCCGCGTCACGCGATCCTGCGCACGGCCTGGGTCGTGAGCCCGCACCGGGGCAACTTCGTGAAGACGATGCTGCGGCTCGCCGCCGAGCGGGATGCGCTGAACGTCGTGAACGACCAGCGCGGCTGCCCGACCTCCGCCGCCGATCTCGCCGACGCCCTCGCGGACATCGCCCTGCGTCTCGCCGCCGACAGCGACGCGCCCACGGGCACGCACCATTTCGTCAATGCGGGTGCCACCACCTGGCACGGTTTCGCGCAAGCCATCGTCGCAGGTTCGGTCGCGCGCGGGGGCCGGAACGTTCCGGTCAACGGCATCCCCACGAGCGCCTATCCGACGCCGGCGCGGCGGCCCGCCAACTCGGAATTGTCGACGGAGAGCCTGACGAAAGCCTACGGGCTGACTCCGCGCCCTTGGCAGGCCGCCCTGGACGACATTCTCGACCGGCTGATCGGCCCCGCGCCTCACTTAGCAGAGACCAGATCATGAAGGGTATCGTTCTCGCCGGCGGGTCCGGCACGCGGCTCCATCCGGCGACCTTGTCGATCAACAAGCAGCTTCTGCCCGTCTACGACAAGCCGATGATCTATTATCCGGTCTCGGTGCTGATGCTCGCCGGCATCCGCGAGATCCTGATCATTTCGAGCCCGGAGCATCTCGGCAATTACGAGCGCCTGTTCGGCACCGGCGAACAGTTCGGCCTCTCCTTCAGCTACGCGGTCCAGCCCCGTCCGGAAGGCCTCGCCCAGGCCTTCACCATCGGTCGCGACTTTGTCGGCTCGGACGATGTCGCCCTGGTTCTGGGGGATAATCTGTTCTTCGGCTCGGGCATGAGCGCCATGCTGAAACAGGCGCGCGAACGCGAGACCGGCGCGACGATCTTCGCCTATCACGTGGATCACCCGGAAGCTTACGGCGTGGTCACGCTCGACCGCGAGGGGCGGCCGCTGCGCATCGTGGAGAAGCCATCGGTGCCGGAAAGCCCCTGGGCGGTGACTGGCCTCTACTTCTACGACAACCGTGTGCTCGACATCGCCGCTGCCGTGAAGCCCTCGGCGCGCGGCGAATTGGAGATCACATCCGTCAACCAGGCCTATCTCGATCTCGGCGAACTCCATGTGCAGCGCATGTCGCGCGGCTATGCCTGGCTCGATACGGGGACGCATGACAGCCTGCTGGAGGCGGGCGAGTTCGTGCGCACGCTGCAGAACCGGCAAGGCCTGCAGGTCGCGTGCCTGGAGGAGATCGCCTATCTCCAGGGCTTCATCGACAAGGCGCAGCTGATCGCGCGCGGCGAACTCTTCGCCAAGACCGCCTACGGCCAGAACCTGCTAAAACTGTCGAAGCTCGACCCGGAATCCCGCCTCGACGAGTGAGCGGCTAGGGGTCGCCGATTGCCAGGATGGCGCCCGTATAGGTCTCGCTGACTTCGCAGATCGGGCGTCCGGATCGATCCGACAGGATCGCCTCGATGGCGAAGACCTGCTCGGACGGGCCGGGAACACCCGCATCCTGGGGCCATAATCGAAGCAGGCGCAGGTTTCGCCGTCTGGGGAACAGGGTGTGGACCACCCGGCCGAAGGGAATCTCGGTCTCGTCGAGGAGCAGGTTCATCTCTCTCGTCAGACGAGCCGGGACGTACCAGTTCTCGGCCTGGGAGAGAACATGGCCTCCCCAGCTCAGCCGAACGTGCCGGTACCGGACCACTTCCCCGTCGGAGAGGTCGAGCCTTTGACCCTGCACAGGGCTCGGCTGTCGTTCGGGACCCACGACCCGCGTCGCCACCAGATTGGCGCTTGAGGCGAGCCGACGCTCCCGGCACCAGCCTTCCAGCACGGATGTCGCGCTGTCGCCGCCGAGGAGCCGCGCGCTCAGGGTCTCGATCAGCGCCTCGGCCGTTTCCGTAGAGCAGGAGGCGAGGGGGGCATGCGGTCCGGCGGGAAGGGTCATGGCTTCGACCTATCATGCAGCCGAAACCGACACACGCCATGATCGGGCGCCTGTCCCCGCTGGGAAAGCGGGCGCGCAGGAACTCATCAGCGTCTCGGCATCCTTGGCGGGATGGAAGGGAGGGCCTGCTACTCAGGGCGGGAAGCGCCTTGGTGTGGGATCGTCACATGCCGCCCGCGCCGATGAGCGTGAGGCCCGTGACCTGCGAACACCACCGATCGGCAGAAATCACCATGGGCGACGATCCACGTTTTATTTAAGTGGATTTGATCTCATCGCTCGATAACAGTCTAGATCCGCATCGTGACACGAATTTATAACTCAAAGTTTCATCAAACCAGAGAGACTCAAATGGCGGTGGTGAACCTGACTCAAAATTCCGACGTCTACGTTAACCTGCTTGGGCGAAGTGACACGATCAACGGTCTATCCGGCGATGATATCATCTCGGGTCGGGACGGGAACGACGTGATCGACGGTGGGGCGGGTTTCGACATCGCCAATTACATGGATGATTACGAGGCCAAGGGCATCAAGGGCGTCATCGTCAATTTCGCCACCGGCAAGGCCACCGACGGGTTCGGCAATACCGATACGCTGATCGGCATCGAGGCGACGATGGGATCGCGGCTCGCCGACCGGTTCACGGGAGGCAATAAAGCCCTGGACAGCGCGGGAGAGTATTTCTACGGGCTCGCCGGCACGGACATCATCGATGGCGGCAGCGGCTTCGACGAAGCCCGCTACGATCGGGATGCAGGGTTCGGCGGCAAGAAGGGCGTCACCGTCAACCTCACGACCGGCAAGGCCATCGACGGGTTCGGGAATGTCGACACGCTCCGTAACATCGAATCGGTGCGGGGCACCGCATTTGCCGACCGGCTTTCGGGAGGGGACACCGATCCCGTCGGCCCGAACAACTTTTTCCTCGGTCTCGGCGGGAATGACGTCATCGATGGTGGCTCGGGCTACGACGAGGTGCGCTACGACAAGGACGTCAATTTCGGTGGCACGCGCGGCGTCATCGTGGACCTCGCCGCGGGAAAAGCCACCGACGGGTTCGGAGCGACCGACACGCTCCGCAACATCGAAGGCGTGCGCGGCACGCAATACGCCGACTCCCTGCACGGTAACGATTCGAACGACCGGAGCTTCGATAGCCTGATCGGCCTCGGCGGCGGCGACACGCTCGACGGCGGCGGCGGCAACGATGCGGTCCGCTACGACAGGGATGCGAGTTTCGGCGGAGCCCAGGGCGTCACAGTCGATCTCGCCAAGGGCATCGCGACGGATGGGTTCGGCTATCGCGATACGCTCATCAGCATCGAGGTCGTGCGGGGCACGCAGTTCACCGACATGCTGACAGGCGGCAATGCGGCGAGCGCCGCCTACGAAGGCTTCTACGGACTTGGGGGTAACGACACGATCGCCGGCGGTAGGGGGTTCGACGAGATCCGCTACGACCGGGATGTGGATAATGGCGGCACCCGGGGCGTCGTCGTGAACCTGGCCACTGGCACGGCGACGGACGGTTTCGGCAATACCGATACGCTATCGGGGATCGAGGCAGTCGTAGGCACGGCTTCCGCCGACCGTCTGACCGGCGACGGGCTGGCGAACCGCTTCACGGCGCAAGGCGGCAACGACGTCCTGGATGGCGGAGCCGGGCTGGACACGATCGATTTCCGAAACGACGATCTCGCCGGGGCCACCCACGGCGCGGTCGTGGATCTCGGTGCCGGCACGGCCACCGACACCTATGGCGGCACCGATAGCCTGATCTCGATCGAATCGGTTTCCGGATCGGTCTTCGCCGACACGATGACCGGTAGCAAGGTGGCGAACACGCTCGTGGGCAATGCCGGCGGCGACCGCCTCGACGGAATGCTGGGTAAGGATATCCTGACCGGAGGGACGGGAAGCGACACGTTCCGTTTCAGCACCGCCTTCACCGCGGCCAATCTCGACCACATCACGGATTTCGCAACCGCCGATACGATCGAGATCGCGCGGACGATCGTGCCGGCACTGCCCATCGGGACATTGGCCGCCGCCGCGTTCAAGGACCTGTCCACCGGCGCGGTGAATGCCGACGACCGCATCCTCTACGACCGGACCACCGGGACCGTGTCCTACGACAAGGATGGTAGCGGCAGCGCCCTGGCGGTGACCTTCGCCGTCCTCGATCAGCCGATCACGCTCACCAATCTCGATTTCCACATCGTCTGAACGGACGTATCATCCCTGTCGGGCGCGTCGTCCTACACGGCGCGGCCGGTATGCCGATATCCCAGATAAGCTTGAGGGATGTCGTACTTCGTCCGCTCGCGGCGCATGAGGCCGGACTATCGAAGAAAGCGAATGGTGGAGCCTAACGGGATCGAACCGATGACCTCTTCCATGCCATGGAAGCGCTCTCCCAGCTGAGCTAAGGCCCCACATTCCGAAACAATCGTGACATCGTCTCACGATCGTCGTCATCATCGGTGAACACCACCGAGATCTGCTGTTTCCGGCTCGTCGAAGGCCGCATCTCGCGACCACATCGACGACTCGGACGAAAAGAAATGGTGGAGCCTAACGGGATCGAACCGATGACCTCTTCCATGCCATGGAAGCGCTCTCCCAGCTGAGCTAAGGCCCCAC